>CAJVYU010000122.1 GCA_913009735.1 uncultured Fidelibacterota bacterium
TTGGCTTTTCAATATGCAATTAATCTGCCAGGACACCCAAAATGACCAAAACGGATATATTAAATCTTAATATTATTGACGTTAGAGGAATTGAAAATCAAATTATGCAAAAGTGCGGAAGTCAGGAAAGAGAGCATGATAGCTTTAATTCTCTCCAAAGAAAACATGACAGATGCCTATCATCAGGTGCTAAAGAATAAAGGTGCTGCGGGGATGGACGGTAGATCGGTAAACGATTTATCATCTTACCTTCATGAGCATTGGCATTCCATTAAACACCAGGTTGAAACCGGAAGTTACCAACCCAACCCGATTCTGGGTGTGGAAATATCCAAGCATAACGGCAAGAAACGCCTGCTGGGTATTCCGACAGTCGTTGACCGAGTGCTGCATCAGGCCTTGCATCAACAACTCAGTCCAGTTTTTGAGCCGGTCTTCCAAAGGCACAGTTATGGTTTTCGCCCCAATCGCAACGCCCATCAGGCGATCATTCAGGCATTGGAAAATATCAACGATGGCTATCAGGATATTGTTGATATTGACTTGAAGAGCTTCTTTGATGAAGTCAGTCATGAACTTCTGATGACCTTGATTTATCGCCGTGTAAAATGCCCTTTAACCTTAAAACTGATCCGTAAATTTTTACGGGCGCCCATTTCCATCAAAGGGAAGCTGGTAAAAAGACGCAAAGGCGTACCGCAGGGTAGTCCGCTCAGTCCTTTACTTTCCAACATCGTTTTAAATGAGTTGGACAAGGAACTGGAAAGACGCGGCCACCGATATGTGCGCTATGCCGACGATTTCAGCATCTATCTGCGGAGCAAGGCAGCGGCAAGACGCGTAGGAAACAGCATTTATCTGTTTCTGAAAAACAAGCTGCATCTGCCTATAAACCGGGAGAAAAGCGGAATCCGTCGTCCGAATCAGTTTTATATGCTGGGGTATGGCTTTGTCCCTGTTTTCCGTAAAGGCGTAAAAGGGAAATATCAACTTGTGGTGGACAGATCAGCGCTAATGCGTTTGAAAGCAAAGATCAAGTACATCACGCGTAAAACAATCCCTGCCAGTTTCGATGAACGGATAGCAAGGCTAAACCTTGTATTAAAAGGTTGGATCAATTATTTCAGGTTGGCCAATATGTACGGCAAGCTGCGAGAAATTGATGTATGGGTACGTCGCAGGTTGCGCCGCTGCATCTGGCATGACTGGAAGAAACCGAACCGTAAGATGAAGAATCTTATTCGTTTAGGAATTAATCCAAGTATGGCTTATGCTTGGAGTCGTACCCGAATGGGTGGCTGGGCGGTAGCTTGCAGCCCGATCTTGGGCACAACCATTACCTTGGATAGATTGGGCAGAAGGGAATATGTTTCACTGCTATCGTATTATCTTGAAATTATTCGGGTTAATGAACCGCCGTATACGAGAACCGTACGTACGGTGGTGTGAGAGGCACACTCCGGTTGTTATCAGCAGGAGCCGCCTACTCGATTCTACCCATCATTTCAGGGTTGTGTACTCATTCTTATATAATATTTTTAATTTATTCCAGCGATCTACAACTTTGAGCAGTTGATTTATACTTCTGCTGCCTTACGATTTTGTCTGTGTTTTTTGATAGGAATAATTCTTTGTTCAATTTCTTGTCCGATCTTACGTTTCATAATTCGTAAGTTATATTCTGATTGCAGATTTAACCAAAACTGAGCTTCTACTCCAAAATATCTTTCTAATCTCAATGCAGTATCAGCAGTTACACTTCTTTTACCGTTAACAATTTCACTAATTCTATTTACAGGAACTGCAAGGTCACGTGATAGCTTGTTAATACTAATATTCAAGGGCTCCATAAAATCTTCACGTAAGATTTCACCTAATGTGATTGGATCAATCAAATCTTTGTTTTTCATAATTATTCCTCAATGATAATCAACAATTTCTACTTCGAAGGCATTGCCATCATGCCATTTAAAGCACACTCGCCATTGTTTATTAATTCTTATAGAATATTGACCTTTTCTTTTTCCTTCAAGAGCATGAAACATATTTCCAGGATTTAACATTAATGCATTTAGACTCGGTGCAGCATGAAGAACCATTAATCGTTTTAATGCTTGCCGCTCAAAAGATTGGAAACGCCGTACTCGCTGTCCATTAAATAACTTTTCAGTATCTTTACAGGCGAATGACTTAGTCATATTTACAAGTTATTACGTTTGTCGTAATATGTCAAGCGAAATCAATTGACTATTAAAATATATGCGGTATAAGTAGAAAAGCTCACCGCGCGTGAGACTTTCCGTTTCTAAACTTTTATTAGAAAAATTTACATTCTTTCGAACAATAAATCTACGCTATGTGCTTCTCGTCCGGCGGGTGTTAGGTGTGCAATGAGTACTCATTTAAATAATCGTTTGAAGAAAGTTTCTCTATTAAAAATAGAATTTAGAAAAACAGGAATAACAAATTTATAATTTTTTACTGGTTTATTTATATTCCCATCCCAGTAATACTTTGTTTCCTTTAACCCAGAAATAATTATGTTATCAATTTCGAGATATCCCGAATCAAATAGTAAAAACACACTATCCACGCCGCCGCTATCATTAATACTTAAACTTGCTAATACCATAGCCTTCTTATCAAATGAATAATAAGAATTTTTTAATGAGTCTGGGATAGTTGCTTTTATACTTTCATTAATTGTTTTATAGCCATTTAATGGCATGGGTACTGGCCCACTTCCGCCAACAAATTCTGGTTGCTGACAGTAAAGAAGATTCATAAAAAAGAAAAAATTAATCATAGTTGTACACACCTAACTATAATTATACGTCTATCATGACGTGATTTTCCAATATTTATACTCAATGCCCGTTTATATGTCCCGATAAAGGTTTTATATCAATATTCATACATAACAACATATCCATAAAAAGATTAAACAAATTTGAAGTAAAAGTTCTGTAAATACAATAAGAATCAAATGTCAGGGTCGTTTTAGGATGGTCGGAATCGTTTTATATCCAGCTCTTTAATAATTTTAAAATGTTTATCATTCCCGGTGATCATTGTTAATCCGTTTACTAAAGAAGTTGTCGCCAACAAAGCATCCGCTAATTGCAGGGAATGGATGAGATAATGTCGCTCAATATAAAACATCGCCTTGGCAGAAATTTCTTCGTTGATATGAATGATTTTACAATTCCAATTTCGAATTGCTTTTCTCAATTCAGTTAACTCTCGCTTATTACGCATTCCCTGAAGGAGTTCAATATACGTTACGACTGAAATTGAAAAGCCATTTAGATTCTCAATTAATTTATACGCCTTTTGATTTCCCCGCATATACCAAATGAGGATATCCGTATCAATAAGCATTAATATCTTCCTTTTCGTAACTTCCGAACATATTCGTCCACATTCTGTACAGAATCATTATCTTCCCAGATACCAAATAGATGATTTTCTTCATCATCAAATTCGCTGTTTTCATTTTGGATAGGTATCAGTTTCGCCCGAGGTTTACCGCGATAGGTAATAATGACTTCCTCTCCTCGTTCAACTGTATCCAGAAGTTCTTTGGTGTGAAATCTTAAATCTTTGGAAGTAGCATGCATTTCGTGTCCCCTATATGTAGTTTACATAACGAAATGTAAACTTGAACATATTTAGTATCAACTAAAATTTTAAAATGATTGAAAATGTTGGATCGAAAAAGAGATACATTCACTGAATAATTGCCTCCACGTTGATAGAAAGGAGTGGCTGCAAGATTGAATGGATGTATAGTTGAACGAAATGGTTTGTTCGCAGGGGCTGGCTCCCCTCGGGTTTTGAGTCAATCATTAAACCTTTCAAAGGTTTGAAACCTTTGAAAGGTTTTAAGGCATCTCAAGTTCTTTGCAAAACGTTATAAATGGTAAAATTCGGAAGCCGTTTTTAACCACATCCTTTGTTCCCATATGAACCTGATAAAACTTGGGGATATCTGTTCTGTTGTTGAAATAGGGAATTGCCGGGCTCAGGTTTCTTTCACCCGTTTTACATTCCACAGCAAAAAGTGGGATTTTATTCTGTAGAACAACAAAATCAATTTCTCTTTTGTCGGTGTCACGAATAAATTGCAGTTTCATATTGTATCCTTCAGTATCCTCAATGAAATGGCAGTATTTTAATAATTGACACGCAACTAAATTTTCAAACTTATATCCATGTTCCTCAATGAGTGACCAATCCCACAAGTAAAGCTTTTGTTCCTTTTTTACTGCTCTTATTTTTGGTGCGCCAAAGGGTGAAATCCTGAAGGAATAATACATTCGGTCAAAAATGGTTAACCATTTTTCACAGGTCTTTGGAGCAATTTGAAGTAGAATGGCCAGGTTCCGAACAGAAAGGGGCGTTCCGACACGGTTCGGTAATTCTTCCGCTAATAGTTCCATAAGGCTAATTTCACGAATATGTTCTAAATCGCGAATGTCATCATAAACAACTCGTTGGATACGATCTTGCTGCCAACGCTGCCAGAACTGTTTTTCACCAATCAGTAGCGGTTCCGGGAATCCGCCAAATGTTAATAATTTATCCAGTTCTTTGTGTGTCGGATTTGAGTTCAATTCCATCAATGAAAATGGGTGCAGGCGGTAGTAGTAATATCTGCCTTGAAGAGAATCTCCGCCTTTTCGATAATAATCCAACCTTGCAGAACCTGTTACTATAAAAGATGTATCATTTTTAAATTTATCATAAAACCCCTTCACCAGGTTACGCCATCGTGCATATTTATGGATTTCATCTAAAATAACAATGGACTGATTGGAGGGTAGTTCGCCCTGTAGAAGCGATTTTCGATTTGGTAAAAAATCCCAGTTTAAGTAGGCAGGGTGTTTTTCGTTTCCATTGGCCAGCAAAGACAATGCCAGGGTGGTTTTCCCCACCTGACGAGGTCCGCCTATAAAACCCATTCTGGTTTTCAAATCATTCTTGATGAATGACCGAATATAGCGTTTAATAATTTTCATTAGTATTATTTACCGTAGGTAATATTACTCATGAGTATTGTGTAGCACAAGTAATATTACTCATGAGTATTCTTGGATGCAGCAGCCAATACTCATGCATGATTTAATCAAACGGACGAAAAAACCAGTTTAAATGTTAAAATTAGTAATTGAATCAACAGAAAATAAATTTCCTTCTAATATGAAACCTCCAATTTGTTAATTTCCCGTCAAGTTTTCGCCGATTAATGAACAAGAGGAACCATATGATGCATCAATTATTTTATCCGGTGGAAACGTGTCTCCTGTCTAGATTGGATTTATCCTCGTGAATGTCGGCGTTATCCCGGCCCGCCTTAAGTCCATCCGATTTCCCCGTAAAATACTTGCCCCCATTCATGATAAGCCTCTGGTTGTTCATGTGTATGAAAGAGCACAGAAGGCCGCCAAATTGGATGAGTTATACGTAGCAATCGATAGTGAGGAAACAGCCGAAGCATTGAAACCCTACAAAGTGAATACTGTAATGACGTTTTCCGATCATCTCTCGGGAACGGATCGCGTAGCCGAAGTTGTAAGTGAAATGGATGCGGATGTCGTGGTAAACATTCAGGGCGATGAGCCGGGAATGGATCCTCAATTAATTGATAACCTTATTAAGAAATTTGAAGAACCCAATGTACACATGGCCACAGCGGCATCTACTGATCTTTCCGCAAAGGATGAGTTGGATCCAAACACCGTAAAAGTACTCGTTGATAACAATAACATCGCTATGGCATTTCGCCGTGAACCCCGGCAATATGAAATGGGTGGCTATTACAGACACATTGGACTTTATGCATTCCGAAAACAGGCGCTGATGAAATACACTAAAATGCCCCAAACGGAAAATGAAAAAACATACAGGCTGGAGCAATTGCGGGCTCTGGACAATGGACTGCCTATTCATGTGATTTTGACTGATTACACAGGGAGAGGAATCGATACAGAAGAAGATTTAAAAGCATTTTTGGAGAAATATGGCTAAACAGACAAAATATATATTTGTATTAGGCGGAGTCATATCCGGATTGGGTAAAGGTATTGCCGCCGCATCCATCGGCTATTTATTGAAAAGTGCCGGTCTCAAAGTATCCATTATTAAACTGGATCCTTATCTCAATGTAGACCCCGGCACTATGAATCCTTATCAACACGGCGAAGTTTTTGTGTTGGATGATGGTTCGGAAACCGATTTGGATTTGGGGCATTACGAACGCTTCATTGATGTGAATATGAGCAAAAACAACAACGCCACCACCGGACAAATTTACAGTACTGTTTTAGAGCGTGAGCGAAATGGCGATTACTTAGGAGCTACGATTCAGGTTATTCCCCATATTACGGATGAAATTATCAACCGAATCCGGGCTGTTAACCGACCAAGAAAATTTGATGTAATTATCTGCGAAGTGGGCGGTACGGTAGGCGATATCGAAAGTCTGCCATTTCTGGAGGCTATCCGTCAATTATCACTTGAAGTGGGATATCATAACCATGTATTGGTTCACGTAACGTTGGTCCCTTACATAAAAGCCAGTGAAGAATTGAAAACAAAACCCACCCAGCATTCTGTGATGAAACTCAGGGAAATTGGTTTAACACCGGACTTTATATTCTGCCGGACAGAAAGAAAATTGACAAAATCAGTTCGGGATAAATTGGCGTTGTTTTGCAATGTATCCCCAGATCAGGTTATAGAAGGACTTGACGTTCCCAGTATTTATGAAGTACCTCTTATTCTTCATAAACAAAAAATGGGACAGATCATTTTAGATCGGATAGGAATGTCCGCAAAACCCAATATAGAGTATCTGGAAACGTTTATTCACCGTTTCAAAAATCCCAATCATCAGATTAATATTGCTATGTGTGGGAAATATACTGAACTCCCTGATGCGTATAAAAGTATTCTGGAGGCTTTTGTCCATTCCGGTGTTGAGAATGATGCCGGCGTGAACGTGAAATGGGTGAATACAGAAAAAATTTATAACGATTCTGACGCCGCTAATGCATTTAAAAATATTGATGGTATATTAATTCCAGGCGGATTTGGAACCCGGGGATCGGAGGGAAAAATCCTTACCAGCAAATATGCACGGGAAAACAACATACAGTTTTTAGGAATATGCCTTGGGTTACAATGTGCCGTGATTGATTTTGCCAGGAACGTATGCGGTCTGGATGGCGCCAACAGTACAGAATTTAATCGACGTACAAAATATCCTGTCATTGATCTCATGGAATCCCAGCGGGCGATAAAGAGAAAGGGCGGAACCATGCGCCTGGGGGCGTATGACTGCGAACTCAAATCCGGGACAAAAGCGTACAAAGCATATCACAAAAAATGTATATCCGAACGGCATCGCCATCGCTGGGAAGTGAATAACCGTTACCGGCAGAGACTGGAGAAAAATGGACTGGTTATTTCCGGAGTGAATTCAGAATTGAATTTAGTGGAAATGATTGAGTTGGAGAATCACCCTTGGTTTGTGGCGGGACAATTTCATCCGGAATTGAAAAGTCGTGTCAGTGCAGCCCACCCCCTCTTCAGGGATTTTGTTGGCGCGGCAGTGAAATATCATTTAAAATCCGACCATGACTAATATCATTCATACAGGCAACATCTCCTTTGGCGGAGAAGAGTTGCCCATTATTGCCGGACCTTGTGTTATTGAAAGCAGAGATCATTCACTTTTTATGGCGGAAGCGATTGCCAACATTTGTTCTAAAATCGGGCTTCCGTTTGTTTTCAAAAGTTCATTTGACAAGGCCAACCGTACATCCGGCGATTCCTACCGCGGCCCGGGGATGGAAGAAGGGTTGCAGATCTTATCAGACGTAAAAGATGCAGTGGGTGTTCCGGTTCTTACGGATGTACATTATCCTTATCAGGCTGTTTCAGCTGCCGAAGTCGTGGATATTCTTCAAATACCGGCATTTTTGTGCCGTCAAACGGATCTGGTAGTAGCCGCTGCCAAAACAGGTAAAATAGTGAATGTGAAAAAAGGGCAATTTCTTTCCCCGTGGAAAATAGGCAGTATTGTGGAAAAAATCGAAAGATCAGGTGGAAACAAAATTTTACTCACTGACCGGGGAACCACATTTGGTTATGAAAGCCTGGTTTCTGATATGCGTTCAATTCCCATTATGCAGAAAACGGGATATCCTGTGATTTTTGACGCTACCCACAGTACCCAGATGCCGGGATCAGGGGGCGGAAATACCGGCGGAGCCAGGGAGTACATTCCCACATTAGCTAAAGCAGCTGTTGCTGCCGGAGTAAATGGTCTGTTCATGGAAATCCATGATAATGTCGAGGCTGCCAAATCCGATGCCGCTACTCAATGGCCATTGGATCAATTAAACGATTTGTTGATTTCATTAAAACGGATTCATGAGGTTGTTCATGTCTGATACGACAAATCTTTGTGCGAAAGTAAAAATGCTCATTTCCGACGTGGACGGTGTTCTGACGGATGGTTCTGTGTATAAAGGATCAGATGGCGAAGAATTTAAACGCTTCAATGTCATTGATGGCGCCGGGACAGCCATCGCCCGCGCTGCCGGACTCAAAATCGCTCTTATTTCCGGCCGCCACTCTGAAGCAACAGCCATTCGAGCAGCCGAAATGAAAATAACAGAAGTACATAATGGCACATTGGATAAACGAGGTCCATATAAAGAA
>CAJVYU010000123.1 GCA_913009735.1 uncultured Fidelibacterota bacterium
TATGCTAGATAGAGGAGTTGTGCTATGTGCACGACGTTCTTCCGATCTATATCTATTATTGTTTTTTTTTTAATGGTACGGCGACCACCGAGATCTCCACTCTTTCCCTACACGACGCTCTTCCGATCTTTCCATGTGATCGGGACGCGCATTGGTAATAACACCAATGTGGGATTTGACCATTTGTTGTTCGGAAATCCACTGGTATTGAGGATGAACAGCCATACACTCCATGACCACAGCATCCGGTTTTTCCCGGGCGAAAAAACGCATTAACCGGACTTGTTCACCAATAGAAGCTGATCGTAAACGATGGATAATGCGATCTTTACCATCCGCATCAATTACTCGTGGTGCCGTGCCGGTTGTTTTAGCGTAGGTTCGTAATCCACCGGCTCGTAACCCGGCTGCGATGAGTCGGGTCACACTGGATTTACCTCGTGTACCGTTAACGTGAATTCGAAGCGGAATTGAAGTCAGGTTTTTCTGATGATGCCAATATTCGATCAGACCTATGATCAATAGAACGAATGTAACTATACTCAAAATGATGATAGGTGTCAGTAGCATAAACGAACATCCCTGACAATTAATAACCCATAATCAACTGTACAATCCCAATCATATCCAGAATATTAATAAGTTCATCCTGGTTAATATCAGCGAGATACGGATTGAGATTTGATGTTTCCTGGGTCAAAATATAATCCACCAGGATCAACACATCCGACACGGTCAGTTCACCATCCTGATCCACATCACCCCGCATGCGAATATCCGAACCGCGGGTGGTGATCAGGATAGCCGTTCCATCAGCCAACGGCATAGCTGCCGTGGGATATTGATTATCGAACGTATACTGAAGTCCTCTTGTAGATGTCTGATCTTCAATCCCAATGGTACTATAAGCACCATGGACCTGACCCCATCCATAATTTCCACTTGATGTATTATTAAATGTCAGGTACTGAATCAGTATTTCACCGTCTCCTGTAGGTGTAAAATAAAAAGCCGGATTACGAAGGATTATTTGAAAACTTTCCGGACTATTATTATCGTACGTCCGCATTCGTGACCATTGAATAATGTACTGATGGTTTTCAGTATCGTGGTATGAATAAACACGTCCCAGTGATTGAGTCGTCAAATCATCCCAGAATGCTGCGATCATCGGTGAAGGGCCTCCCGGACCGGGAATAGGATAATTCCTGAAAGATTGCATATTGGTATTCCCCATGGCAATCCATCCGTTTGAGCAAATAGTAATCTGTCCATAGGCCTGACCATACATTCTAAATGCAAAAGGCAGCTCAACAGTATGAACATCGTCGCCGTTATTCCCGGAATCGATTATCGGCAGTTGTGAACCAACACCACCGAACCGATCATCAATTTCGATCCAATTATAGAAAGGGGCATTTGAATAAATTTGATCTCCACTGTCATAGATGTAATACCCATAGGCATCCGGACCCAAGGGGTCTGCCACACTGATTGTCCCTATTTGCAGCGTAAACGATTTGGTCACTGAAAAGCCATTACTGCCGGAGATTGTTAAAAATAAATGAACAATCGTTCCCGGGAGGAATCCTTCATCTGCCATCACAGTGAAATGGTCCGTGCTGTTGGACATTTGCCCGGCTGAAATAGTTCCCCAGGTACTGTTTTCATCCACGATCTCTAAAGAAGGCGTATTGGTATTAAGAGTTGCCGAAATACCGGTGGCATTTACGGATCCGGAATTTGACAGTGTAAACTGCAAATCAGCCGTTTCTCCCGGGTCCAATACACCGTCTCCTCCATCAATCACATTGACGCTAACAATATTCAAAAATGATCCAACAGTATTAAATACCAGCCGGCCTTCATACATATTACCGGCATTGTCACTTAATTCAAGAAGGAAATCGATCGTTTCACCTTCCATTATATTATTGTCAATCTCAATAACGTATGTTTCATTCGGCGTTAATGTTTCATTGGAATCCAAATCTCCATAATTAACAGAATTTGAAACCACCGTTACGTTTTCACTATTAGCAGATAATACACCTGTAACGTTACTGGCATTGGCTGTTCCATAGTTGCGGATGGGCACAGTCAACTCGATGGTTTCACTGCTGTTAATTAATCCATCTCCATTTCCATTTGAAGGTGCGGTTCCATCATCATCAACCACAGCCTGATCGGCAAGTATGTTCAAATTATTTTCGGGATCAGAAATCGTCACAATTCCCTGGTGCGGAATATAATTTCTTGCAGTGACGGTTACATACATATTGCCTGCTGTAAATGCAGTAATTGGTAATGTAATATTCCCTTCAGCATCTGTGAAACCGGATTCAAATATTTCATTTGATCCTTTTAAAATGGTTACATACGCATCCTTAAAACCATTCCCATCGCTGTCAGAGACATGAATATTAAAGAAGTTTGTTCCCCTGGTAATACTGTTGGAATACGTAGCACTAAAGTATTGCGGAACAGCTGTCCACATTCGCAAGGCGGGATCACCCATCAAATTATTCCAATGAGTAAATGTACTGACGAAATTGCCCGGATTAGTGGGATATGTCTGAAATAAATGGAGTTTTCCCCTGGCCAAAGCTGCTGACGGTGTTTCCAATCCTTCCACGAGTGCTCCGTAGTAAAATCCTAAATCAACCGCATTATTGAACATCGTGTGTGTACCCAGGGTCGCAGTACCGATTGAAGCGACGGCTCCTTTAGGTTGTGACGGTGTACCGGCACGTATAAATGTTTCGCTTAAGGATGTACCGGAAGCAAATGAGCCTGTTCCACATGTGATCACAGTGGCAATACTTAATTTAAAACCATTATTCAACCCGCTGATATGACCGGAATTAAATCCACTGACGCCATAGTAGCCTCGATAATTAAAAAATGTTAACCCATCGTTTAAATTGTTTACCATTTGGGTTGGAAATGAACCACTATAAACTGTACGCACATCATCATAATTGCCATTGACTTCTAAATATTGACGGGCCACTTCGTTCGTAATCACACATGATATCCCTGAAATACTCGGATCTCCTACCATGCATGCCCTGGTAAACCAGTTTTCACCCATATAGGGATTGGTTTCGTATTGGATTGTTTTATTGACAATTGTTGCCAATTCAGTTGTGGAACTGAATGATATTCGGCCAATCAGCACTTCAGGAAATAAATCATTTCCTTCCAACTGGGAATACGGATGGTCCCCCTCGCCATTATAACCACTCCAATTATCAAAATAGGTCGCAATAGAATATGAACCGGATGCGTCACCCACTAACGCAACAAATTCCGGTGGATTATCCCAGGTTTCGTATGCATTTTGTATATAGTTTTTTATACTCGTATTTGAAGTACCGGTGGTGTTTGTTGACACAGTATTGACAATATATCCCGATTTATGCCGCCAAGTTAATAATTGGTTTAAGGTCGACATCAGGTTCGTTGAGTTGCTCGGCAATATGTATAAAATAGATGGTTTTTGATATTCAGTGGCTCTCGGAATCCAATCATAATTCACCACAACCGATTTATACAATTGTTCAAAAACCCTGGACATTTTCAAAGGCCTGAAACTATCATCGGCTCTTGAACCGGTCTCAACCAATTCTATTTCAGCTGAAGTAATAACTTCCAGTTCTTGCGTTAGTGGTTTGTATTGAAAAGGAGTCAATGAGACGGATACGATTTCCAAATCCCGAAACGTAAACGATTCAGAAACGATTGCCAAATTTGCAGGATAATTTTCCATTTGCGTGTATATGTTAATATCCCGTGTAAAACTCACTGCTTCATCTGTATTGACATGATCCCATGTCTGCATAGGGAGTATGTCCATATTCTGAAAAGTTTCAGAAGAAATAATATTTACTTGTGCTTCATAGGTCTTGCCCGGGTCAATGGCATAGAATGTTGTCAAAACCGGTAATTCAGGTTCCCCGATAATGGATGTATTGCCTGCACCATCTATTTTGGGTCGTTTAAATACCTGACCATTGATATTTACATCTTCCAATTCATAATCCGGTATGTTGAATTGTAAAACATGATCACCTTGCATATCAGAATTCAGTGAAAATCCCTGAATAGTATTATTACTTTCAGCAGCAAAAGCAAATCCTGCCGTGAATGTTGTCAGCGTCAATAATATTCGAATGCCTATTCGTTTCATATACTCTTCCCGTTTATTCATAGTAATAAAAATTTGTCAAAAATTAATCCAACATAAGATCCTAAAAATATCATTGCGACAGCCCCGATCGCTAAATAGGGTGCAAACGGTAGTGGCCTGTCTCTATCAAAACCTTTGAACAGAGAAATACCAGTCCAAACCAGTAAGCCCAATGCAGCAGCTATAAAAAGGGTAAGCATCATTCGCAACGGTCCTAACCAGGCGCCAAGAATAAAACCAAGCTGAACATCGCCCCAGCCCATCCCTTGTCGTTTGGTAAATAAATATGTTAGACCCATCATGGCCAAAGGAAACAATACACCTGTCAGTCCGCCCCAAAATACAGTTTGCCAGTTAAATATCCCAACCATTATTCCAATAATGATCAGTATTAAACCGGAAACAATCAAAGATAAAGGAATCATCATGATCTGTATATCTATCCATGCCAGGGCAATCAGGATGGATGAAAACAAAGCCACCATTGCACCATAAAGCGGCGTAAAATATGCAAAACTTATTACCCACACAAAACCCGTTAATATTTCAACGATAGGATATTGAATTGAAATTTCCTTTCCACATGAAGCACATTTCCCTTTTTGCAGCAAAAATGAAATAATAGGAATATTTCTATAGAATGGAATAATCGTCATGCAATGAGGGCAATGTGACCGGGGACTCATTATTGATTCTCCTCTTGGGAGTCTGTATATAATTACATTGATGAAACTGCCGCATATGGCCCCGAGGACGAAGTAACTTGTTGTGGTAATCCAATCCATTTACAACCCGGACTGCAATGCTGCCCCGAGATAAAATACGGGTAAATATGTTACGACAACCATGACTGCGATGACCACTCCGACCAATAGAATCAACAACGGCTCAATCAATGTTGTCATCCGTTCAACGAGTGCATTAACTTGCTTATAATAATAATCAGCTGCATTATCCAGCAATGAATCCAATTCTCCGGTTTCTTCCCCGGTGGATGCCAACTGCAATAAAATAGACGGAAACACTTCTGTTCTTCGTAATGCTGTACTAATATTAAAACCGTCTCTTATATAATCAGCTGCATTAGAAATAGCACGTTCAAAAACCCGATTTGCAACAATTTTTCGCAAGAGTTTCATCGACTCTAAAACCGGTACACCGGAGCCAATCAGGATTCCGGCTGTTTTGGCGAATTTGTTTAAGATAGATTGCTCAACTAATGATCCGAATATGGGGGCTTTCAATTTCATGCTATCAATTACATATCCACCTTTTTGCGTTTTTGACACTAGCCATAGCGCCAACATTACAAAAAATGATGAAAAAAATATGGTGGAAATATGAATACTGACCCACTCACTTATACCGACCAGTTTTTGAGTTGCAGCTGGTAAACCCGCACCGAGTTGAGCGTACACATCTGAAAACATGGGTATGATATACATAAACATGGCTAACATCATAAATCCAAGGAAAATGACCATAAAAATCGGGTACGTCATGGCTGAACGAACTTTTCGTCGTATATCGTCGAGATTTTCAAGGTATGTAGCTAACTGGTCCATAATTTCATTTAAATTTCCACTAACTTCCCCGGCTTTGGTCAACGCAATATAAAGGTTATTAAAAACCCCGGGATGCTTCTGCATAGATTCTGACAATGAAAGTCCTTTACGAATATTTTCCGCTACCTTTAATAAAACTTTCTTAAATCGTGGGTGTTTTTCTTCAGAAGCCAATCCCTGGATAGACCTTTCCAATGTTAACCCTGCTGAATACATGGTGGCTAATTGACGTGTAAAAAAGACCAGATTGCTTAAGGGAATCCGGCTTTTAAACCGTTCTATCGATAAATTAATTTCATCGATAAAAGGGCCTATAAAATCCCAGCTGGTGTCCAGTTCCTCTAAACTGACGATGATTTGATTATTTACAGCCAGTTTCTGCATAGCTGAGTTAAGGTTGTCAGCCCGGATTTCCCCTTCACGGCGGGAACCGGTTTCATCTTTTAATAAATAGGAAAAAACAGGCACTAAAAATCCTCAACAGTTGAACGAGCTACTTCGGCAATGGTCGTTATTCCGGCAAGTACTTTTCGGATTCCGCTCTCACGTAATGTACACATACCGTCGTCAACAGCTTTTTGCCTGATTATATCTTCATTGGCATTTTCAAAAACCAGTCCGCGTATCTCACGGGACATGAGAATCAATTCGAATATACCTATCCGGCCATGATAACCTGTATTGCGACAATGGCTGCATCCTCTACCGCGAAATAATTCATTCCCGTTTAATTTGGATTTTTCCAATCCGATCAAATCCAGTTCCTCGTCTGTTGGCATATAGGATTCTTTACAATTTTTGCATATCGTTCTTACCAGGCGCTGTGCCATGACAAGATTCAAACACGACCCAACTAAAAACGGCTTTATTCCGATGTCCAGTAAACGAGTGACAGTTGAAGCTGCGTCATTAGCGTGAACGGTGGTGAACACTAAGTGCCCCGTCAGTGAGAACTTAACGGCAATATCCGCTGTTTCTTCATCGCGAATTTCACCAATGAGCAATATATCAGGATCCTGACGCAAAATAGAACGAAGCGATGCACTAAAAGATAGCCCGATTTCTTCGTGAGCTTGAACTTGATTAATACCCTCTAAATGGTATTCAACCGGATCTTCAACCGTGGTAATATTTGTTCCTTCACTTTTGATTTCCTTTAATGAAGCATATAAGGATGTTGATTTACCGCTTCCGGTAGGTCCGGATACAACCACCATTCCGTATGGTTGGGCGATAACCCGTCTGAAAATGGCATACATATCCTGTTCAAACCCCAAGCTTTTCAGGTTATACGCAAAACCTGATTTATCCAATAAACGCAACACAACTTTTTCACCATAGATTGTCGGTAATATTGAAACACGAACGTCAATTTCCCGGTTGGTGGCTTTTATAGTAAAACGTCCGTCTTGGGGTAAACGGCGTTCAGCGATGTTTAATTTTGAAAGAATTTTAATCCTGGTGACAAGCCCGCTCAATGATGTGGACGGTGGCGTCATAATCGTTTGCAGAACTCCGTCTATCCGTATTCGTACAACGACTTTGTCCTGCTGAGGCTCGAGATGAATATCCGTTGCCCGCTCTTTAATCGCTTCCTGTAATATCAGGTTTACCAGTCTAACAATGGGAGCATCTTCTGCAGAAACCTTATCTGGTGATAAATCCACTTCTTCAGCATCGTCTTCATCTCCGGAAATGACTTTAATACCTTCAAAAACTTCTTCAACTTCACCGGACTGCCGAATTTTTCCGTAAATTTCATTCATTGCTCTTTCCAAAGCAGATGAACCGGCAACTAATACATCCGGAGTTAAACTCGTTAATCTCTTAAGGTTATCAATGGTCACCAAATCTTCGGGATCTTCCATAGCGACCTGAATCGTCGAATCCGATTTCGCCAATGCCAGAACCTTATGTTCCCGGGCAAAATCTTCCGGGATCAACTTGGTAATCTTATGGTCGGCTTTAAATAATTGATCTTCATCTACTTGTTGATATCCCAATTGCATTGCATAGACAGTCACCAAATCATCTTCAGTAATCATATTGTTATGTATCAATACAGATCCAAGTTTCTCCCCTGATTTCTGTTGGTTGGCAAGAGCAGTGTTTAATTGAGAATCATTAATCTTGCCCAAATGGACAAGTATTTCACCTATTTTCGAAAATTGCGGATTGAATTCAGCCATTATTTAGGGTCCTTCAGCAGTTCTGACTAATAAAATATCTATGGGATTACTGGTAATTGATTGTGCGATCAATAATGTTGCAGTGATACTGGATGTAAATTCTTCGTATTGTGCCGGGTCTGATGTGCCAACGATCCAGGCACAAACTCCTATATCATATTCAACAATCCATGCCACCTGTCCATTAATATCAGTAATTCCGGTATTGTTTGAGAAACCGGCAGCCGGCCAGTAAATGTTCGCTGCCCCCTGAGCAAGCAACATGACTGGCGCGTTAACTACCGGAGTGCTATAGTAGTCTCGCAATGTCCCTGTTATACTGATTTGTACTGGAGATGTTGTGAAAGTAAAATCAACGTATGTTATCGGTGTGCTCAACACTAATCCGTCGGAGGGGTTGTCAAGCGGTACATAGGGTAAATACGCTTCACCTTCATTTTCATTAATACGAGTGTAAACAGAATCGCCATTTACCCCAAAAGTTAATGCTCTAGCGAAGACACTTTCGCTGATATCGTATGAAGAATAGATTAATGTCGTGTTAGCAATTCCAGAATACGATTGACCATTTGAACTTTCATTACCTGTATAACTTACTCCTTCCACAGCAGCATTTATTGTTGAATCCGGCGGTACGGGAGCAAGTGACCAATAAACATAGGTGCTGTCAGCAACCGGGTTACCCCAAATATCATTTACAAGAGCAGCTGTTGGTATGATATAAAAGCCGCTGCCGGGTTTTTGAATATTTCTTAGATCGGAAGA
>CAJVYU010000124.1 GCA_913009735.1 uncultured Fidelibacterota bacterium
AACGTGTGCTATTCCGATCTCCTGATGGTGGATATTTCAAAGCAATCGCCCGGGTCAGAGCCATGGTTACGGGAGATGATGATAACGACAGCTATGGTGGAATGTACGTAGGCAATGCCGGGAACTCGACAAGCTTAGAAGTATGGGAAGCAAGTGGCAATGATTCCTGGGCTAAAATAATATTAACAGGTACAGAAGATGATATTGGAGACGGTATTATGGATATGTCGCCGCCTACAGATTTGGATAATGATGGAAATGATGATGATGTGGCAATATGTGAACAACAGGGTGCATTAAGTATTCTGGATTTTTCCACATTGGCTGACCCAACCAAAACAATGGTCAATAATAAAAATGATACCGGCATCAATACAATTGGCCGGGTGATTACATATAATCTCGATAATTCCGGTAGTGCTGAAATAATTATTTCAAACAATGTTGATGATGGTATATTGGTTTATGAATGGGTTCCAGACTCCAGCGCTTATGGCAGAGATAAAACAGATGCTGTTTTATTATCAGTCGGTGCGGATATTTATGGGCTGGGTGCTTCTGATTACGACAATGATGGCGCCGGGGAAATATATTATTCTTACGGAGACAGCATCCGTTATTATGAATACACAAGCAGTGGTGGAGATTTTGATGCATCTTCCAATTTTTCTTCCTCCAGTGATATGGTTACCGGAATACTAAACAACGCTTTTGTGTTCCGACCATCTGCAAATATCAGTACAACTTTATTGGATGGAGATCAATACCGTGATTTTATCATTGGGACAGATGGAAACGGAACAAGCGGATGGGGTGAAATTTTTATTGTAGAAAGTAATACTATTTCTATTATTCCACAGGTAATTATCTCCGGTACCTCCGGCTTCCGCATGATGAGCAGTCCGGTCTCCGGGCAGATTTATAGCGATTTACTTTCGGAACTCTGGATCCAAGGCATGATCGGCGGTGATGTGACAAGCGGTGATGCTAATGTCTGGACCTTTGATGTTTCCGGTCAGAGCTGGACAGCATTATCCAATTTATCTACAGCGTCATTAACCGCCGGGGAAGGTTTTCTGGTTTATGTCTTTGCCGATACGGATAACGATGGAACGAGTGATTTACCAGTAAACTTAAGTGTAACGGGAACTGCAAACAATAGCAGTGCATCAGTGGGCAGTATTACAACCGGTAATTGGGGATTGGCAGGTAATCCCTATGCGCAAACGATTGATTGGGACCTGGTTACACAAACCAATGTATCTTCAACCGCCTATGTATGGGATAATGCTAATTCAGGCGGTGCTGATTACAGAACCTGGAATGGAAATACGGGTGATTTAAGTAGTGGTCTTATCGCACCATATCAAGGTTTCTGGGTGCAAGCCAGTGGAGGAACAGGATCGGTGACTATAGAAATAGCTGATAAGTCTTCCACCGCAGGCTCTTTCTATAAAACCCTGGAAGACAGTATCGGCAGTATGAGTTTTACCATTACATCCGGTAATTATAATGATCAAACTTTCGTATCCTTTATGACTGATGGTGAAGAAGGAATAGACAACGCCGATGCTTATAAATTATTACCCATGTCGGCAAGTGAACGAGTGGTTGGTTTAAGTTTTACGGAAGGTGACGGCTTGGCTATTAATAACCTGCCCTATGTCTATGATGGTACCCTCTCGATTCCACTGGATATTATGTATCTGTCATTGGATGAAAACTATAATTTTATCACCGAAGAGAATGAAGTAACCATGAGCTGGGATTTAAGCAGTCTTCCGGATCATATTACTATGACCTTGACGGATAATATTACAGGAACAACTACTAATTTGGATGAAGAAAACGAACTCACCTTCACCACGGAAGAAAAAGGTAGTTTTCCTGCGCATGGATCAGGAGGCGTGAACATTTATCCGCAAGCGGGAGAAAGTCATTTTACACTGACCGTATCCTACGGTGCATTATCATCAGAAAATGAACCAACAAATCTGCCGAAAGAATTTGTTTTGTATCCGGCGTATCCGAATCCATTTAATCCCAGTACGACAATTAAATTTGACGTAGCGGTGACACACGCGTCGCTTCTACAGGTTTTTGATCTCCAAGGGAAACGAGTGGAAACATTGGTCAATGAAGTTCTCCCAGCCGGTAGGCACAGTCTCCAATGGAATCCAAAGAATCTATCATCAGGATTGTACATTGTTCAGTTGAAGGCCGGGAATAAAACATTCAACCAGAAGATAACCTTTATTAAATAAAGGAAAGAAAATAATGAAAACGACAGTAGTACAAATTATAGCTCTGACACTACCGCTAATCACAATCATCACAGCACAGCCTGCTTTCCCCAACTCGCCTAACCAAGCTCCTATTGGTGGTCTTGGCATATTGGCCGCGGCGGGTGGGGCTATGGCTTTGAAAAAATTGCTGAACAGGAATAAGGATTAAGATTATGGAAAAAAGAGCGGAAAAAAGAATTTTTGCGGAAGTTCTTGTTTCATTAATATAAACACTGAATGATTAAAATAAGAAATAAACTCTCCCCCCTGACCCTTTTCCTTCTAAAAGCTGGAGGCGTGTACGCTGCCTGGCAATTGCTTTATGACTTGGTGGTTCTGCCGGATGGACGGTTTGATAGTTGGTTGAGTATTACCGGTGTTAGTTTTGCGGCAAATCTATTATCCTTTTTAGGATGGGACATTGAAACAACCGGTCGCGTTATTGCTTGTGTTGGCAACCGGGGTGTTGAAATCCAAAACGGATGCAATGGGATGGATTTATTGGGCCTTTTTGCCGGTTTTATCATTGCATACCCCGGTCGTATGAAAACAAGATTCTTTTTTCTATTTGGCGGATTCGGTTTGTTATTTACAGCCAATGTGCTTCGTATTGCTTTTTTTACCCTTTCCAGTTTGTATTTCCCGGATTATTGGGAACCTATACATCATTACAGTTCTTATGTGTTTTTCTATCCAATCGTATTAACGTTATGGTTTTTATGGACGACAATAAACGAACAGACCTATATTTTTTCCGGCGCCGGGTTTTCATCAGCCTGACGGCTGTTGGACTGGTTTATATTTTATTTATCCGTCCCGTACAATCCTTTGTCGTTAGGGAATTTATTCTCCCTGCCTTTGATACCTTAATTTTGCCCGGTAACGATATTGTTTCTGCCCCGGGCATTGATGAGTTTTTTCTGGAATCGATAACCAATTCATTTCCAAGAGTAAAAATTGAAGTACCTTTTAATGGCTATTTCTGGTTGGCCATGTCATTGATTTGGCCAACAAAAAACAAACGTTTCGGCCGTGTAATTTGGATTTATAACAGTGCATTGTTTTTAATCATACCCATTGCTGCTTTGGGAATTATTTACGGTTTTACATGGCTGGCGCCTTTAATCAATATTCATGAAAAAGTGTATAAAGCAATATTTTTGATACTGGGAATTCTTGCCGTAAAAGAAGCAGATACGATGATGAAAAAAGAATAGATTGTTTGCATAATAGACAAAATGTGGTAACAGTGGGATAAGACTTTAGATTTAGATTAGGATTACGGAAAAAATGGAGCGAGAAAAAATCTTTGGGAAGTTCTTGTTTCATTTATGCAATAATATTGAATAATAATGTTTGGAAATAGCCATAGCTTCCAATGTTTATTTTTTGTTCAGATATCCGTTATTAATCCGGCTTTGTATCTCCCTGTATACGACATTGGCCAATGTCGAATTCGGGGAGAATTTTTACCTACCTACTCCGCTGACCCGCCGAGTAGGTAGAAATCCAACCAACCGATACAGAATTAATCTTTTTCTTTTCCCCGGGAAAAATCTTGGCTGGCTTTATACAATAAATCTTTTTCTTCTTCTGTCAAATTTTCATAGCCCACTTCGTTAATTTTATCTAATAATTGATCAACTTTCTGCTGCATTTTCATTTTTTGTTGGTTTTTACGTGTTTTGCGTGAAATTCGAAATTCTTCAAACTGTTTATGGATAGTAAATTTCATATCTTTCCAGCGCCTGTAATACCGCAAATATACAAAACCAATGACCATCCCGGATAAATGGGTTAAGTGGCTGATATTTGAATAGCTATTAAATGAAGATATAAAAGCAATAACACCCAGAACAATCACAAACCATTTTACTTTTATTGGAATCAAAAAATAGAGATAAACTGTTCGGTTGGGAAACATCATCCCATAAGCTAACAAGATTCCGTATATCGCCCCGCTTGCGCCAATGAGCACTGAAGTTGGTTGACTAAAATTAAATAAAAGCCAAACCAATCCTGAACCAATCCCCGTTAAAAAATAATATCGTAAAAATTCTGCTCTTCCCCAAATGGATTCAATTTCTGAACCAAACATCCATAAAACGAACATATTAATCAAAATATGAAAAATACCCCCATGGATAAACAAATACGTCACCGGCTGCCAAATCATTGGCCAAACTGTATTGGGTGAAAGTCCAAATAAAAGCGCTAAATCAACTTGGCTTGCTGATAATTCCTTTAGAATAAACAGGCCGATATTGATCCATATAAGCACTTTAATCGCCTCGGTAAATATCTTCGGTTTAAAAGACACATTACCGTGTTCGGATTGAAACTGGTATCTCACGCGAAACCTATTTTTTCTAGTGCTTTGTATCGTTTTCTATTTTTCAAATTCATTATAGGTGTTAAAACCGATTCAGGTGCCTCCGGCACTTTTAATTGCGGCATGGTATAAAGTTCCAGTTCGATATTCGCTACATTTTTTTTCTTATTCAAATTATATATAACATTCACAAAGAGATCTCTTGGCAAAATTCCTTTTATATCTTTAAATCCATATTTTATGAAACCATCGCGAATAATGGTAGAACAACTACGATTGAAAAAACTAAACTCTTTATATTCCTCCGGTTTTTTCGGATTCACCGGAGTATTGTGAATAACGTCTAATTCATGGTTATAAATGGAGCTCAACTTTTCAGTGTCCATCCCTTTTATCCGTAATACATGGATTGTTCGCATAAAATTACGCCCGAATTTATCATAATAGACTCGTCCATCTTCCAGAATCTCAAATTTTCCATTATTTGGCGAGGGAGCGAATTCCCCCAATGCCGGTCGATAAAAATATTCTTCCGGTGTCATAATTTCATTTTCATTGATTAAATGAGAGAAATTGTAAATATCGCCATTAATACTAATAGCGTTGTGACCAAAAAATGATACCGGATATTTTATTAAGCGTTCATTATAATAAAATTCCACAATGGGTTCTGTGGCTTTTTGAACGTCCGGCCATATGACAATAATAGGATTACCGGTTTCATAATCGGTTTGCGGAAGTGTTCTGGCGTAAACATTTTTATTCAGCCAATGGGATAAATACCCGCTCCAGATAATTCTGTTTTTGAAATATTTCGTTCCGTCATTGCTGAGTATAAATGGTTTTCCATCCGAGTCTGACAGAACTCCTTTAATTATTTCACTACCCATTTTATGATAATATCTGTTTTAGCACTTTTAAAGATTTAAGATCTCGACATGTTTCAAAATGATACTCTAAACTGGATAGGATATAACTGCCTACAATTCGCCTGTCTTTTGCAGTAACCTTCTGCAGGGCCAAATCCGATTTGAATGTGCTATCATGAATATTTGCATGAAGTAAAAACTCCAAAATTTGACGGCTGTTAGGACCGGCATTTGGATTTGGGAGAACCATACCCGGAAACTCCCTTTCCGGCAAGTGGGGTTGAAAACCCAGCAGGCTCAATAATTTTAGTTCATAATACCAAAAACATAAATTGAAATGTTCTTCTTCATTATGAAAATATGATAACGTGGCAACGAGCACTTCAAAAAGTTCTTCATGGGGGTCGTGATCTGTAATTGTTTTATCGGTTAATTCAATGGTGGAAAGCGCATATGTAATTTTTTTTAAATCATCCTGAAAATGAATCCAATTATCCAAAAAACTCACTTTTGATAATGTTTGCATGTTGCGGTTTTCCTTATAATAAAAAAGAATTTCCAGATAATTCGCCGGCTGAAAATAAGAACTTAATGGATCTTTTTTACGCTGGGCGCCTCTTACCATTATACTGATTTTTCCAAATTCCCTTGTGAAACAATGTGCAATGACACTGCTGTCAGAATACGGAAAACGTTTTAGTACAATAGCGGGTGTTTCAACGATCATGATGATCGTTGTTGATCAATACGCCTTTGCGTAGATCACCTCATGCCTGGCTGGCTCGCCGGAATATATACAATGTAGATCATCAATATTTTCATCAAAAGGAATACAACGAATAGTGGCTTTCGTTTCTTCTTTAACGGCTGCTTCCGTTTCAGGATCTCCATCCCAACCGCACCGGACAAAACCACCCTTCTTTATAATTGATTTGAATTCATTGTAATTGGAAACATTGAAAGTGTTTTCATCTCGAAACGCTTTAGCCTGTTCAAACAGTCCTGATTGAATTTCATCCAATAAATTCGGAATGCGGCTGATTAGATCATTTTTATTCAGGAATATTTTCTCACCTGTATCCCGTCGGACCACAACCACTTGATCTTTTTCAATATCCCTCGGACCCACTTCCATTCTTAAAGGAACGCCTTTCATCTCCCACTCATTAAATTTGAAACCGGGAGAATTATCTGTCCAGTCTTCGTGAATTCTAATGCTCTTTTCCTTGAGCCCAAAAACAAGTGGTTCAATAAAGTCTCTGATCAATTTTTCATGCTCCTCATTCCGGGCAATGGGAACAATGACCACTTGATGTGGGGCGATTCTGGGAGGAAGCCGCAGGCCCTTATCATCACCATGAGCCATAATAACCGCACCCACCAGCCGCGTGCTGATACCCCAGCTTGTGGCATAAACGTAGTCTTCCCGATTATCTTGAGTCTGGAACGTCACACCGAATGCTTTAGCAAAATTCTGCCCGAGGTTGTGCGATGTTCCGGCTTGGAGAGCTCGTTTATCCCCCATCATTGCTTCAATGCAATACGTTGATTCTGCGCCGGCAAATTTTTCTACTTCGGTCTTCAGACCTGTAAAAACCGGAATGGCCAAATAGTCCTCTAACAATTGACGGTAAAGTTCCAAAATGGTTAACGTTTCCTCCTGCGCTTCTTCGGCTGTGGCGTGGGCCGTGTGACCCTCCTGCCAAAGGAATTCCGTTGTTCGTAAAAATAATCGAGTGCGCATTTCCATGCGGACAACATTGGCCCATTGATTGATCAATAACGGTAAATCCCGATAAGATTGAATCCATTTTTTATACATAGACCAAATCACCGTTTCGGATGTAGGTCGTACGATCACTTCTTCTTCCAATTTTGATTCAGGATCAACAATAAGTCCTTTGTCACTGTCCATTTTTAATCGTGTGTGTGTTACGACAGCGCATTCTTTTGC
Source organism: uncultured Fidelibacterota bacterium (assembly GCA_913009735.1). Lineage (GTDB taxonomy): Bacteria > Fidelibacterota > Marinisomatia > Marinisomatales > TCS55 > JADFRD01. Next base: position 7,441 of record CAJVYU010000124.1, read on the forward strand.
AAACCCTTCTATATGTTCTGCTTCCCGGGCAAAAAATGATTTAGGTATAAACAAAGGGAAATAGGCATTGACGTGGCCTGTTTCTTTAATCATGCGATCAAACGCTTCTTTAATATTATCCCACAGTGCAAAACCATAGGGACGGATAACCATGGTTCCTTTTACGGGACCATAGTCCGCCATCTCGGCTTTAATCACCACATCGGTGTACCAAGCGGAAAAATTTTGACTTTGTGGGGTAACGCCTTTAGACATATTGATTGTTCTAATTAAAATTGAAGTTGAAATTACCGGGGTTCATAGGGGCAATCAAACTGTTTGTTCTCAAAATTATGATGACAAAAGCTGAAAAAAAACATATCCAATTCCTTCATCGCAGAAAGGGGCGTAATAAAAACGGTCAATTTATTATTGAGGGGAAACGGCTTGTTCAGGAAGCACTAAAGGCTGGTGAACAATTTCTATTCACTTTTTACACAGACGAGTTTTCTCAAGTAAATAAAGAAATGGTTGAAAAAATTTCTTCACATTTACCCACTTGCCAACAAATTAGTGATAAGGAAATGACTTCCATAACAACAACCGACACGCCATCAGGAATTCTTGCTGTGTGTTCAATTCCGGAATACTCAATTGCAGATAATGATGAAAATTATATTTATTTGGACAATATTTCAGACCCGGGGAATATGGGTACGTTGCTTCGTACCTCCGTTTGGTTTGGAATCCAAAATATAATTTTATCTAAACAGTGCGTTGATATCTACAATCCAAAAGTGGTGCGGAGTGGAATGGGGGCACATTTTTATTTAAAGTCCATTTCAAACCTGTCCCTGGATACTTTTAGGGAATCACACACAATTATTGGCGCTGATCAAAATGGCAACACTGTGGACGATTGTGAAATTACACCACCCTGGGTTCTCGTATTGGGTAATGAAGCACATGGTCTCTCTAAAAACACCAAAAGGTTACTCGATCATATTATTTCTATTCCAAAAGTTGGGTGCGGTGAATCACTGAATGTAGCTATCGCGGGGGGAATTCTTATGGAAAAGCTGGTAGAGCGCTTGCCCGCCGAAGGAACGTAGGACATGGGAAGAGTGTCGTGTAGGGAAAGAGG
>CAJVYU010000125.1 GCA_913009735.1 uncultured Fidelibacterota bacterium
GTAGAGAAGAAGAAGGTAGTATGAAAAGGGGGAAAGAAATGTTGTTATATCTTTTTTTTTTTAATGATACGGCGACCACCGAGATCTACACTCTTTCCCTACACGACGCTCTTCCGATCTCCTGTAATTCAAAATATCTTCCAAATGTATGATAGAGTGGGAGGTAACATAAAAAAGAATCATTCGGGCCTATTTCGGGTAAAGCCAGGGCACGGGCAAAGCGTTTTACGATAAAATTTTTCTGTGAAAATGTAATGCCTTTTGGTTCCCCAGTGGTCCCGGATGTATACATAATAGTTGCAATTTCATTTAAATCAACTCGATTGATTCGTTTTAAGACGAGCAGTGGATCAACTTTAGAACAACTGGAAAGAAAAGAATTCCAGTCACTGGATTCAAAATGGATTACGGTTAAACCTGTTATTCTGGATTGTAATAAATTATGCCAATGAGTTTGTTTTTCTCCACCTAAAAAAATATGAGTTATTCCACTATGCTTAATGATGAATTCAATATCAGTGTCTGATGCATTGGCTGGAACAGGAACAATTGTAAAATGAAATGAAAGGCATGCCAGGTCAATCAGAGCGCCATGTAAAGAATTTGGTGTTAAAACGCCAACCCTGATTGGTTTTTCATTAGAATTTTCTACACAAGTCAGCGCTCGTGCAATTTTTAATACTTCATTCCACACTTCCTCATAGGTATGCACAATTAGTTGTGTATTTTGAAATTCTTTGAAAAGAACTTTCTCTTTATATCGTCTTGTCCGATTATAAAGTAAATGACCGAAAGAATATTTTGATTTTGTAACTAATTCTATGAGCAGACCCAGCCAGTCCTCAACGCGATTATGCCTAACAACAGAAGAATTAACGAGGGGGAGATGACCGATATCGAGGAAGGCGTGGATAGTCTTTCGATCGACTTTTTCTGTTATTAATGCTTGAGCAATTGCAATCAGATGTTCGATGTTTGGAGCTTCTTTGGTAGATCTGTTTATAAGATCCTGCATGGATTCTCTGGACAATTCCATGAATAAAATTACGGAAATTCTGTTGAATCTTTAGGTGGGATTTAACAGAATAAAGACCTTGAATGACGGCCTTGATTATATTTAAAACATTAAAACCCTAAACTAAGGGTAAGCCTATTCACAGTGCCCAGTAATCCTAAACTAGACGTAGAATAATCCACACGTAATTTGACAGGGACAAAGGATAATTTTTCAGTATCGATCCCAAAGCAAAACGCAATATTTTGAACTTTTAAATGTGAACCAATTAGTAAGATTACAATACATTAAGGACATTTCTCACGAAAAAGTAAGACAGGTAAAAAAACGAATTAAAGCCATGGAAAAGCAAAATTGACTGGGCGATATTTATGAAGGCTATTTCGGATGAGCATTATTAGAATGCTGAACGAATAACGATTGTAATGGATAATTTTAGCACTCATACTCTTGGCGCCTTTTATGAGACCTTCAAACCAGTGGAAGCAAAAAGGCTTCTTGACAGTTTTGAATTTATGTATACTCCAAAACATGGCAGTTGGTTAAGTGTAGCGGAAATTGAATTAAATGTTTTGTTTGGTCAGTGTTTGAACCGAAGAATTGATAAAATAGAAACAATGAAAAGCGAAGTTGAAGCTTGGCAAAAAGATCGTAATGGAAAAAATGATAATATAGATTGGCAGTTCACAATAGATGATGCCAGAATCAAACTTAAACGGTTATACCCGAACCTTAACTATTGACATGACACTAATATGATTGAAAGATAATCTGATATATTTGATGAAACAAGTAGAAGTATATTTTTGAGCATCAACAAACATTGGCGTAACTTTAAAAAATTTTATTAGGGGTAATCCAAATGAGTTTGATGAAAAGTAAAAATAATGGACAGGAATTTGACCTTTCCCATGATGAACTAATGAGCCTTCTAGGAAAAGCCCCGGGCGGGATTAAAACATATATTTCTCACTTGGAAAAACAGGTAAAAAACCTCTCAGATATTGGTCTCTCATTATCCAAAGAGAAAGATATGAATGTTCTGTTGGAAAAAATATTATTAGAAGCCAAACGTATTACGAATGCGGATGGGGGTACTTTATATATGAAAACGGAAGATAATCATTTGCGATTTGCGATTATGATAACAGACTCTTTAAATATTCATTTAGGTGGTACATCCGAAAAGGAGATTCCATTCTATCCTATAAAATTATATGATAAAGATGGTAATCCAAATAATAGTATGAATGTCGCTTATGTTGGTTTAACTGGAGATACCTTAAATATACCGGATGCTTATGAAGTTGAAGGGTTTGATTTCTCCGGTACAAAAGCATTTGATAAAAAAACAGGTTTTCGATCAAAATCTTTTTTAACAGTTCCTCTTAAAAACCATGAGGACGAAATTATCGGGGTGTTGCAGCTTTTGAATGCTCAAGATAAAAAAACGAATAAAGTGATCCCATTTTCAAGTAAAGTACAGGATATTGTTGAAGCCTTATCCAGTCAAGCTGCAGTGGCTATTACCAATAAAAATCTCATTAAGGATCTGGAAATTTTATTTGAATCTTTTATCAAACTGATCGCATCTGCCATTGATGCCAAATCACCTTATACCGGCGGCCATTGTTCCCGGGTCCCGGAAATTACAATGATGTTGGCAGATGCTGTGGATAATTCCAAAGAAGGTACATTTAAAGATGTGCATTTCACAGAAAATGAAATGTATGAATTAAGGATTGCTGCCTGGCTCCATGATTGTGGTAAAGTAACTACACCGGAATATGTAGTGGATAAAGCAACAAAACTCGAAACCATATATGACCGTATTCATACAGTTGAAACACGCTTCCAGGTATTACAGAGAGATGAGGAAATCAAGTTTCTGAAAAAATGTTTGAAAATTGAAACAGATTCATCTTTTTCAGAAAAAGAAAAAAAGGAAGCAGTCAAAAAGTTAGGTAAAAAACGCAAGGTCAGACTCGCACAATTGGACGACGATCTAGAATTTATTCGTACAACAAACATTGGTGGTGAATTTATGTCTGATGATAAAAAGGAAAGAGTGTATAAAATTGCTAAGTACCAATGGGAAGATAATGGCGAGAGGAAAAATTTCTTTTCAGATGATGAATTAAAAAATCTCTGTATAGCCAAAGGTACTCTTACACCTGAAGAACGAAAAATCATTAATGATCATATCGTATATACCATTGTGATGCTGAATCAACTGCCATACCCGAAACATTTACGGAATGTTCCTGAATTCGCAGGAGGTCATCATGAAAAACTCGATGGGACAGGGTATCCAAAAGGCCTGAATAAGGATGAAATGTCTATTCAGGCTAAAATGATGGCCATTGCAGATATTTTCGAAGCACTCACAGCGAAAGACCGGCCGTATAAAAAAGGAAAAGCCCTTTCAATGGCCATGCGTATCATGGGTTTTATGAGAGATGATGCACATGTGGATGCGGAATTATTCGAATTATTTGTCCAAGAAAAAATCTATTTAAAATACGCAGAAAAGTACTTGTCAGAAGAACAATTGGATATGGATTAACATCCAATTCTCATTATCGAAATCATGACCTTCGAAATCGCCATCGTTTTGGGCTTGATCGCCCTCATGTTAGTTTTATTTTTAAAAGAGTACTTCCCTCTGGATGTAACTGCATTGACGATTTTGGCTGTATTTATGATGACTGGGTACCTATCGGTTGAAGATGCCATAAGTGGTTTTTCAAATCCGGCAGTAATAACGATTGCAATATTATTTGTTTTAAGCCATGCACTTCAGCAATCGGGTATTTTGGAATATGGTATTGTTCGATTAAATAAATTAACTGAAAAATCAAAATTATTAGGTTTAGCAGCTTTTCTGATTTCCATCGCATTTGCCTCAGCATTCGTTAATAATACAGCTATCGTAGCAATGTTCATTCCCTTAACGATTCGTATTTCTAAGAAATATAATTTAAGTCCGTCAAAATTATTATTACCATTAAGTTATATTGCAATCATTGGCGGGACTCTTACCCTGGTGGGCACATCAACAAATCTATTAGTGAATTCCATATATACCGGAACAACATCATTTGAACCTTTGGGTATGTTTGAATTTTCAAAATATGGGATTTTTATATTAATAGTCGGACTCGTATATATCATTTTCGCTGTGCCTCTCATCATACCATCCAGGACAGTAACAACCAGTTTAACTCAAAGTTATCATATGGGAGGATATCTTACTGAATTAAAAGTATCAGAAGAGTCACCGCTTGTAGGTCGCACGTGTATGGAAAGGGCGATTAATAAGAATTTTGATATAATTGTATTGGATATCATTCGGGAGGGAAAAGTAATAAGCAGCAATATTCGCAATACCATTATCCATCCGGGCGATGTGTTATTTGTACGAGGATCAGTCGAAAACTTCCTTCGCATGAAAGAAGTAGAAAAAGTGAATATGCTTACCGATGAAAAATTGACTCAAGATGAATTGGAAAATGAAGATAATCTGTTAGTTGAATGTTTGTTAACCCAGCAATCCGATTTAATCGAAAAAAGTTTGATGGAAATAAACTTTCGCCGCCGTTTTGGAAGTTTTGTACTGGCTGTTCGCAGGGAAGGAGCTATTTTACGCAGGAAAATAGCCCATGTCATATTGCGCTCATTTGATACTTTACTGATCTATGGCCCCCGGGAAAAAATAATAGAACTGGCAAACACCGGTGATTTCATCGTCCTGGGTGAAATTGAAGCCGCCCTTAAAAAACATCGCTTTTGGTGGGTAAGCATGGCAGTGGTTTTGGGAGCAGTTATTTTGGCAGCACTGGGTGTTATACCCATTTTGGAGGGAGTATTAATCGGTATGATATTGCTCCTTATTTTAAGAGTCATTACAACTCATGAAGCATATAACGCGATCAACTGGCAAGTGATTGTATTAATCGCCGCTCTGATTCCCATTGGTATTGTAATTCAAGAAAGCGGAACTGCAAAACTCATTGCTTCCATGTTGAACAATATTGTTAATATGGTTTCCATTGAGAATCGTCCATTTGTAATGCTTTCATTAATATATCTGGTAACGATGATATTAACTGAAATGGCATCCAATGCTGCCACGGCGATTATTATGACGCCCATTGCTATTTCTGCAGCGGCTCAATTAGGCTTGGATCCTCGACCGTTTATTTTTTCTGTGTGTTTTGCTGCATCCGCATCGTTTATTACACCGATTGGCTATCAGACAAATTTGATGGTCTACGGTCCTGGTGGCTACAAGTTTTCTGATTATTTAAAAGTTGGTTTACCTTTAGCAATAACATTTTGGCTTATGGGAACATTCATCATTCCGGTTATATGGCCGTTTACAAATATTTAGCCTCATTAATTTCCTGTTCCGCCGGCTGGCGGAGCGGGGCCTTTTGTAGCGGACACTACCGCTAATCCATATTATGATAGAAATGACCAGTGAAGAAAAACAAGAATCACGACTAAATGAATTTTTAGACAATCCTGATAAAGCCCTTTGGAAACTGGCCGTCCCGGTTATGGCCGGAATGGGAATCCAAACACTGTATACGGTTGTAGACATGATATTCATTGGACGGATAAGCGGCACCGCGATTGCTGCGGTGGCTTTTAATATGCCCTTATTCTTTCTTGTCCTCGGACTGACCATGGGGCTTGGGTCAGGTGTTTCAGCCTCTATCGCTCGTTTTATCGGCGCCAGGGACAAAAAGAGCGCTAATAATAGTGCAGAACACGCCGTAATTATGGGGCTGATTATTTCAATCGTTTTAACGACCATTGGTCTTGTTTGGGGGAAGGAAATACTTCGCTCCATTGGTGCCACGGATGAAGTTATAAACATCAGTTGGTCTTATTTACGTATCATCTGTATCGGGTTGCCATTTATGGTATTTTCCGCATTTTTCAGATCCATTTTGGGGGGAGAGGGGGATACAAAATTCCCCATGACGGTTGCAGCATTTGGTACTGTGCTCAATATTATTTTAGATCCAATTTTTATATTTTCTCTTGAAATGGGTGTCGCGGGTGCAGCATGGGCAACGGCCATCAGCCAATTCATTGTTTTTATCATTTTTATTTATATGCTTTTTGTGAAAGAACATTCATATGTCAGATTTAAATTAAGGGATTTTTCACCATCTTCTTTTATTATAAAGGATATTATTAAAGTGGGACTGCCCGCTTCGCTCTCTATGGTAATCATGTCAATTGGGCAATTGGTATTTAATAAAATACTCGTCCATTTTTCAACAGACGCTGTGGCAGCATATCAAATTGCCGGCAGGATAGATATGGTCGTTTTTCTGCCAATGATGGCCATAGCGTATGGCTTAACCACATTAGTCGGGATGTTTTTTGGTGCCAAACGTATGGGCAGATTGAGACATATAATTTATTATGGATTGAGTCGGTCATTCATGATTGCGGTAGTCACCTCATCCGTTATTTATATTGCCGCACCTGAGCTTGTCACCTTATTCACTCACGTTGAATTTATTCAGGAAACAGCTGTAACATATCTTAGACTTATGGCCATGGTCTATCCTGTTATAGCCATTGCGTTACCAACCGGTCGGATTTTACAAGGATTTGGCCTGGGTTTCCCCACGCTGGTCATTACATTAATTCGAGTACTGATTGTGGCAACACCGTTGTCATGGTTTTTCATTTATATACAGAATAAACCGGTTGAATGGGTTTGGTACTCAATGATGACATCTGCAGTCGTAGCGTTTATTGTGGCTATCAATTGGGTGTTGTGGGCTATTAAAAAATATTCAGTTCAACCAAAATGAAATATTTATTTGAACATATTACAAAAATTGCATACTGTTTGATTTTTATGTATGGTATTATTTTTTCCCAGGATGTGGGTGTAAAGGTTAATACAAATAAATCAATTTATTTAACAGGTGAGCCAATCTGGTTAGAAATTGAATTCAGTAATCTATCATCGGATACATTTGACTTGCACCCTGCTGAATGGTCTATATATTTAATTGATGAAAAAGGAAATCGTACACCAAATATAATTTCCATGTATTTTGGTCCTTCAAAATGGGAACCAGACTTTAAACCAGGTGATCAAATTGAATTATTCAAAGAACTAACCGGTGAATTTGGAAAAAGAAGGGACAGTAGTTATGTACACAACTTACCTGTTTTACATGTTGGTAGTTATAGTTTATATGTTACAGGTAAGACAAAAACTCGCTACGATATCCTTAAAAAAATACAAAAGGTAACTAATTTTAAATCAAACGAAATAGAATTTGAAATTAAAGATCCAATTGGGTTAGAAAAGGAAATATATGATTTACTTCGATTAGCTTATTATTATAATTATTCAAAACGTCATGTTAGCGAAGCTGAAGAAATATATCAACGAATAATCGATAATTATCCACAAAGTGTATATGCGATCAAGACATCGAGCTTTTTTGCACTAATGTATAAATTTTCACAAGAAGAATCAAAAAAGAAATTGAGTTATAACCGTTACCTGGAATTAATAGAAAAATATCCTGATTCTTACTACTCTTATTATGGATTACGGAGCGCAGTACAATTGAATTCAAGTTTAGATATTGAAGACGAATTTTTATTGTTAGAAAAAATAATCAATTTATACCCGGACACAAAAGTATCAAAAAAAGCTGTTGAATTATTAAAATCATTAGATAACGAGAATAACGTAAGAAATTGATTATGGTGAAGATAAATTAGTATCAAGTCAAATAAATTTTGCACAGATTAGGTAGCCTTAATGGTTGCCTTTTCTTTTTCTTCAAGAATATTGTTTACGTTATATTCCCGGAAATTCAACAAGAAACCTTCCGAAGGTTTAAAACCTTCGGAAGGTTATTGCTGTTTTCATTATATTTACTCTATATCATTAATTATTTAACATATGACTGACCTGATCACCGGACTCTTACAAGAATCGATTAGCGGAATTGCTCTCGGTTGTATTTATGCATTAATCGCACTTGGGTTTACGCTTATTTACAAAGCCACAGAAGTAGTGAATTTTGCCCAGGGTGAACTCATGATGGTTGGGGCATACGTGAATTTCTTTTTTGTAACAACATTTATCTCATCGGCAGGAGAACCTTCTCTTTGGATATTTTTATTGGCATTAGCCAGCAGTATCGTTTTTGCATTATTGTTCGGTTGGATATTGGATTTGATTATTAATCGACCCTTAAAAGATGCCCCAATTTTTTCTGTTATAATGGCTACTATCAGTTTATCCATTATTTTGCGTGCAATCGTTGCCATGATAGCAGGCCCCATGAGTTTACTTCCGATTTCACCCTTTGGCGAGAGTGTTGTAAAAATTGGAGGGATCGTTATTTCCATACTGGATCTCTTCATTATAGGGAGTGCCATTATACTTGTTGGTTTATTTAGATCGGAAGAGCACACGTCTGAACTCCAGTCACATT
>CAJVYU010000126.1 GCA_913009735.1 uncultured Fidelibacterota bacterium
TTCTCCCCTTTTACAGGGGAGAAAGCAACCGGACTATTGCCAAAATTTTTCCCCTGTAATAGGGGAAACACAAAGGGGTTAAAAACATATAATTAAATCGTTTCGATAAACGTCTTGGACAGATATGCTTTTACTCCCACCTTCTAAAGGTAGTTGAAAGTCAGAAAAGTCTCATTTGATAATTTCTATCAAATCCTTGAATTTTTCACCCGTTGCTTTTCCCTGAATCTCAAACAGGACTGTTTCCACACTGGTGATCTGCCCTCCTGCTCTACAAATCTTTTCTAAGCCAATCTCTTTATTATATTCTATTCGTGTTGAAGTCGCATCAATTACTACTTCGACGTTGTAATCTTTTGACAATAAATCCTTTGCAGTTTGATACACACACACATGGGTTTCAATTCCCGCTAATACTACATTTTCAGGGTTTATTTTATCCAGCTTTTCATTGAACTCCTGATTCTTACTACAGGAAAACACATCCTTGGCAATGGGATTCAATCCTTTCAAATGTTTACTAACCTCTTCAACTGTGGGGCCGAGTTTTTCCGGAAGCTGTTCCATCCAGATGATGGGAACTTCTAATAAACGGGCACCTTTTATGAGCATAGCTAAATTCTTAAAAAGATCATCGGTATTATGCATGATCCGTGCCAGTTTTCCCTGGACATCGATAATAACCAGCACAGTATTTTTTGAATTAAGCATAGAGTTGGACTTCCCCTACTTTTTCCCAGTTCTCAACATTAGTTCCTGTCCTCATGGCTGTAAATTTATCCATTTTATAATAATTCCTTACCGATAAATTATGGATAATCTCTTCCTTTTTCTCATCCGCCATTTCCTTGTAAATCAAACTGATGTGGGGTGCAAAGGAATATGGAATTGGATTAGGATTAAGATTTTGGAGAGAAAATACAATCCGGTGATTTAATTCAGATAATTCCCACGAAGGTTTCAGATCAATAAAAACTGTTTTCCAGATAATTGGAGTATGATTTAATTTATCCATCGTTACAGAAATTGGGCGCACCCCTTCTGCAGCCTGATCAAGCATTGTATTTATTTCATGGGCTTCAAGATTAACCGGACTGTAAAGCGTACAGTGGGGATAAAAAGTTGGTGCGTCATATTCAGACGCCAAATCTTTTATAATGTTTTGCAAATATTCGCTGTCCTCATCAGCAGGAGTCAGCCAGATGGAAATCACTTTTTATTGCTCCAATCATCAGCATATTCAGTAAACATTTCCTGCATCTTTTTAATCTCTTTTCTATCTTTTGACTTCTTTGCTTTTTCCTGGCGCCGGTCTAAAGCATCATAAATGTTAGATATTCTCCCGCCTCGTAAGGGATCTATGTCAGCCATTTCCAACACGTCAGCAAATTGATCAGCTGATCCGAACCGGATAATCTGATCTGCACAAACCCATCTGACGTTCCGATTTTTATCATACAAATTTTTTGAAAAATAGTCAATCAATTCGGGATTCTCTTTCCTGAAAGAGGCAATGCGATTGAAAATAGATGGACGCAAATTATAAGGGGCATTTCCGTACACCGCCATATTTTTTAGCTTCTCTAAATTCTTATCGGTTTTTTCCTCAGTTAATATATTCAAGGCAGTAAAACGGATTGTTTCACCGTGGGATTCCTGCTTCATTGCCCAATCAAATTTTTCTTTTGCTTTCTCGAAATCGATTTTGATCAGAGAGGATAACGCTGTGCTGACGATATAATCGTTTTCTTCATTTTCGATAACATCGATCAGGAATGAGCTGACCTCATCCGACTTATATTCCTTCAATGCATCAACAATGGATCGCTGCACGCGCGCATCCTGGTTTTCGTAATGTATCATAAGATCAGCTTCGCCCTTTCGCGGCTTGAGCTTTTGATACGTTTTAACTGCTTCCCGGCGTACATACCATTTTGGTTCTTCGGTTAATATGGACACCAGGGTACTGTGAATTTTGTTCGTAGAACGTGTTTTCCGTAGTTCGCGTGCAGCCCAAATTCTATCATTCGGAGCTGGAGCATGTTGTAATTGATATAAAAGTTCATCCGTTTTCTTTTTAAAAGTCAGATTTTTTGGAATCTGAAATCCTTCATCCACGATTACCATGCGCGGTTTTGTTTCTGCGGGAAATGTAAACGTGTCTTCGTCCTTATCAAAAAAGAGTTCATAACGATGAATACTGCCATCATCAATGACCACTGTCATGGGCAGTTTGAATAAGGATGCAGCGTTAATATCCTGTGTCTGTTTTAGTGTTATTGAAACCATTTTACTGCGACGGTTGTAGCGGTAACTGACTGTGATGTCAGGCACTCCGGGTTTATAAACCCACTGTTCGAAAAACCAGTCAAGATTCTTTCCGGTTGTCATTTCGATGGCTCTCTTCAAATCAGTGGTTTCAACATTTTGTGCAGCATGTGTTTGTGTGTAATATTTTAATGATCTGAAAAATGCATCATCGCCAAGATTCCTGCGAATCATGTTCAAAATAACCGATCCCTTGGCATAAATATTGGCATTAAACAATTCGATAGAATTGTAAAAATAGGGTTGAAGCGTCGGGCGCCTGTGGGCCTTATCGGCTCCGATGGCAGCATCGAGATTTTGCAAACGTTCATATTCTGCCAATTCGGGACCGGAATCGTGCTCGGTCCACAGCAAATCCAAGTAAGTGGCAAAACCTTCATTTAGCCAGATATTTGGCCAATTCCGGGTAGTAAGGTAATCACCAAACCACTGATGAGCCAGCTCATGAGCCACAAGTCCATCACTGGTATGAATGGGTCGTACATCTGCTTCGTGCATGGTTTTGTCGGTCTGGTGGGTTGATGTCACATTTTCCATTCCTCCCCACATAAAATCTTCGATAATGACTTGATCATATTTTTCAAATGGATATCTAACTCCGGTAATTTCACTGAAAAATTCCATCATTTTCGGTGTTTTACCGAAAGAGCGTAACGCATCTTCGCGGTCATGATAGTTGTAGATCCAATAGTTCACAGGGATATCTTCCCATTCATCTTCAACTTTTTGATAATCTCCCACAGCTATAGATAAGAGGTAACTCACATTCGGAATATTTTCTCTCCAATGAAATGTCCGTTGTTCTCCTTTTTCCTGAACAGATACTAATTCTCCATTGGAAATAGCAGTGAGAGGTTTATCCACTGTTATTTTGCATTCCCAGGTCATTTTATCATTGGGATAGTCATGGAGTGGTATCCAGAAATGGTTGTCTGTATCTTCTCCCTGTGTCCATCCCTGAAATTGCTTATTGGGATAGCTGGAATCCGGACGAATGAAATAAAATCCAATGGTCGGTCGGGACGTAAATTCAATGGATACTGTAATGGTATCTTCCCAGCCGTAGGTTTTGTCAAGATCGATCCACAGATTTTCTCCATCTTGCGTATAGTTTAGTAATTTATCCCTAAGTGTGATGCGATGGATTGATGTGCTTTCAGTATCAAATGAAACCCGTTTCATTGAATTGGAAAAGGGACTAAACGTATGGCTCACCGTCCCGCTGATAGTCCCTTCAGCAATATCGACTTCAACGTCAATCGACATGTGGATCATGTCTTTTTCCCTATCAGGTGTGGTATGAAAAGATCTTTTCGGAGCAGCGAAAAGCAATGATGCAATGAATAGAAAAATAATAGGTATTCTGTGCATTTAAACCTTTATATCATTTCAATTCAAAGATCGAAAAAGAAGATATAGTAAAGATACTGAAAAAATGTTAGTCTTTAAGTATAATCATGACCGAGCAATTGGCATGATTCACTATTCCTTCATCAATGGAGTCAAAAAAGTGCTCTTTGAATGTACTCATTCTACGATGGCCTAAAATCAACAAATCAACATCATCTGTATATTGTGCAATTGCTTTGGGTATACTATCGTTTTCGACAATTAGAATATGTATATTTTCAACATCATCTTCAAATCCACTTGAGGATATTCTTTCTTTAATGTCATCAACCGTTATCTTTTTAGGAGCATCCATCATCATGGACATTTCACCTGCACGAAGATCATTCACATGAATAACTGTCAGTTTTGCTCCCAACTGATTCTTCAATTCCATTGCTTTAAGGATCAAACCGCCTTCATCTCCCCTGCCGCAAAGTGCCAACATAACATTTTTGTAACTCATTTATTTTTCCTATTTAAAATTTTCTAATAATTTTTTCGCTTCTTGAATTTCGAACCGTTCTTCCACGAGGTAATCCGGGTCGGGTGGTTCAGAAATCACTTCTTTTACTAAATTAATTGCATTTTCTTCCTGTCCATCTTTATACAATGCTCTCGCAAGGTAATTTTTTTGCACAGGGGTGGCTCTCCCGGTATTAACAGCTTTCTGCAGCCAAAGAACAGCAGCAGAATTATCCGGCCAAGATAAAATGAATGGAATATAGGGTGACTTGTAATGAACAGCACCCAGCATAAAGTAACCACCACCATTCTCAAGATTTGAATCCAATTCAATAATTTTCTCTGAATGTTCCTTCATCAAATCAGCAACACCTTCTCTTGCAGCTGTGAGAATACCATATACTTCCGCCCATTTCCCCAGACAGGTTAAGTACCAGTATCGAAGTTCCGGAGAATCCGGATATTTGGCAATCATCTCCTCTGCCAGGATTTTACCTTTATTATATTCTTCTTTTCTTTCTTTTTTATCTTTCAGAACGAATGTTCCTTTATAATAATATGATTTTAGAAGATACAATGCAGAAGTTTTTTCAGTGGCAGTGATTTTTAATGCTTTTTCGAAATGACGGATAGCCTGATCGATATTAGCAGGTTTCGCAGTTGCTCCAATTGCACCAACTGCCCTGTTTTCATAGGAAATGATTCCTTTTTCTAATTCAGAACAAAACGCGAAAGAGATAAGAGTAATGAGAATAATAATACGTTTCATAGTAGATAAGTATACTCCAATTTTATGAAATAATAAAACCCTCAAGAGAATTAAAATATCTATCTCATTCCAGACATTTTTTATTATAGAACCCTTTGATAAATCTTTTGCGGTGAAGAAAAAAGAGTTAAAATTTGCCTGATAAAGGCGGGAAATGCAGTTAATAGCGGCGCTATGAACAAATTTCCGAACGAAAAGCAGGGAAGTTTTAAACTTTTTAATTTGTGCAAAAAGTTTATCAAAGGGTTCTTATAATCAATCCTGAATAACAATGTTGTAAATAATGAAATATGGTGCAATAGCCGGCGGAGAAAGGACAACCGTCCAATCTGCCAAAGATATACTTGAAAACGGTGGTAATGCATTTGACGCTGCCGTGGGAGCTGTTTTTACGTCCATGGTATCTGAACACAATCTTACGGGTCCCGGTGGCGGCGGTGCTTTTCTCGCATGTCCTATTGATCAAGATCCCGTATTATTTGATTTTTTTGTAGATACTCCCCTTCCCCAACCAGGTAAAATATTGGATTTTTTCAGTACCTGGGTTGATTTTGGTCCAAGTCAGCAAGAATTTCATATCGGACAGGGTTCGGTCGCCGTCCCGGGGAATACAGCCGGACTTTTAAAGGTACATGAACGGTTGGGAAAGCTGCCGCTAAAAGCAGTATTGGATCCTGCGATTAATATTGCCAAAAAGGGTGTCATTCTCAATGAAGCCCAGGGTTACCTGATGAAAATACTGGAACCGATTTTGACCCATTCCAGCAGCGGAAAAAAATTATTTGCAGCGGAAGGGAAAATCCTTAAAGAAGGGGATCGTTTCCAAAATCCTTCTTTCGCAGATTTTCTGGAAGAACTCATCAAGCAAGGTGCTGATTTCTTCTATAATGGCGAAGGATCCAAATACATTCTTAACACTGTTGGCTCTAAAGGTTTACTTACGGCTGACTGTTTAAGGCAATATAAGGTAGTTGAGAGACAACCGTTAAAAAGTCGGTTCAACGGAAAAACTTTTTATACAAATCCAGCTCCATCGATTGGCGGAACCCTGATTACCTTTACATTACAATTGCTGAAACAGATAAATACCGTTGCCAGTAGTGACATTTTACATTTGGTACATGCCATGAAAGTGACCACTACAGCCAGGAAGGATATATGTAACGATCCCAATGACAATAATCTTATCTCGCAAATACTCAAACAAAACACACTTAAGTATTATCTTGAGCAATATCAATCCTTCCAGTCATTCGATAAAGCAGGAAATGATGCTCCATCCCGTGGCGCGACTACTCAAGTAAGTATCATTGACAAAGCCGGAAATGCAGCGAGTGTTACAACAACCAATGGTGAAGGATGTGGATATTTAATCCCGGAATTGGGCATAATGTTGAATAATATGCTTGGTGAAGAAGACTTAAATCCGTCAGGATTTCACCATTTCTTTCGCCAACAGCGCCTGCCAACTATGATATCCCCTACCGTTGTAGTAGGCAATGATGGACCGGAGTTGGTCCTGGGCAGCGGTGGAAGCAACAGGATTCGTTCGGCAATTTTACAGGTGGTGTTAAATTTCTTTAGAAATGGAATGAATCTTGAATGTGCGATTAAATCATCCAGGATTCACCTGGAAGGAAGCGTTCTCCACTGTGAACCACAGATACACATTAGTAAAGATCTTCCGGATAATATTCAAATCCATCAATGGAATGAACAAAATTTATTTTTTGGCGGTGTGAATGCTGTCACAAAATATGAGGCTATCGGTGATCCAAGACGGGGTGGATCCGGCACGATTTGTTAGCCTGATTACTTCATCAGCATTAACATCATGGGTTTTACCAATAAAATTACTTGAGACCCTTACCGAGCATAAAACGTAATTATTTAAAACGTAATTGTCCATTTTCTTTACGTTTTACGTTTTAAATAATTATTGAACAGCATGCTTCTTCTATCTTCACTTATTTCGTTGAATTAGTATAGTTAGAACTCTGTATGGTAAATTATGTACGTAAAGTTAGTAATACTAAGATTTTTTTTGATGGTTGATTTGGATGTCCCGACTAATTTATTGCTAATAGAAAAGCCAAACATTGAACATCCTACGGAGTTCAGTAATCATTCATTTGAAGTTTTATAAACATGTAATCCGCCAGCTGGCGGATTATTCAACTTATTTAGTCGGACTCCGGGGTTATAGTTGGACTCCGTTAGGAGTCTCATATCTATAGCATTTAAGTAAAAAGAGAAACCAACGCCGTTAGGTGTTGAATATTTTTTGCATGAATTTATCCAAAGTAGTAAAGATTCCTACAATTGGCATAAAATAATCAACAAAAAAAAATTACGTCCTTACTACTAAATATCTTTCTATCATTGTAATATTTTGCTAATAGACCAGTTCAGGAACAAATTCGTGGAACGAATTTTTGTTGAGATCGATCTGTTGATTCCATAACTTTACCCTTGTAATATGCTAATACTCTATACAAACTATATGAAATTAATTATACGTGGAAAAACTCCCACAATATTTCCAGATTCCAATCATAATATCATAATAGGTGGTCAATTATTCCATTCTATCTTGTCGGCCTTTGGCGGGAATGGTGATATGAAGCAAAAGATTCCGCATATTGACAATGTTATATTGGTAAATAAATTCTTATGAAACATGGTGAATGTAAATTATGTCATAATATATCTGATTTGTGTGAGTCACATATTATCCCCGATTTCATTTTTCGTTATATTAGAACATGTGATAAACAAATTGTTGCCGATATTAATTCACCGCCAAAAGCATTTTATCATGATCAATCTTATAAAGAGCATCTTCTATGTTTAAAGTGTGAAAAAATCATCAAAAAATATGAAGATTATGCAAGAGATATTTTATTTGATTTTAAACGTGCAAGCATATTTATAAATGAGACTGAAGGTAAGATATATTATAAAAACATTGATTATTTAAAATTTAAAAATTATCTATTATCAGTAATATGGAGAGTTAGCATATCAAATATCAAAATGTTTTCAAATATAAAATTAAGTCATGACGAAGAAAATAAAATTCGTTGTATTATTTTAAATAATGATAAAAACGTTCCTAATTATTTCGGATGTGAAATTGTAAAATTCTATGATGAGAGAATTGAAGGTTTAAATAAAAATATTGATTATTGTTCAATTTTTATTCAGCCCTACTTTGAAAGTTCTGGTAAAATCTTCTTTGTTTATGGCGGACATATTTGGATATACAAAAAAATAAATGATAGTAAGAGCATTTTAAATGAATCGGGATCAATGGTTGTTAATAAAAAATCTATTCGTAAGTACCCAGTTCTCATAAATACTATTGAGGTAGCAATACTTGGATGTAAAAAAGTTGGTAAATTCGGTAAAAATAAATAATACCAATATAACAATGCTAGCACCTGACGCCTTAAGCTGGCAGCGTCAATTGAAGTTATGAGGGGAAGGGAAATATTGTGAAGATAAAACTATCAAGTCAAAAACAAAA
>CAJVYU010000127.1 GCA_913009735.1 uncultured Fidelibacterota bacterium
CAATCTCTATGTATTTTCTTATGTGGGTAACCAGCGAGGGGTCGGAAAGATGAATAATGGAATTTGTGAGACAATCTGATAGTAGAGAAATAATAATAAAATAGTATGAAATGTTAAAAATTATTAAATGATGAAAATAGTTCTTATTTCTCCCAAAGGTCCTTTGTATCATCATCGCGGAGGCATTTTCCGAAAGAATCTTCGCTATGCGCCCTTAACATTAACAACATTAGCTGCACTTGTTCCAGATTCAATTAATGCACAAATTAAAATATATGATGAAGGTATTGAAAACATCCCCGATGATCTGGAAGCAGACCTCATTGGAATGACAGTTATTACAGGGAATGCAAGTCGAGCTTACACATTATCATCCCATTTTAGATTAAAAGGGATTCCTGTTGTATTAGGCGGACCCCATGTAACATTAGTTCCTGATGATGCAAAAGAGCACGCAGATTCTATTGTTGTAGGTTATGCGGAAGATACGTGGCCGAAGCTCCTATTGGATTTTTCTAAGGGGCAGCTTAAAAGTCAGTACAATCAAGAACCAAATTTGTCTCTTGCTAACCGGCCATTCCCAAAGCGGGAATTACTTGATTCTAAAAAATTCTTAACAACACACGTATTTGAAGCAACGAGAGGATGCATTCATTCATGTGACTTTTGTGTTGTTCCATCGGCATGGGGAACAAAACCTTTTCAGAAACCGGTTGAAGAGATCATTGCGGATATCCGCCATCATTGGGCTAAACGAATTATTTTCATTGATTTGAATATTATAGCAGATGGGGATTATGCCGCAGGATTATTTGAAGCGCTCATTCCATTGAGATTGAAATGGTACGGGCTGGCAACGACATTACTGGTTAATGACAAACCATTATTGGAGCTGGCGGCAAGAAGTGTTTGTGCCGGTTTATTGATGGGGTTTGACTCCATAACTCCTCATAATCTTAAATTGTCCCGGAAAGGATTTAATTCACCTGATCAATCTGGTGATGTTGTTTCAGTTCTTCACAAATATGACATCACACTCCAGGCCTGTTTTACCTTTGGTATGGATAGCGATACACCCGAAATTTTTATGGATACAGCGAAATTGGCAGTAGCTCTCAAAATTGATTTACCAAGATTTGCAATCGTTACACCTTTTCCGGGAACTGCTTTGTATAAACGCCTTAGTTCCGAAGAACGAATTTTAAGTAAAAATTGGGAATTGTATGACGGCCAGCATGTTGTGTTTAAGCCTATGCAATTAACACCAGATGAATTGTTGGCTGGTCATGAAAGAGCTTGGAAGTATACATATTCTATGGGATCTATGTGGAAACGGGTTTTTGGTTCGGGCATCCAGATTCCCCTGTCGATACTGGCTAACCTTGGTTATCGTTTTTATGCAAATCATTTATATTCCTATTATAATTGTGATTGGATTACAGGGTTTAGCCCCCCTTCAAATCAAAAAATAACCGAAGCAGCATGAGAATTACTTTAATCCACCCGACTATTGGTAGACATGAAGGTCAAAGGAATTATATCCGTTCTTGGCAAATGGAACCCTTGGGTGCGGCTACTATTGCAAATCTCACACCTATGCAATATGATGTGGCATTTTATGATGACAGGGTAGAAACTATTAGATATGACGAACCCACAGATTTAGTAGCCATCAGCATTGAAACCTATACTGCCAAGCGAGCTTATCAGATCGCCAGTGAATACCGTAAACGAAATGTACCTGTTGTTATGGGTGGCTTCCATGCCTCCCTCTGCCCAGAGGAGGTCAGCCAATATGCTGAAGCAGTTATTATCGGAGAAGCGGAGGTATCTTGGCAGCATGTTTTACAAGATGTAGAAAATGGTACGCTAAAGACATATTATTATTCCCATGATCGTCCATCTTTGGATCACATCATGCCTGACAGGTCCATTTTTAATGGAAAAAATTACGTACCGGTTGCATTGGTTGAAGCAAGCCGGGGTTGTGAATTTAAATGTGAATTTTGTGCGATCCAGTCTGTATTTCATAATTCGCAAAATCGACGACCGCACCAAAATGTATTAAATGAATTGGAAAAAATAGGTAATAAAAAACTCATATTCTTTGTAGATGACAATATCACTTCCAATGTAAATGCTGCAAAGGACTTTCTGAGAGCAATGATTCCCTTTAAATATAAATGGGTGAGTCAAATGAGTATCAACGCGGCTCACGATGAAGAATTTTTAGATTTACTACAAAAATCCGGATGCCAGGGTGTTTTGATCGGTTTTGAATCACTGAATCCTAAAAATCTTAAAAAGATGAATAAAGGGTTTAACATGATGAATGGCGGTTATGAAAAGGCATTGGCAAATCTTAGGAAATACAATATAAGATTATATATAACATTCGTATTTGGATATGACGAAGACACAATAAACAGTTTTTCAGAATCTGTCGATTTTGCGTTGAGGCATAAATTCTACATAACTGCGTTTAATCATTTAACTCCCTTCCCCGGTACTCCTCTATATGAACGATTGAAAAAAGAGAATAGGCTGCTTTATGATAAATGGTGGCTGGACCCCGATTATAGTTATAATAAAATTCCATTTAATCCAACACAACTTACTCCGGAACAGTTAGAGTCGGGATGCGTGCAAGCGCGAGCTGATTTTTATACATGGAGAAGCATTTGGGATCGAGGTCTAGATCCGGTAAATAACAACGGCGCCTGGATGTGGGTGCAGTATTATTTAATCAATTATGGTATTCGTAAAGAAATATTTTCACGAGATCATTTACCTCTTGGTGATAATAATTGGAAAGGTGAATTAATAAAAGTTCGTCAATTTCCTGAACCATTCTTAAAGTTTCACAAGCAAAGTTTAGAAACTTATGCCTAATCTGGAATATTACCTGGGCACTGAAAAGGAAGATGCCTCGCTACGTTCTCTCTTGCGTAATATACCTATGGACGGTATGATCAAATTGACCTTTGAAAGAGAGCCATCTTTCTTCGGAGTTAGGCATTTAGAAGGATCATTTAATCAAACGATTATCGGTAGTGATAAAAAAACAGATACAATTGTCGGTATATCAAATCGTTCCATTCGCGACCTTTACATAAATGGCTCTGTACAACCAGTAGGTTATCTTGGTCTAATGCGAATTAAAAAAGAGTTTCAAACGGGTTTTCCTGCAATTCGAGGGTATCAATTTTTTAAAAAACTTCATCAGGATAATCGTACAAAATTTTATTTAACTAGTATAGCGTTTCATAATAACATTTACGCTAATTGCTAAATTCAATATCAAATTTATTCCACCGATGTACTACGGGTGCTGCGTTTATTTCTTTTATCCCCTTCAATATCCTTTTTTTCAATTCTTCAATCGAATTTACACGGATGTGTTTTAAAAATGTTCTTGCCATCTTCCCAAATAATGTTTCCACAATATTAAGCCAAGAACCATGAGTAGGTGTGTGAACATATTCAAAACGATTGGGACGACTTTCCAAATACTTCATTGTTTCTTTGGATATATGAGAAGAGTGATTATCAAGAATGATTCGGATTGTCTGGTGTGTAGGATAGAAATCATCCAATTCTTTCAGTAGGGATATAAATTCTTTACTTCTATGCCGTCGATGTACCTGACCTATTACATAGCCGTCCTGTAAATCTAAAGCAGCTAACAATGACACCGTACCTAACCGTTTATATTCATAATCACGACCGACTGTTGGATGTTTACCCGGCACCGGCGATAAATCCGGTGCTATATTCTTAATAGCCTGTATTCCGGGTTTTTCATCCACTGAAACCGTAACCACTGAAAGTTCATCTTTGTTTATTCCTTTTTTACTTTGGATATTTACTTCTTCGTATACCATTAACACTTCAGCCATCTTTTCTTTAAAACGAGGGTCGCGCCTTTCCAAATAGTAACTAATCTTATGGGGTTGAACCGCGTGTGCATTTAATATTCGATGAATCGTTGCTTTTGCAGCTCTTGATAAACAATTGTGTCCCTCTAAAGGTGCATATCTTCGTGTATGTTCCGCTAATTTACTCACCGTCCAAGTTTCGGCAGCGTATCCAATTTCTTTTGGTTTTGTACACGCAAGGTTGATTACCCATAGTTTCGCTTCATCCGTAATTATCGGTGCCTTGGGTCTATGGTATTTATCTTTTAATCCATTTTCTACTCCCGCCGCCAATGACTTATCAATGCATTTATAGATTGTAGGACGACTTACACCGACAATCTTACTAATATTGGTTATCTCTTTTCTATCAGCGTAGTTAAGAAGGATCTTTGCTCTTTGAACTTCTCTCAAAGGTGATTTTCTTGATTGTGATTTAGTTTCCAAAAATTCTCTTTGCTTGTCAGATAGTTCTAAAGGTGGTCGTTTTGTTACTGTTGGCATTATTCACTCCATATTTTGGTTTGAATAATTTAATAACAATAATCATTATGTGTATACATATTAATGAAACGTTATACTAGTATCATGGAAGGAAATAAACCGGCGATACGATTATTAACTTCTGATCTCAAAGGTTTACCTCGATATCAGGAATATACCCGCTATTGTACCCGATCCATACCGGTTCGTTCAAAACCAAAAAAAGTAAAAAAAACTTCATCTTTTTCGATCTCAAAGTGTACAGTTGATGATAAAACAAGCATAATAGTTTTTCTGAACCGGTATGGTGGAAACCATCAATTTTATCCTAACTGGACTATTGATACACTATTTCACCCCGATCATACCCCGGGTCTTAAGGAAAGCGATATGTTGATTGCTCGCAAACAAGGTGAGATTGTTGGTTGTATGGCAATGTGGGATCAACGGTCATTCCGCCAGACAATTATTAAGGGGTATCATAATGGATTATCAAAAATCAGCTGGTTGCTGAATACATATGCAAAATTGTTTGGTTATCCTATGTTACCCAAATGCGGTACTGAACTAAAAAGTTGTTTTATAAGTCATATAGCTATTGACGAAGATGATCCGGAAATTTTTAAAGCATTATTGGTCAAATGCCATAATGTCTTAGTGAATAAAGATATTGAATATATGGTTATTGGTTTTTCCGATAATCATCCTTTAGATGAAGTAGTGGCTTCTTCGTTTAGAAGTATTCCCGTGTACAGTCGGTTATATCTTGTATCTTGGGACGAAGATGGAATTGACCCAATAAAAATAGTAGATAATCGAATTCCAAGTATTGAGGCCGCCATTTTATGAGTGAATTATTGACAAGCAGAATACTTGCTCCTAAGGAATTGAGTGATCATGAATTTTCAGATATATTTTCTCTGTTTTCAGAATATTTTTATTCAAATAAAGATATTTTCCAGCGGGATTTATTAAAAAAAGACTGGATAATTCTATTGGAAAAAAGTGAAAATCAAAGCATCAAAGGGTTTACAAGTATTGGATATCTCGATTTGGAATACTGTGGTTCTAAGTTGCGAACAGTTTTCTCTGGAGATACGATAATTGATCGGCGTTTTTGGAATACATTTGAATTATCTAAACAATGGATTCAAACTGTATTAGAACGGTGTAAGCTTCCTGATGTACCAATGTATTGGCTTCTATTATCATCCGGGTATAGAACCTATAGGTTTCTACCAACATTCTATAAAGAATTCTATCCACGTTTTGATCAGAAAACTCCTGAAAAAATCCAAGAATTAAAGAATATACTGGCTAAAAAAATCTATGGAGATAATTATCGTCAGGAAAACGGCGTTGTTCAATTTAAAAGAGGCGCATCACCGCTTATAAGAGGTATGGCTAAAGTTGAACCAGGCCGGTTAAACGATCCGCATGTGGCATTTTTTCTTGAGAAAAATCCTAGCTTTGCAAATGGGGATGAGTTGGTTTGCATTACGGAAATAAAAGATGGTAATTACACTCGGGCAGGACAGAGGATGCTGTTAAGATGAAGTCAGTGATTAATAGAATTTGGAAGGCAACTTGTGCCCCTCACTGGCTTTCCTATCAAAATGCCAGAAGGAATATTCTTAATGCTCAAAATAAGATTTTAGATAAAATCATTAATAAAAATACAAACACACGATTCGGAATTAACCATTCATTTTCAACAATAAAATCAATAGATGAATTTCGAACACAAGTGTCCCTTTCAACTTATGATGATTATATACAAGATATAAAAGATATCGGTTCAGGACAAACTGCAGTACTGACAAAAGAGCCGGTTTGTTTGTTCGAACCAACGAGCGGATCGACTACTGCAACAAAATTAATTCCATATCCAAAGGGGTTAAAACGAGACTTTCAACGCGGAATTGGTCCTTGGATATATGATCTCTTTTCAAATCGACCGGATCTGATGAATGGATCTGCTTATTGGTCGGTAAGTCCTTCATTAATCATTAATAACTCTCTTGCAGGAAATATTCCTGTCAGTTTTGAAAATGATACAAGTTATTTAGGAGTGTTTAATGATCGTTTATTGTCTCGAATTATGGCAGTACCAAACGAAATAAAACACGTCAAAAATATTCAATCTTTTCAATATGTATCTTTGTTATTCCTGTTATCAAAAATGGATTTAAAACTTATTTCTGTATGGAATCCAACTTTTTTAACCATTTTATTTGATCGAATGTACGAGTGGTGGGATTCACTTATTTCAGATATGAAAATTGGTCAGATTAACCCACCAGTAGAAATTGCGCCACACATTAAAATAGTATTAGAAAAAAAATTATACTTTAACCAATCTAGAATAGAGGAGCTATCAACATTAGGCCGTATTGATATAACTGCCATTTGGCCGAACCTTTCTCTAGTCAGTTGTTGGATAGATGGTCCTGCGTCAATCTTTGCTGATTCTTTGAAAAAAAACTATTTACCAAATGTAGAAATTCAAGGAAAGGGGCTTTTGGCGACGGAAGGCTTCGTGTCTTTTCCATTGTGGGGACAAGAGGGATCGGCCTTATCAATAAATTCCCATTTTTTTGAATTTCTGCCCGTAGATAGTAATGATAAAACAATGCTGGCCCATGAATTGGAACTGGATGGTCAATATGAAGTCGTGATCACAACTAGCGGCGGATTCTACCGTTATCAATTACATGACCAGATTCAAGTAGTAGGTTTTGATCACCAAGTTCCAATGATGCGGTTTATGGGTAAAGCTGACAGTGTGTCAGATCTGTTTGGCGAAAAACTAAGTGAAGGCTTTGTGAATGAAATTGTTCAACGATTTCTAAAATTTTATCATTTAAATGCGACCTTTACTATGATTGCTCCGGAGCAGGAAAATGATCAGTATCGATACATCCTGTTTATGGATGAAATACCATCTGACCCTTATAAAATTCGTGAACTGGAATTAGACTTAGATAAGCAATTACGGTGTAATTATCACTACGATTACTGCAGAAATTTAGGTCAGCTAAATAATGCAAAAATACGATTGGTCCCGGCTGATGCAGCAAAGAGGGTACTGGAAAATGACAGAAGAGGAATGAAATTAGGCAATATAAAACCAGCAATACTTAGATCCACGACAGGCTGGGCTGATGTTCTGAATGGGAGAAACATGTCATGAAGATTACCTTCATTAGACCCCATATCAGTGATACTCCCGCTGCCGATGCCATGGAGCCTCTTGTATTTGCTATGCTTTTTAATTATTTGCCAAACACGATTGATGTGGAACTCTATGATGATCGGATTGAAACAGTGCCGCTTGATCTTGAAACTGATTTAGTTGCGATGACAGTAGAAACTTATACTGCAAAACGCGCATATAGTTTTGCTGATGCATTTCGTTCAAAAGGGATTCCAGTGATAATGGGAGGATACCACCCGACTTTCTTACCTGAGGAAGCGCTTGAGCATGCAGATGCGGTGGTTGTAGGCGATTCGGAAGATCTGTGGAATACAATAATTGAAGATGTGATAAATGGAAAATTAAAAAAAATTTATCAATCTAATAATAATCATTCATTGGGACATATTTCCCCGAATAGATCCCTTTTTAAAACAAAGAAATATGCACCTATATCATTAGTGCAATATAGCAGGGGGTGTAAATATGCATGCGAATTTTGTTCTATCTATTCATTTTATGGGAATAAAAACATAAGACAACGTCCAATCCGAGATGTAGTAAAAGAAATTGAATCATTAGATACAAAGCATGTTTTCATTGTGGATGATAATCTTTTCATTAATCGTGAAACGACTATGGAATTTATTAAAGCATTAATTCCCCTGAATATTAAATGGTCTTGCCAGACGAGTATCGATATTGGAGCAGATAGAGACATGTTGCAATTACTTCAGAAAAGCGGTAGATCGGAAGAGCGTCGTGTAGGGAAAGAGTGTAGATCTCGGTGGTCGCCGTAGCATTAAAAAAAAAAAGAGAAAGGA
>CAJVYU010000128.1 GCA_913009735.1 uncultured Fidelibacterota bacterium
GTTTTTTTTTTCAAGCAGAAGGCGGCATACGAGATAAAGGAATGTGACTGGAGTTCAGACGTGTGCTCTTCCGATCTCCCCATCAGCCCCGGGGTCTGAGGTGGTGTCAATATTATTGAGTACATTCCAGAAAGGGGTTAAAACCCCTAAATTTTGTTTTTTCGCTTTAACTCCTACCCTAAAGGACAGGGTAAGTGACTTTACGTATCTTTCTAAATATTTGATACTTACTCCGTCTATATATGGCGGGGATACGAATATATAAACAAAAATGGGATTCCCGCCTGCCCCATTTGAATAATATTGTAGGGGGCGGGCAGGTATCCCAATTGAACCTTTTCGGAATGGACTCATTATTGTTTATTTCTACATTTGGTTATCGCCTGCCCGTATGCATGCAGGTGGGGTGGTGTTAAATATTGATTTTTCACTGATTTGTTTCAAGTCTCTTTGCATTCGTGGCTTACAAACCGTGTTTCTTTTTCAGCTCATCCAGTTTCTGTAGTGCTTGGATAGGCGTCATGGAGTTCACATCCATTTTATTGAGATCTTTCTTAAATTCTGTTTCCTGCTGTTCAAATATGGATATTTGCTTTGACGCCGGCGGCGGCGCAGATGTTCCCGATTGCTCTGATGAATCCAAATGATGATTTAATATTTCTTTCGCTCTGTGGATGACACTATTCGGTAATCCTGCCATCCGGGCCACATGAATACCGTAACTCTTATCCCCGGGTCCCGGAAGGATCTTCTTTAAAAACACGATCTGATCACCGAATTCCTTCACGGCGGCGTGGTGATTCTCCAACTTCTCCAGGGAATGCTCCAATTCGGTCAATTCATGATAATGAGTGGCAAACAACGTTCGAGCCGCTACAGATTCATGATTATGCAAATATTCTGTGATAGACCATGCCAGCGAAAGTCCGTCGAAGGTGGCTGTACCCCGCCCTATCTCGTCCAGGAGAATCAGGCTCCGGTTTGTGGCATTATTGAGAATATTAGCCGCTTCGATCATCTCGACTAAAAAAGTGCTCTCCCCACCGGCCAGGTTATCACTGGCGCCCACACGGGTGAATAAACGGTCTACCATTCCAATAGTGGCCTTTTTTGCGGGTACATAGCACCCAACCTGGCTCATGAGGACGATGAGCCCGATTTGACGTAAATAAGTGGATTTCCCGGCCATGTTGGGTCCGGTAATGAGGTGGATCTGGCTATTCGCCACGTCCATCTTCAGGTCATTCCCCACAAACCTATCGGACGCCGGCAGCAGATTCTCTACCACAGGATGACGACCATCCTTAATATTCAACACGGCTTCTTCCACCAAGGTTGGTTTGCAATATTTCTTTTGAATGGATAGATGGGCAAAGGTAGCTAACACATCCAGTCTATTCAGGATCTTGGCATTGGTCTGGATCAGATCCGCCCGGTCCAGGATTTTCTGGCAGGTCTCATCAAATAACTCAGTTTCAATGGCAATAATATCTTCCTCGGCTGATAGGATTTTTTCCTCATATATCTTCAATTCTTCCGTGATATAGCGCTCGGAATTCACCAACGTCTGTTTGCGAATATAATTATCCGGTACCTTGTCCTGAAAAGCCTTGGAAATTTCCAGATAATAGCCGAAAACCTTGTTGAATCCCACTTTCAGTCTGGTAATGCCGGTCTTTTCCCGTTCCAGCTCCTGCATGTCGGCGATCCATTGCTTCCCGCCGCTGGCCAGTTTTCGCAGATCATCTAATTCTTTATTCACCCCCTCCCGGATGACATTTCCCTGATTCAGTTGGGCCGGCACTTCATCATTCAATTGGTCGGTAATCAGCACCACTACCGGATCAGTATTTTCAAAGGTATCTCTAATCGATTCTAAATATTCATTATCTGTTGACTTCAGATATTCTTTTAGTTTCGGGATACACTTTAAGCTCTCTTTTAAGCCGATCAGATCCCTTGGATTCATTTTGTTTTGGTTGATCTTTCCCAGGATTCGCTCGATGTCAAATACGTTATCCAGTACCGTCTGAACCTTTTTAAGCAGTCGCTTATTTTTAACAAACCCCTCAACAATATTCAACCGGTCATTGAGCCTGTCAATGTCCATCAGCGGCCGGGCCAGCCATTGCTTCAACAAGCGCCCTCCGCCGTTGGTCATAGTTTCGTCCAGCAAATCCACAAGAGTTCCGTGGGTTCCTTGTGTGGCTAATGACTTGAATACTTCCAGGTTACGGATGGTAAATCCGTCCAAACCCATGATACCTTCTTCGGATACCGGATTGATGGTTGTCACGTGGGAAAGAGACCCGTTCAAGGCATTTTTCACATGGTAAAAGATGGCTCCGGCAGCGGTAATTCCCAGCTCCATACCTGCACAACCAAACCCTTTCAAAGACCGAACCTTAAAATGATCGGTGAGCGTTCGCAGGCCCTGGTCATAGGACAGTACCCAGTCTTCCACGGTGGATACGAATGGTTTCAGTTCCCGGTACCACTTCGCTGTGGAGTAGACTATATTTTCTGCCAGGAGGACTTCCCTTGGAGCATATTTTCGAAGAGCTTCAGTCAAATCGTCTAAAGTGCACTCACCGATGAATAATTCTCCCGTGGACTGATCCAATACGGTATAGCCGGCATCTTCGCGATGATAATGAATTGAAGCCAGGAACTGATTGGTCTTTTCATTCAGGGCCGCATCACTGGTGATGGTCCCCGGTGTCACGACCTCCACCACTTCCCGCTTGACGATACCCTTTGCCAGTTTGGGGTCTTCCACCTGTTCGCAGATAGCCACCCGATAGCCTGCATTCACCAGTTTGTGTAAATAATTATCGAGAGCGTGATATGGAAACCCAGCTAATGGTATATCGGCAGCGGCGCCGCTGGATCGCTTTGTCAGGACGATTCCCAGCACCTTCGATGTAATAACAGCATCTTCGCTGAATGTCTCGTAGAAATCACCCATGCGGAAGAGAACGATGGCATCTTTATATTGCACCTTGACTTCCGCATACTGGCGCATGAGGGGTGTTACCGTCTGTTTGTCTGCATTCCCGCTCATAGATTTTCCCCTTTGAGACGCACATTTCCTTGGCGGTTTGTCCAACCCTTCTTATCACAATATTCCAACACAGGGATGGCGAATTTCCGGGTTAACCCGGTTATATCTTTGAAATCACCTACATTCATTTCGCTTTGAGTGTTAAAATGGTCATTCAACGACCGGAGGAGTTTAGCCATGTTTTCGCTGTACATCCACACACCGTTTAAAATTTCCTCTACCTTCTTTTCCCCTTTCAGGACATGAAGAATTTCCAATACACCCTTTTCGCTTTCATTCAATTTTTCTGCCAGTTCTGCTGTGGTTGTGGGACTAAATCCATTTTCCATTAAAATATGTTCCATTTTTCCCGATAGTTCCGCTCGTCCGCCTGCCAGTTCCACCTTATGGCTCACTAAAGCCACTCCTGGTCCTGTAGACCGGACAGATCCTTCTGCTTCCATCATATTCAGTAATTCTGTCAGCCAGCGATCACTCATTTTTGTTTCCTGCTTCAGCACATCTGATCCCATGGCTTTTCGGAGAGGATACTTTTTATGAAAACGTTCTAATCCTTTTAAAATCAAATTCCTACATTTTTCCAGGTTTTGATCAGTATAAATAAAGCTGTGTTTTGATGTTTTCAAATCCGATTTTTTTACAATTCCCCTGACTTGATCGTCTGTAATGTGTACCAATCGTCCCCAGGCGTTAATGGTTTTTGGTTCTAATTTGAATGTCATCACTAATTGCACGAAGCGCTGAACCGGATCTGTTTCCAGTGATGAAACCCATTTCCTGATCTTGACTCCCTTAGGTATAAACGTTGTGAATACCGTCCCACCGCCGATGGTGGTCATGGGGGAATAGGTCCGGAGCACAAAGCGGTCCTCGCAGGCCACCACTGCGGGATGCTCCAGTTTGAAAATAACATTTCCGGAACTGCCGGCGGTCATTTTCTTATTCGATGTTAAATACACCCTGGCCATGACCTCGGCAGTACCCACGTGGACACGGATCCGCTGACCGTGCTTCAATTCTTTTTTCATATCATCGATGAGTTGAATGTGAGCCGTAAATGATTCCACAGCCTTCAATTTTCCGGGAGCAACCAGTTCTGATCCACGGGCGATCTTATCCGCGTCCACTCCTGCCAGGTTCACGGCGGCCCGATCACCTTTTTGGACCGATTCTATAATTTTTCCATGTGACTGAATCCCCCTGACCTTAGCTGAAAATCCACCCGGTAATACTTCCACCATATCGCCCTTTTTCAATCTTCCTGAAATAACGGTGCCGGTTGCTACCGTTCCAAACCCTGTCATGGAAAAAACACGGTCGGCTTGAAGACGAAAAAAGCCCAATTCTTCTACTTGCTTGACTGCTGCCGCTTTTTCTACTAATAATCGTTTTAATTCATCAATCCCAATATCGGTCGTCACGGACGTCCGGACCACCTCCACATCTGCAAAAATGCCTTCTGTTAATTCACGGATTTCCAGTTCAATGAGGTCCAGCCATTCGTCATCCTCCGCCAGGTCAATTTTCGTAATGGCCACTACACACCGGGGAATGTTCAGCAGCTTCAGGATATGTAAATGTTCCCTGGTTTGAGGCATAATGCCATCATCGGCAGCCACCACCAGAAGGGCAATATGAATAGTCGACACCCCAGCCACCATGTTGCGGACAAATTTTTCATGACCGGGAACATCAATGATGGTAATGGAATCGTTTAAAAACGCAAACCCCAGGTCAATAGTCATGCCCCGGGCTTTTTCCTCCGCCAGCCGGTCAGTGTCTGTACCGGTGAGTGCTTTCACTAACGCTGTCTTGCCGTGGTCAATGTGCCCGGCGGTACCGATCACAATTTGGGGCATTTTAGACGTCCCGAATGGCTTGAGTCAGCCTGTCCACTTGGTTGAAAAGGACCGCTTTCAGGTCGATATAAAATATGTTGCCCTTGATATAGCCAACTACCGGGATATCCCCGGTACGGAAAGATTTAGCTAATGTCGATACTGAAATAGTCCTGGGCTTAAACTGTAGAGCGGCGCTGGGAATGGATTCCACGGGTAAAGAACCGCTTCCGGCTTCCACCATGGATTCAACAACCGTTAACCCCAAATCCTTCACTTTTTTCTTTTGAATGCTAACCAAAATCTTTTGTCCCCGTTTCAGGAGGGTGTTTTGAGATGTCGTAAGAAGTTTCATGGATAGATTATCATTAGTCACAACATTCTCTGAACGATAGGTCCGTAATGTTTCTTCCATAAGAGCAATGGTCCATTTGCCACAACGGTACGTTCTGTAAAGCGGATTTTTGTGAATGGCCTTGAGGAAGCGATTTTTCCCAACAATGATCCCCGATTGGGGTCCGCCTAAAAGTTTGTCTCCGGAAAACGTGATGACATCGGCACCGGATTTGACAATGCTGTTTACCATTTCCTCCGACGGCAGGTGAATTGTTTCCATATCCAAAAGAGCTCCGGAGCCAAGATCCGCCACCAGGGGAACACGTTTTTTCTTTGCCAGACCGGCCAATTCCGTGAGGGGAACTTCTTTCGTAAAGCCCTTCACTACGTAATTGCTGGTGTGCGCCCAGAGAATGGCGCCGGTGTTCTTAGTAATGGCCTGTTCATAGTCCTTCAGGTGAGTTCGGTTAGTGGTACCCACTTCGACCAGGTTGCAATGACTCTTACGAATCACATCGGGAATACGAAAGGAACCACCGATCTCCACCTCCTGCCCCCGGGACACAATAACATCCTGCCCCTCTGCCAAAGTATTCAATGCTATAAGCACCGCAGCAGCATTGTTATTCACTATAAGGCTGCTTTCCGTCCCGCATATTCCGGTAATTATGCTACTGACATGATTCTGCCGTTCGCCCCGCTTGCCGGAAGAGAGATCGAATTCAAGATTGACATACCCTTCCAGCCGTATCGCGACTTTTGAAATAATCTTTTTCGATAAGGGCGCCCGGCCAAAACCCGTGTGCAGAACCACACCTGTCCCATTGATGATATTTATTAAAGATGGTTCAGCTAAACGGGCTATTTCATTCAGAATTTTCTTAACAATATCACCGCGTTGAAGTTTCAGTTTCCCTGCTTTAGCCTGCCCACGAAACAGACCTATTTCTGATTTAATTATTGAAGTGATATAATTGATGTGCAGCTTGGTATCCGGTTTTACTTCAAGTAATACTTCAGATACAGATGGAAGTTGTTGGAGTTGGTTCTTGCTCATAACAATAGCTGAAATTGATGAACATTCACAGATAAAACAACCATCATGATTTTTTATTGAAACCTTTACAAAACCTAGAGTGTGAAGAAAAAAGAATTAAATTTTGTCTGATTACGGCGGGAAATGCAATTAATAGTGCAGCTATTAATAAGTTTTCCAACGAAAAGCAGGCGAATTTTAAACTTTTTAATTTGTACAATAGGTTTTTCAAAGGTTTCTAGTAATCATATAGCTGGTTAATAGTCCGGGGATCAACAGATAACCCATAACTGGAAATACGGACGCGACACCCATATTCTCTGCAATATAACCGCCGAAACCGGCAGCGAATGAACCAATGCCAAAACTTAGGAAAAAATTGATACCATAACCCAATCCCCTGTTATCACTGTGAGTAAATTCCGCAATGAGTGTATTGGCAACAGGCTGGATACTGAAAAAGGCCACGCCCAGGCATAAACTGAACAACACCAGCATTAAATCCGTACTATAGCCCATAAGCAGGAAAAAGGGGATATTTATCGCCACAATTACCATTAGCATTTTAGGCCTGTTATAGCGACTACCCAGCCGTCCGCCAATCAGTTGACCGATGATTCCGGCCAGAAAAACCATTGTTGGAAAAATACCTGCCTTCATAGTGCTGGAAATAAACGGCAAAAATTGGTTTGTATTCTCTGCAAAATGTGTAGGCATAAATGTGGTGAAACCGTAATACGCCATCCCCATGAGCATATTGGTCAAATAAAAGAAGATCAGTGCAGGGCGGTTGGTCTTTTCAACCTGATTTTCTGAGACAATTTCTTCACTGCTGTGTTTTCTATTGGGAATGGCAATGATGGTCGTCAAGGCAAGTAGCAGGTTAAAGATACCCAAAACGGCATAAGCCGCCCTCCAGGAGATCAAGGATGCCAAGGCAGTGGCCATGATAGGTCCTATTGCTGAACCTACGGTACCAAAGATACCATGGACCGCCATCCCTTTAGTGAGAGCATTTACTCGATGAGAAATGAGCGTCAGCCCGGCAGGATGATAAATGCTGCAGAAAAAACCCATCAATCCCAGCCCTGCCACCATCATGATAAAGGAACCTGATATTGAAACCAGCATTGCGGACAGTCCGGAACCAAAAAGATATAACAGCAATAATGCTCTACCACCCAACCTGCGTTCAGCCCAGCCGGACGGAATGGCTCCTACTCCAAACATAAAGGCGCTGATGGTTACCACCAGTCCCAGAGTATCCAACCCGATATTGAACTCATTCCGTAAAATGGGGATCAGGCTTGGCAGTGCCAGCATCAGGGCATGGACTGATAAATGACTTCCGCCGGTGATACTGAGAACAATCTTCTCAAATCTGTTCATTGATTTATTATTGATCACTGGTTAGTAGTAACTGGTAATTAGTGTTTCTAATAATTCCATTTAAAAATATCCATGTAATTTACTAATCTATTAACTTCTATTTTTAATAGTTCTAGTCGTTACTAATTTTTTGGACTGCATTGACACAGTCAATGCAACGCTAACACAGATAGCGTACTCCAAATTGTTTTTAATATAGCTCACAAACAAAAAACCCTCACGGCAAAAGACAATGAGGGTTTTTCAAACTGATAATTTGCCCCGGCAATGATTATTTACATGAAACCATGAGTCTATCCATATTCTATGACCCCTCTTTCATTCTCCCTTATTACAGGGGAGATAGTAAAAGGTAAAAAAAGGACATTCGCTTTAACAGATGTGACTTTTTATCAGGACTATCTATTGCCAGTTAATAGAAAAATTATCGTTTTTCGGCAATACGGGTTGCTTTACCAGAGAGACTGCGCAAATAATGCAGTTTTGCCCGGCGAACCTTTCCGTGGCGGATGACGGTGATATTCGCAAGCATGGGCGAATGGAGGGGGAAAATACGTTCGACACCAATACCGTTGGAAGATCGGAAGAGCGTCGTGTAGGGAAAGAGTGTAGATCTCGGTGGTCGCCGTATCATTAAAAAAAAAAAAGAAAAAAAGATCGGAAGCGCGGCGAGTAGGGAACACACGCATCATGCGCAAAACATC
>CAJVYU010000129.1 GCA_913009735.1 uncultured Fidelibacterota bacterium
GACTGGAGTTCAGACGTGTGCTCTTCCGATCTAGCAGAAGGCGCTCGAGAAGGCGGATTGAATTTCTAAAGGAGTTTGAATTGGCAATTATTAATCCAGCTGAATTAGATCTTCGCGAAGAGACTGTTGTACGAATCAATCGTGTCGCAAAAGTAACCTCGCGTGGGAAACGATTCCGTTTTTCTGCATTGGTTGTTGTGGGCGATGGAAAGGGTCATGTGGGCATCGGTATTGGAAAGGCGAATGAAGTGATGAGTAGTATTTCAAAAGCAAAAGATAATGCCAAAAGAAATATCTTTAGGGCTTCAATAATCAATGAGACAATACCTCATAAAATTACCGGCAAATATGGCGCAAGTCGAGTGATGTTAAAGCCGGCATCTTCAGGTACCGGTATTATTGCCGGAGCAGCCGTTCGCGCGGTGATGGAACAAGTGGGCGTACATAATATTCTGACCAAGCGATATGGATCCAGCAATGTTTTGAATGTAGTCAAAGCAACAGTCGATGCTTTAAATAATTTACAAGATGCTGTTTCGGTGGCTAATAAACGTGGAATTACGATAAAAGAAGTATTTAATTAAAATGGCAAAAGCAAAAACAAAATCTATTCGCATAACACAAGTACGCAGTCGAATTGGCCGCTTACCGAAGCATAAAGCAACATTGGATGCTTTAGGATTAAGAAAAATAAATCAAACTGTTGAATTACCTGATAATCAAATGATTCGCGGTATGATTAAAAGTATATATTTTTTAGTAAAGGTTGAGGAAGCGTAATGAAATTGGGTGAATTAAAACCAACTAGTGGAACAACGTTTAGTAAAAAACGTCGTGGACGTGGCCCCGGAACCGGATTAGGCAGAACTGGCGGACGAGGTGAAAAGGGGTATCATTCACGAAGTGGTAGTAAAACACTGGAATGGTTCGAAGGTGGCCAAATGCCATTGATAAGGCGGTTACCAAAGCGTGGATTTTCTAATAAAATGTTTAAAAAATCTTTTCAGGTTGTGAATTTGTCATCAATCGAAAAATTAGGTATTAAAGAGGTGAATGCTCAGATAATGGCTGAAAATGGTTTAGTTCGATCAGCTCTTCAACCTATAAAAGTATTGGCTAAAGGTGATATCACTAAAGAGTTCAATATTACAGCAAGTGCATTTAGTGAAACAGCAAAAGATAAAATTGTAAAAGCAGGCGGAAACGTAACAGTTCAATGATTGATAAAATAAGAAATGTTTTCACTATTCCTGAACTCCGAAAGAGGATTTTATTCACTTTTGGAGTTTTGGTAATTGTCCGTTTGGGTGCCCACCTACCTATTCCCGGCATAGATGGAGATGCGCTTCAGGCTGCTTTTAAAAATATGCAAAATACACTTTTTGGACTTTTTGACATGTTTGCCGGTGGTGCATTCCAAAAAGCAACTTTGTTTGCACTTGGAATTATGCCCTATATATCTGCATCCATTATGATTCAGTTAATGGGTACAGTCGTTCCATATTTTCAGCGGTTGCAGAAAGAAGGAGAAGCCGGTCGTAAAAAAATTACACAAATCACACGATATGGTACTGTTTTGATTGCTGTGTTTCAAGCTTATAGTGTAACAGTATTCTTGGAATCCATGACTGCCAATTCATCTGCGGGTACCATTTCAGTTGTCATGAATCCCGGTTTCGGTTTTAAATTTGTTGCCATTGTGAGTATCGTTACGGGTACAATGTTCTTAATGTGGCTTGGTGAACGGATTACAGAACGAGGAATTGGTAACGGTATTTCGCTTATCATTATGATTGGGATTATGTCCCGCTTACCTAATGTAATCATGAGTGAAATCACCCTAATTAATGAAGGGGTTCGTAATTTATTGTCAGAAGTTATTTTATTAGCTATTATGTTTGTGATCATTGCGTTTGTTGTCTTTTTAACACAAGGGACACGTAAAATACCCGTACAATATGCAAAACGCGTTATAGGTCGAAAAGTGTATGGTGGTCAGTCAACACACATACCATTGCGTGTAAATACTGCGGGTGTTATGCCCATCATTTTTGCGCAGGCAATTATGTTTTTGCCTAGTACTATTGCCATGTTTTTCGTTGATAGTGAATTTATGCAGGGAGTTATGCGATGGTTTTCATTTGATCACCCATTTTATTGGGCTGTTTTTGGAACCATGATTGTGTTCTTCACATATTTTTATACAGCAATAGCATTTGATCCTGTCCAAGTGTCAACTCAGATGAAACAGCAAGGTGGATTTATTCCGGGTATTCGTCCTGGTAAAAAGACTGCTGATTATATAGATAATATTTTAACTCGAGTAACATTACCCGGCTCGTTTTTCTTGGCTTTTGTCGCCATATTTCCATATCTTTTAATGAACGTCATGGATGTTGGGTATGATTTGGCATCATTTTTTGGTGGAACGAGTTTATTAATTATTGTAGGTGTTTCATTGGATACCTTACAGCAAGTTGAATCCCATTTACTCATGAGACATTATGACGGCTTTTTATCAAAAGGTAAAATACGCGGTCGGAGACGGATGTAATGGTCAAAGTACGGTCACCACGGGAAATAGAATTAATCGCAGAAAGCTGCCAGATTGTCGCTGATACATTGGATATGTTGACCAATCATATCAATCCAGGTGTAAAATTGTTTGAATTAGATTCATTAGCAGAAGAATTTATTCGCTCCAAAGGAGCTCAACCGGCTTTTAAAGGCTATATGGGGTTTCCTGCAACGCTTTGTATTTCAATCGATGATGAAGTTGTACATGGAATTCCAAATAACCGAATTCTTAAAGAAGGTCAAATTGTTGGTTTTGATTGTGGTGTAGAAAAAAATGGTTATTACGGCGATTCAGCCCGAACGTATGCTGTTGGTTCCATCTCAGTCGAAAAAAAGAAACTTATGGATATTACCAGAGAATCCCTTATTCAAGGAATTAAAAAGGCTAAAGTTGGGAATTATGTATCTGATATTGGTCATGCCATTCAAACGTACGTAGAAGCGGTCGGATTTTCTGTTGTGAGAGAATTGGTAGGTCATGGTATCGGGACTGCATTGCACGAAGAACCACAAATCCCAAATTTTGGATCTCCGAAACAGGGTGTCCAATTGCAAACAGGAATGTGCTTGGCAATTGAACCCATGATTAATATTGGAGCTAAAGAAATTTACACAGATAAAGATGGTTGGACTGTAAAAACAAAAGATGGTCAATCGTCTGCACATTTTGAACATACGATAGCTATTTTAGAAAACGGTCCGGAAATTTTAACAATGGGGAAAGCCTGATGGCTAAAGAACAACCCATAACAGTTGATGGTATTATCAAAGAAACATTGCCAAACGCTATGTTCAGAGTTGAAATAGAAATTGGTGATGCTAAACATGAAGTATTGGCTCATGTCAGTGGAAAAATGCGTATGCATTTTATAAAAATATTGCCGGGAGATATGGTGACGTTAGAAGTATCACCATATGATTTGAGTAGAGGAAGAATTGTTTACAGACAGAAATAGGTTTTATGAAAGTACGTCCATCCGTTAAGAAAATGTGTTCAAAGTGTAAGATCATTCGCCGCAAAGGTGTGGTGTTAGTGATATGTGTGAATCCAAAACATAAGCAGAGACAAGGTTAGGAGTTAAAATTGGCTCGTATTGCTGGTATAGATATTCCGCGCGATAAAAAAGTCGCTTATTCTCTTCGATATATTTATGGGATTGGCTTAACAACAGCGAAAAAGGTTTGCGCTGAAGCCAAAGTAGATGAAAATATTCGTGTGAAAGATTTAAAAGAAAATCAGGTGATTGCTATTCGCGATGCCATAATCAAATTTGAAATTAAAATAGAAGGTGAAGCCCGTTCTGAAATGGCCATGAATATTAAACGCCTGAAAGATGTGGGATCTTACAAAGGTATTCGCCATCGCCGTGGTTTGCCTGTGAATGGTCAACGTACTAAAACAAACGCTAGAACCCGTAAAGGGAAAAAACGAACAATCGGTTTGGGTAAGGGAAGGGTTTAATTAAATGGCTAAACAAAAAGGCATTAGGAAAAAATCTAAAAAGAAAACCGTTGAATCAAACGGTGTTGCTCATATAAAAGCAACCTTTAACAATACACATGTTACATTAACAGATGGTTTCGGAAATGTGATTGCTTGGTCCACAGCTGGAACTTCCGGCTTTAAGGGTTCACGTAAAAGTACTGCATATGCCGCAACTATGGCTGCGGATAAAGTTGCAAAAGAAGCAATGTCCATGGGATTATTAAAAATTGATGTAAAAGTGAAAGGACCCGGATCTGGTAGAGAATCAGCCATTCGCGCTTTGTCAGCGGCCGGGTTAGAAGTATTATCCATTCGAGATGTAACACCTTTACCACATAATGGGTGTCGTCCTCCAAAGAAACGTCGGGTTTAAATAGAGTAAGATTTATGGCAAAAATTAAAACACCCAAGGGGAAACTTGTCCGGAAATTTGGTGAAAATATTTTCGGTAATCCCAAATTTGATAAATTATTGAATCGAAAACCTTATGCAGCTGGACAGCATGGTCAATCTCGCCGTCGAAGACTTTCTAATTATGGTGTTCAGCTTAAAGAAAAACAGAAAATAAAAATCATGTATGGCATTTTAGAACGTCAGTTTAGAAATTATTTTGAAAAAGCTGACAAGATGGTAGGTGAAACAGGTACAAACCTTATGCAAATGCTTGAAAGCAGGTTGGATAATGTCGTATACCGGTTAGGTTTTGCGTCCACGCGTTCTGCGGCAAGACAGTTAGTGAATCATGCCCATGTTATGGTGAACAATCATAAAGTAAATATTCCATCTTACATTGTAAAACCTGGTGATGTGATACAAATTCGCAGTCGTAGTAAAAAAATGGATGTAATTGTGGAATCAATGAAAAGAATTAAAGGAGATCTTGATCTTCCCTGGCTTGAGTTAGATAAAGCCAAAATGACCGGTACGGTGATTGCTATTCCTGAAAGGGAAGATATGCAAGTCTTGGTCAATGAACAATTAGTAGTCGAATTATATTCAAAATAATTAACAAAAAGGTATTTTATCCATGGCAAACAAACTGGACCTCAAAGTTCAAATAGATGATAAAACATTAACAGATACATCAGGCACATTTTCATTACAACCACTCGAAAGAGGTTATGGAATTACCCTTGGGAATTCATTACGCCGTGTATTATTAACATGTATTCCTGGTGCGGCGATTACCAATGTTAAAATCGACGGTGTATTACATGAGTTTTCAACCATAAAAGGTGTCCGGGACGATGTTTCTGACATTATACAAAATCTAAAAGAAGTCCGTTTTAAATTAATGGACAATGATCCTGATAAAGTGAAAATTAAACTTGAAGGACCTTACAAGTTCACAGCTAAAGACATTCAAAAAGCCAGTAACCAGTTCACCATTTTGAATAAGACACATTTTATCACAGAATTAACGGATAATGTCAAACTGGAGATGGAACTTCGTATCGGTATTGGTAAAGGATATGTCCCTTCTGAAGAAAACGAACTTCCAAACGCGCCTGTCGGAACAATTGCGATCGATAGTATTTATAATCCGGTGACAAACGTTACCTATGATGTAAGTCCCGTCCCCGGAGCAAAAGATCCTATAGAAATTCTGACAATGAATGTCGAAACAGATGGTTCAATTACTCCACAAGATGCAATCAGTCATGCTGCGTCAGTCATGATGGAACATCTGAAATACGTTGAAGCGATCTCTAACCCGGAAGTTCTGGAAATTTCAGAAGGTATAAGTGAAGACGATCTAAAAATTAGGGTTTTATTGAAGAGAACCATCGACGAAATGGAATTGTCAGTGCGCAGTCACAACTGTCTGCAAGCAGCCGGTATCAAGTACATTTATGAATTGGTGAATAAAGAAGAAGGCGCCATGCTTAAATACAAAAACTTTGGTAGAAAATCTCTAACAGAGTTAGTAGAAAAGCTGGATGAAATGGGCTTGAGCTTTGGTATGGATGTCGATAATTATTTGAAAGACCCTACTTAAAATGGCCAAAAATAACAAACATCGTAAATTGGGTGTAAACCCATCTCATCGTCGAGCAATGCTTAACAACCTTGCAGAAAACCTGATTCGCCATAAACGAATTAAAACAACTGATTCTCGCGCAAAGGCACTTCGTGAATTTATTGAACCGCTCATTACGAAAGCTAAGAAAGGTGATTTGAATTCAAGAAGAATGGTATTAAAAAGATTACATAAAGAATCCGTTCAAACTTTGTTTGATGAAATTGGCCCTTCATTTGCAGATCGTCCGGGTGGATATACTCGAATTATCAAGTTGGGTTTTCGTAAAAGTGATAGTGCCGCTATATCATTGATAGAATTGGTTGGATTTGAAGGTAGCGGGAAAAGCACCAAAGTAAGTGATGCAAAAGTTGATTCTGAATAACTGACTATATTAATGCACGTTCAACACCGAAAAAGGGCAGTCATTATGGCTGCCTTTCTTTTTTTATCATTGTCAAAAATTTATCCTGGATTTCAGTCGTTTAATGAACGATGCTTATGGGTGGTTCGCAATACAATGGTCGATAGACAATCCATTGATCAAATGATTGTGTTCGCGAAAGAAAATGGTATAAATAATTTATTGGTTCAAGTCCGTGGTCGTGGTGATGCACTCTATAATTCTAAATTAATCCCTCGAAGTGAATTACTGAAAAACACATCTTTCGATCCGTTGTATTATGTGATTAAGAAAGCTCATGCAAACGGGATTAAGGTTCACGCATGGATGAATGTTTATTTAATTTGGTCCAAAATCCAAGATCCAACTTCAGAAAATCATGTGTTGAACAGGAATCCGGAATGGATTGATAAAAATGGAAATGAACCGACTACTTTATTTAATAATAACAATAACAACATGAGTGGGGAAGGGTATTATTTAGCTCCACATCACCCTGAAGTGAAACAACATTTATTGTCCGTATTCAGAGAGATTACCGCACTATACGATTTTGACGGATTGCATTTAGATTATGTGCGTTTTCATGATAATGAATATGGAAATAATTCGGAAGCAAAAGCATATTTTTACCAGAGTTTGTATGAACAAAGAAAACCAATATTTAATAACGGAAAAAAAGATTCAAACCAAGAGTGGGATAATTATCGCCGAGCATCAATCACAGAATTAGTGAAGGAAACAAAGCAAATGCTTATGGAGGTTCGGCCGGATTGCATTCTTTCAGCTGCTGTGAAACCCAATCTTTTGTTAGCTAGAAATCGTTATTTTCAAGAATGGGATGTTTGGCTGGCTGCCGGTTATATGGATTGGGTAATGCCAATGAATTATACTCCCGATTTGAGAAAATTTGCTGATAACATTGATGTAATTTATGAAAATCTTCCGGAAAAATATCGAAATCGGATTATGATGGGAATTGCGTTATATAATCAATCGCCACTTGATGCCGTTGATAAAATTTACTATTCGGAGATTACTCGTTTTAAAGGAATTTCATTATTCTCCTATAATGTGATAGTAAAACAACCTGATTACTTCAAAAAGCTGAAACATTCATTAAAATATTGAAACCTTGACGACCTTTTTATCGTCGTAATGTCATTAGTGTTATGAACCAAGGAATCGTCACAATGCGATTATTTATAATTACAACTTCGTTTTCATTTTCTATTAGTTTTTCCTCCCCAACTTTTGATCGCCCGGAATAAGAGGCTTTACTAATAAATGATCAGATAATCGTCGATAATTGGGTGTGACTTTAGAAGATACTCTAGTTAATCCATCGATAGATTAAAATTTCACCGGATTCCGTATAAAATTTTGAGAAATAGAAATTACTGTTTACTTCCTTTGACATTATCAAAAACATCTGTTTAGTGATAGTGACACAGCTGATTGTTATAATTAAAGGAAGAAGGATTATTAATTGTAATATTTTCAACATTACGAATTGAATTACAAAGCCGGGTTGGGTCAGTGTTTAACACATGATGATTAGCTTTAGAGTTTTACTCCATAAAATATTCCGGATTGTGAAGTGGCGTTTTTGGTTACTCATCTATTTGACTCAATTCTCATATTATTAATAAAAGTTTGCCACGGATAATATTCACTAATAGATCGGAAGAGCGTCGTGTAGGGAAAGAGTGTAGATCTCG
>CAJVYU010000130.1 GCA_913009735.1 uncultured Fidelibacterota bacterium
TTTCAGTGTAATCTTATCATCCTCACTCATTTTCTGCCCTTATGACAAATATTTTCTTTCTGATGAATAATCCAGGGTAAAAGATTTCTTCATACGATTATAAAAGGGCAATGGATTCATTGTCCTTTTTTATAAACAAAAAACCCTGTATTCATCCCACATTGGAATAATCTCAAAAGCTTCAGGAATATTTTCAGGAGCATATTCGGCTACACAGTGCATAATCCAGATTGA
Organism: uncultured Fidelibacterota bacterium; assembly: GCA_913009735.1. Lineage (GTDB taxonomy): Bacteria > Fidelibacterota > Marinisomatia > Marinisomatales > TCS55 > JADFRD01. Next base: position 235 of record CAJVYU010000130.1, read on the forward strand.
TAATTGTTTGATTTTGTTTATTTGATTTCATACAAAGATTCTTATAATTTCTAACTAATAGTAAACGATAACAACCGATGATGTACAGATAAGAATGACCATGAAGAAGAAACGCTTTTAACTAACCTGATGGATCATGCTGCCTAGAGCAAAACTCGCATCAATTATTTTAAAAATTGTTTCGAACAATTATAATCAAAGTGATATTACATATCTTGTTCACATTAGCAAGTCTTTAGCCGAATCTTATATTAGAACGCGGCGTTATTATAACAAGCTATATACACCAACAAATCACCCCGATGAAATATCGAATTTATCGCTTGATATTATCGCACCCCTTTTTGCCCGGGATGATTACGGGTGTTTTTATGAACTACAACGATTTTTCCACCCTCTGCTTCAAGACATTGAGTCTGAAGAAAGTTTGGCTCTTATCCATCTGCGGCGAATTGTAATGTCGAAAGCTAAACAGGAGCTCATCAATGTTTTTAAGCAAGAGGACCCTGCAGGATGGCGTATTTACAGAAACCTCCAATTAACACCAAAACGCAACATAAAGATCGGTGTATTCAAGGATTTCGACGTACTGAATTATTATTACAGGTCGACAGCAGCAAAAGGTGACGTACCATCAGGATTGCGCCCTGAGTTGCAGGAGATTTCATTCGAAGATCTAGAACAAAGGCTTGTTGAATTCCTGAAATTGACCAATAAAACTCCAGAGGTCGTGGAGTTGGTTCTGAAAAGTTTGATAGAAAGTGATGAGTATCGTCTTTTTGTATCACGAGAGAAACTGTTTCATTCTCTGAAATCCGTCTGGGGATTCCAGCTGGTTCCATTTACTGATGATCAGTATGAATCAGATCAAAACGATTTCCAACAGCGCCCATTACTAAATGATCAAAATAGATTAATGAAAAACATATCTTTACACATTCAAAATGTTATTGACAAAACATATGTATGTAAACAAAAAATGTCTTCTAAAGAAGCTGTCCAATATGTGAGTATATTAGAGGCGTATTTCAACGATTTACTTTCGTGTGGTTCGCCGCAAAAAATACCAAAATACATGAATCATCTCTCTGGCAATTGCCTGTTTAAGGATAATTGGAATCTTCACAAGAATCGATTGGAGTATATGATCAAATTGGGTAAAAAACATCTGCGTGATTTGTGGGAACAATAAGATTTACGAATTTTATAAATATGTACCTATAAGTTATAATGCGGAGGTAAAATGAAATGCATTAATGAAATAGAGCTGGAATTAATTGTTCTGGAAGAAAAGCTTGGGAAAAAGGAAGTCGACTCAAGGTTCGGAGAACATTTGCAGAAGTGCGTCTATTGTAACGAACGGGCAGCACAGTTGAAAACGTTCTATGGAGAATTCAAGAAAATCTCATCAGAGCCGGTCTCATTATTAGAGTATAGGTTTATTCAGGATATTGCTGAGAATTTCAGCAGATGGATACACATTGCTTATCCGTTATCTTTCAAAGATACATCACAGTCATCGGAAGGAATGCCGGTTGTACTTGCAGCAGCTTCGAAGGATGAGAAAAAGTTAACACCCTTTAATAATCTTGGTGTATTGACTACCAAGGATGGGGAAATCCTCATAAGATTGATTAAAACTGTAAAAAACGGTAATATAACCTTACACCTTATTTCCGATCATAAACAGAATTACAGAAACGTACTGGTTACAATTCCAAACGTCAATGGCGAGTTCGTCAGTGATGATAATGGTAAAGTCCATCTGGGGAATTTATCTCTGCCGGAAACAACAAATCTGCTAGTTAAAGTTCAGACTCCATGTGCCTCGTTTGATTTAACACCTATCGATATCTGGGGCACGGAGGAGGTAGCGCAAACTGAAATCGTCTTGACTAATGAAAGGAATGATTCAATCAAGGTTGAATTTGTCCCTTCAGACTTGAACTACGCCCTCAAGGTTCACCTTTTGAAAATCCCAAGTGCAGATGAGAATAACCATCTCAGGATCATGGTAACTCGAGGTAAACAAAACCCAAAAATTGTAGAGACTAAAAAGGGGTTAGCCGTTTTTCAAGGTTTGAAGCGGAACGGGGAACTGATTATTAAAGTCTTCGATTAATGGGCTATTGGTTTTTCTGATGATTGAATTTTAAGGATTGTCTATTATGTCCACCTCCAACCGGAATTCCCTGGTAGCCATTGAAGAACAGTTCCGGCAGTTGCTGCATAGCCTGTCAGTCTTTCATAGCAATCGGCTTAAAATAGCCATACTTATCGACTTTTTTGGTCAGTTAAACCAGAAGGGGGACCCTCTTCTGTATCAGTCTTACTACCAGGAACTCCTGCCTTATTTACTTGAACAAGTCACTGAAGAATCTCTCCTATATCAACCGATAGATCAATTGTTGAGGTTAAATAAAGTTCTACTATCTTCTCATGAGCTATGCCCGTCAGAAACAGAATCGGTAGATTTTGTTAAAACGCTTCAAATAGTCAAGCAGGCCATGGCAAAGACCTATTTCTACCTTGGTGAATGGAGTGATGGGTTGAGTGTTTTATGGCAAGAATATAATAATGAAACATACAGAAATATTCTGAATGATCTTGACCATGTGGAGGAGGGTTCAAATATAGAAAAATTCAATAGGTTAGTGTCGGCAATGAATGGAGAAGATGGAATCCCCTATGAAGTGGGTGCAGAACTCCAGGAGATCAATCGCGACTGGAAACAGATAGCGGGTAACGCACGGGAAGATTGTATTTGGACACTGCTCACTGAACAGCAGCAGAATACGGGAATGTTCAACCATCAAATGTCTATTGGAACGATTAAACCACTCAGTTTGAAGTTGACGGTACGACCTGCTGATGCCGATGAGGATTTGTTACTTTTCAATAATAAAATTATGTCCTATAATGATTTAATTCACCAACAGGCTCAAGATGCTCTCACAGCCGGAAGGAATATCTTTTTCCACAGCGCCGCCGAATCGCTGCCCCATTATAAGTCACTTTTTTCCTACCCGGATAAATCCTCGTTTTATTCAGGTGATTCGGTAGGAGTAGCCATGGGGCTTTTGAACTTGGCAGGGTTGAGCTTTTTACACACTGGTAAATTTCGATACACATTAAGGCAGGAAATTGCTGTAACGGGACCCATAGACATGTTAGGCAATGTGCGGCCTATTTCAGACAAAGCACTGAGCACAAAACTTAAAACAATCTTTTTTTCTCCTTTTAAGGGTGTTGTCTTGCCGGCGAAAAATCGTGATACTGCTGTTAATATTCTTGTAGAACTTAACACAAAATATGGGAATCGAAATCTTAAGATTCTGAATGTCGATACCCTCGCAGATTGTTTAAACAATCAGGCTATCGTACGAAAAGAAAAAATTTTATTAAGAGAACGAATTACAAAAAAAACGAAAAGATCGTTATCAGTGAGCATTGCGGCAATTATACTGCTCTTATCCCTTGGGGTGATTTATTTATTCAATCAGAATGTGAATCCATCAAGATTGGATATAAAGGGGAAAACATTGACAATATATAACTCTTCTAACAAAGAGTTATGGAAATATGAATTCAAAAATGAAATTGTTAGTCCAAACCAATTTGAAGCTGCCCGAGGTCGACTACCCCGGTATATTATTGATGATCTCGACGGAGATGGTAACAATGAGGTTGTGATCGGTTTTGGAAGCAGTGCGAATAAAATAATAGACGGTTCAATCCTCTATTTCGATTCAGAAGGGTTACTTAAATGGCGATTCCACGATCATCCTAAAATGAAGTTTGGTGATGAAATAATGGATGATTTTTATAACATTGCTTTTGTACTTCATAACGATTTTGACGGAGATGGTGAGGAGGAAATTGTGTCTGTTTTCACGAATCGCCCCTGGTATCCCTGTCGTCTCATCGTTATGGATTTGAAGGGGAATATACTGGAAGAATACTGGAATTCGGGTTATATAACATGGGTAATATTTGTGGATGTTGATGGAGATGGAACTGATGAGATTGTTTTCGGTGGGACGAATAATGATTATGATCGGGCTATTTTGGGTGTACTGGATTATGGCAGCATTGGCGGACATTCCCCTCAGGATGACTTTAACTATACACCGAATGGTGTTTCACCTGGGAACCAGAGATATTATATGCGTTTCCCTGATGTAAAGCCGACATTTTTCTCGTTATCTGAAAATGCTCGAATGTCAATGAATCAAATCAATGATCTGGGAAATGGACAACTGGATGTGCGGGTCAGTGATGGGTCAACGAAAGTAGCCAGCATTTTCTACACGATGGATTATGAAATGGCAGTGGAAAAGGTTGGCTTCTCTGATGGTTTTTTGCAAAATTATTTTAAGACCTATGATAGAAATCTATACGACGACTTTGATCCTGAATTTATCAGCGAGCACTTTTCAAAATTGGAATATTGGGATGGAGAAGAATGGGTGACGGAACCGGCAGAAAATAAGCATTGGAAAAAGACGTCTGTAAAGTAATATAAAACTCCGACAGACAGTCAAAGATGTAAATTTTCACTTTTTTTAAAACACACACAATTTGTCATTGAAAACGATATGTTAACGATCCCGATTTGAAACCATATCCGATTAATAGTTGAACAGCTTTTCAACCGCATACAATGGAATTGTCTTAACCGTACCATCGAAAGAAAATGGATATTTTGATATTTTTATACCCAAATTGCATTGTCTTTCTTTCAAAAATGAATGCATACTTTTCATTCCTCCTTGTATGTTACTTTTAACTTCTATAGGAACCACTTTTCCTTTGTGTTCTAAAAGATAATCAACTTCCGCCAAACTTCCTCTTTTTTCACGATGCCAATAGGTAAGGTTGGAAAACTTACCAACGGAGCTATAGGCTGCTAATTCCTGACCCACGAACTGTTCAGCAATCGCACCTTGATTCACAGTGGCAATATCTACCGTAGTCATCCATAATTGAAGATCAACTTTTAACATTTCCTGAAGCAGACCAATGTCAAATAAAATGACCTTAAAGCGCGATGAATTAATTCTCGCTTGCACCGGAATACCATCCGCTTTGGAGTGGTATACTTTATAAACTAAACCGGCGGTTTCCAACAAATCCAACGCTTTATTGAAATGATAACTGCGGACTCCTGGCTCAATTTTACTATATACAAATTTTTGTCCTAACTGCAATGGTATGGCAGAGAAAACATTTTTCAAGTAGGGTATTTCTTTATCTTTGGTATATTTAACAAAATCATCAATGAACGAGTGAATGATTTCAGATTTGATTTCCTGACACAAATGGAGATCACCCGTATTAATAAAAGCCGAAATAACACCCGGCATACCACCGATTAAATAATATTCACGAAGTAGATCGAGCAGTTTACGGTGATGAATTTCCAATAATTTTTCATTGCTGTCTGTCGTTAATATTCTGTTTCTTAATTGTTCGTTACCGGTGGCGCCCAAAAATTCTCCGAATGTAAGAGGATAAAGATTGAGATAACTGACTCTCCCAACCCCCGTTGATACCCTTTCAATGGTAAATCCTAAAAGAGATCCGGCGGCAATCAGGTGAAGTTGGGAAATTTCTTCATAAAAGTAGCGAAGTGATTTAAATGCGTTTGAGGATTGTTGTACTTCGTCAAAGAACAGAAGTGATTTACCGGGAGTAATAACTTTTCCGGTGGCAGCGCTAATCTCCGATATTATCTTTTTGGGATCTAACCCGCGGTTGAAAATTTCATCGTATTCCGGATATCGTTCAAAGTTAATTTCAATAAATTCTTCAAACTCCTCACCGAATTTTCTGACTAACCAAGTTTTCCCCACCTGTCTGGCGCCTTTAATTATTAACGGTTTCCGATAGCGTTGCTCTCGCCAGGTTCTCAAGTTTCCTAATTTATCTCTGTTCATACTGTATTATTAATTTGTTGATATACGGGGTAATAATATACTATATATTGCTAATATGCAAAGACATAATCGCTGAATATTTGTCATAAATTAGGGTAATATATACAAATGCTTTGTAAAGCATTCGTCTCATATAATCAAACAATTTGTCATGACAGATTTATTTATTTTTCTGAAAACATAAAAAATGTTTCTAATTAAAGCATATCAGTCATGAAAAGTTGTATTTTGGTTCCTCGCACTGTTAATGTTACCAAAGGCAACTTGAATACTGTCCATTAAATACGGGTGATATATCGTATTTTAATTGTAGAACAAGGGGCGCTGTGAGGCGCCCCTTTTGTTGTTATATTATCAACCTGCCAAAACAAATTGGAAATAATGTAAAATATTTTCCGAAAGTGGCCAATATGTCGGTAATGAGTTAATAACTTATCTTAATCAAATAGAAAAAAAGGGAAAATATAAAATGGAAGCTGAAGGGGTTAAAAAGGTGGAAAAGTACAATCTTGTTTTATTTAAAACGATCTTAATTTTGATATTTGTTCAAAATTTACCTGCGAATTGGCAATATCGGCGGACGATTTCCATTGCTCCGGCTGATACCATTCTTACGGATTATCAATTATCACTAACATTGACACCCGGTAATTTTGATTACACTCACTCAGTAGGTGACAGCGGTCAGGATTTACGTTTTTCCACTGATGGCATTGGGAATACTGAACCGGATATTCATTATTGGATCGAAGAATGGAATGAAAACGATACAAGCAAAGTATGGATTAAAATTCCAACAATCTCAAATGTGGATTCAACATTTATTTTTATATATTATGGTAATTCCGCGGCGACTAGCACAAGTAATGGAGATTCCACATTTATGTTCTTTGATGATTTTAATGATGGAATAATTGATTCACCTTGGGTTGAAATGGAATATATTGGTTCTATTACTGAAAATAATGGTTATTTGGAAACAGCTGAATGCGGACAGTATGGCGGACAATATTGCGTAGATGGGTATGCATACGTTTATTTTGATCTAATGCAATCAATTCCGGATTTCAACTTAACAACCCCGTTTAGGATTATGATAGACACGTGGAACATTGAAGACAGCTATCCTCAAGGCGGTGAGATTGTTAACACAGCACTTTGGAATCAGTTGCCAAATCAAAGTTACCCAATAGTTGATGCCATATTATTCAGACATGCCGATGCAAGCAACCATTTAGGCAATTATCAAGGCTATAACGAAGGCACTTTCTTAGGTAATTATTCATTAATGGAAGATAAATGGTTCATTGAGGAATTCCGATTTGATGGTAGCCAATTAGAATTATGGTTTAATGGAATTTCCAAAGATACTGTTCTCAATTGGATCTATAATGAAGCATTTTTTACCCTCGGTAATACAGCAGGTACTTCGGAAAATATTGATAACAACAAATGGGATAATCTATTAATCACAAAATATACTAACGTGGAACCGACAGTAGCTGTGAATTCAGCAGAAGAACAGGGCGCTTGGGTTCTAACTTCCCCAACTATAGCCCATTGAACATTTGATGAATTGAGTGGCGATACCTTGCATGATGGTAGCGGAAATGGAAACCATGGAATTATCAATGGGGCTACCTGGACAACAGGATACAATGGAAGTGGAGCTTTGAGCTTTGATGGTGTAAACGACTTTATAACCATCTCCGATTCTCCGTCGCTAAATCCTTGCTGTGAAATTACGGTTGAGACCATTATTAAATTTTCCTCCCTACCTGATGCAAATACAACAACATTAGATCCTACTATTATATGGAAAATGTATGGTGATTATAATAGGCAAAGATCGGAAGAGCACACGTCTGAACTCCAGTCACATTCCTTTATCTCGTATGCCGTCTTCTGCTTGAAAAAAAAAAACTCTCAACAACACCCGCCCAATATAATACTTTTCCCGGTTACTACGGCTTGCTGCGGCCGCGGCAATCACAATCACAGCAAACACTCCGTCATGC
>CAJVYU010000131.1 GCA_913009735.1 uncultured Fidelibacterota bacterium
TTGAAATAATAAGGGGATTGTTTTTTGAATAAGTGGAAAAATCTGTCCAAAACCGTCCTTGATCGTCGAAAAGCATAAATTATTTTATCAAAAATATGTTAAAACTAATTTATTTTGGACAGCACTGCATTGGATTTGAATGTTAGAGAAAAGGAATAACTACTGGATTCCTGTATTAATTATTCTTCATCGCTATCAGCATACCCATCGCGGGACCCAGAGCAATACCTGCACCCGCTCCCAATACAATATTTCCAAATGCAGCTCCGATCCCGGCACCGAGAGCAACACCGATTCCGGCACCTATTGTCATTCCAATACCTACACGGTTGTTTGCTTTTTGTTTTGAAGTTTCTGATTTTTTATTATCCATTAGATTTCTCCTTGAATTTTGTTATTATATCAAAGTTATATGTTGGCAAATGAACGAGCGACACACTTGACTCGACACTAGACAGTCATCTCCAACCCGGTGTGAGCGTACTCGCAACTTAGGTTGGCTCCCGCATCTCTGATGATGTTCCGTGCCTTGACTGACATCTCATCCACCTGATCATCAGTGCGCTCCTGGTTCAAATGGAACAAGATCAAACGATCCACCCGTCCTTCGATCCCAAGTTTCACAGTATCCGAGTAGATTGAATGTCCCCACCCCTTGGAAAAGCTCTCGTATTCCTCGGGTAAATATTCGGCGTCGTGTACCAGAATATCCGATCCGGATACGAACTTCACATATTCTTCAAGCGGTTTGGCATTAGGTTGAGACAATGAAAGTTCGTTGTCCGGGAATATTGCAATGCTATTATCGCCTTCGTGGAGCCGAAATCCGTATCCGAAATTTGGATGATTCAAAGGAATGCTCTGGCAGTACAGCCCGGCAATTTCAAATTCGGGCCGGCATTTTTCAGTAAATTGGAGTGTAGCCGAAACTGTGCTCAAATCAACCGGGAAGAATGGGGGGCGCATAGTCTCCTTGAGAATCGTTTTGATTGACTCTTGTGCAAAGGTGCAACCGTGAAACTGCAGTGTGCTGGACTTACGATATAGTGGTTTGAAAAACGGGAAGCCAAGCAAATGGTCCCAGTGGGCATGTGAGAATAGAAAGTGGAACTCAGTTCGTCCTTCTTTTAATAGTGTGTTCCCAAGAGTCCTGATACCCGATCCTGCATCAACGATAATGATATCGCCGTTGGCTGTTTCGATCTCAATGCAGGTTGTATCGCCTCCGTATCTCACAAATTCTTGACCGCTGACAGGGATCGATCCCCGTGCTCCCCATATCTTTATCTTCACGACAGTTCCTCCTTATTATATTTGTGCAATGACAGCGTAGTTTCTTTTCCGCATGCATTGAACAGTGCTACTACCATACAGTCCCAGTGCGATGCATACAACCGATAGCTAATTACCATCACGAAATTCCAATATAAATGAGCACCCTGCGATTGTTATCAATAAGCACCATAACGGTGGAAATTACCCGACTGAAAAGTTCAGATTTCGTGATAATCATGGAAGAATATAACACTATTTTCTTCTAAACTTCAAATTCACTGTTGAGAGGGAAGAACGACTGTACCGGGGAACGTAAAACAGGTGATTGTTAACCGGTTTAATTTGTGGTATAGGAGTTGGAAAGCCCTCTATTAATTAATCGTGGTACGCTCTCAAGTTTTTAACTGCAAAATCCGGGTAATCGCTTTCCTCGTATAGACTGGATTGAAAAATCAATTCCCATCCGGTACTTTCGTTGGGAGCTAATGAATAGGTGATGAGGTAATTATCACCACCCAATTTAAAAGTATACGTTCCGTCGGTATAGAAATCACCCTCAACATACCATCGTCCGTAGTAAGTTTCATTACTCGTATTTTTCACTGTTCCTTTGGCCGTCAGGCGGCTTGAGGAAACCACCTTCTCGGTGATGGTGAATTCCGCACCGGAGTATTCATCCACGTCATCAGAGCCGGTTATGTTATTTGATTCATAGCAACCCACCCCAAAAAGGAGGAGTACAATGATTATCAGATGTTTAGCAATCTTCATAATGGCAATCTCCTATTTTACAAGTTTTCATCCATTTAAAACAATTCAAGCAAGGCGGGATTGTGTTGCACTGACCGAAAAACCCTGTGGGTCGATTTCCGTCTTGAGCTCATGGTAATACAGATTTTCATAACAATCAAATTCGCTATTATGTTATTCTGGTTTATTCTGTTTAACAAAGCTTTTTAAACTTTCGGCTATGGATTCATGAGCGATCATACCTCTCCAAAATGCAATTAGAAAAATTACTGCGATTACTACATAGCCTACCATCATGGTAAAGGGTAAATACATTATAAAACTGTTCATAGTTGACTCCTTATTGTCATACTGATTTGGTTGAAATATTTTTTCAAATCTGCATTGACTTATTATGTGCAAGGGTGTTTTCTCATGAATTATATTTACTATCGCACATTTAATCTTGTTATATACTTTTTTAAAACCTCATCTAAATTAATTATAATCACTAATCTGTAATCTCAATTAATTATTTTTATTTAAACTCCAAGAAAATAATCTACAGCTTGTTCAACCATGACTTGCATGTCGACGACTTTGTCGGTCGAATGCGAAGTCTTAATACGTTTGGGTATTGTTGGCTTATTCTATCATTAATAATGCTTTTATTTTTAATGTACATTCTTTTATAACTGATTCCGGAACTTTTTCAACAAATTTTGCTTTTTTAGTTTTCCAATCTAAACTTTTTACTTGGTCTGATAATGCTACACCATTGATCTTTTTAGTATTCAAAATATCCACTTCAAAAGGATATCCCTTTTTATGACCGGTTATTGGACAAAATACTGCTAAACCGACTTTTGAATTATATTGTTTTGGTGATAATACTAATGCCGGTCTTTGTCCTATCTGCTCATGTCCTGATTGAGGAGTAAAATTCAACCACACAATATCCCCTCGGTTTGGAATATATCTGGAAAATCCGGTAACATTCGGCCACCATTCCGGTAATTCTCCGGACACCTATTCCGGTAATTCTCCGGACACCTATTCCGGTAATTCTCCGGACACCTATTCCGGTAATTCTCCGGACACCTATTCCGGAAGTTCTTCGGACACCCATTCCGGTGGTTCTTCGGACACCTTTGAAGCGAATCATCGTTTTTTAGTTTCCTAAAAAAGTAACAACATCTTCTCGTTTATTTAATTGAAAATGAGAGGATAAATGAAAAGTAAAAGAAAACCCACCAGTCATCTTGGTGAAAAAGGGAGACTAAAAATGAGATTAATCAAAGAGATTATCAACTTACATGTAAAGAGAGATGTATCTGTTCGTCAGATCAGTCGGTCGTTGTCATTACCGCGATCAACAATTGCCGATTACTTGAGCAGGTATAAAGCCAGGGATTTAAGTCTGAAGGACATCCAAACCCTTGACGATGAGAGCCTCTATAGGATACTGTTTCCACAGAAGCGAAAGACCATTGAGTCAAAAAAGGAAACGCCTGATTATGCTTATATCCATCATGAGTTGAAGCGTAGAGGGGTAACCCGTTTACTTCTCTGGGAAGAATACAGGGAGCAAAATCCTGATGGGTATGGATATACTCAATTTTGTGAACTGTATAAACAGTGGAATAAAAAAGTAACGGTTACCATGCGTCAGGTTCATAAAGCCGGTGAGAAGATGTTTGTGGATTACTCCGGGTTAACCATGGGTATTATAGACAAACTTACAGGAGAGATTACACAGGCAGAGGTTTTTGTGGCTTGTCTCGGCGCCAGCGGATATTCGTTTGCTGAAGCCAGTATGTCTCAAAAGAAAGCCTGCTTTATAAACTCTCATACCAATGCCTATTATTATTTTGGCGGCGTTACGGAAGTAACTGTTCCTGACAACTTAAAATCAGCAGTGACAACGTTTGACTTCTACGAGCCAACCATCAATGCAAGCTATCAGGATATGGCAGACTATTATGGAACCGTTATTATCCCTGCCCGTATTCTAAGGTAAAACCAAGTAAAATATCAGGCTGCATAATTTCCCATAATCACGTATGGTGTTTTCCTTTTAGCTACTGCAAAAACTCTAGATAGGATTTTATTACGGATGATATTTATTGTACTCATTTTACTATGTCCAGAGGCAACTCGTTTGGAATAGTAGCTTTTCAATTCCGGATCGCAAAGTATGGCAGAGCAAGCTGAAAGATTTAATAGTGTTTTTACTCTTTTGTTGGCCAGGTAATGAACATGCTTTCGGGCATTGAGGCTGATACCGGACTGTCTTTCAAAAGGCGCAACGCCACAATAGCAGGCAAACTGCCTCCATGATTTAAACCGGGTGAAGCATTGGGTATAAACCAACAGATGGGTGGCCAATACCATACCAACCCCTTTTACGGTAATGATCAGTTGGTAATATTCATTTAAACGTTTATCATCAGATATGATCTGCTTTATTTCAGTTTCTATTTGACTGATGTTAAAATTAAGCTGGTTTATCATATCCTGTTGGACATGGAACAGAACTTCGTTCTCTTTAGTTTCAAGGAACATTTTTTGTTCATTCATAGCCGCTTTAAATCCGGAACGCTGGTTGACCATTCGCCGTCTTAATGAGATCAGATGCTGGAGTTTAAGCAGGGTTTTTGAGGGTTGGGGTGAAGGCTTCAGTTCTGCTCTACGCAGGTAAGCATATCGGGCAATTGATTTGGCATCAATACGATCACTCTTTCCTCTTTTCAATCCCAGGGACCTTTTGATCTCCAGAGCAGAAACCGCACAGAAAAGCAGATTATTTTCAGCCAGATAAATGGATAATGGCAAGGAATACAAGCCTGTATGTTCAAAACAAAACAACTGTTTCCCTTTATCCGATTCCCGTGTTTTGGTCGCCCACTTCACTAACTGTTTATAACCCTGATTACTGTTTTGAAACTGCTTGTAGTAACCGCCTTGATGGGATACAGCATCCAGTGTATGTTTGGACACATCAATTCCGATTATGCTTGTAAATTTCATACGTTCACCTTTAGGTTTGAGTTGCCGAACTAAGACCTTTAGAAGTCCTCATAGACTAAAATTCTAAATGGTTCCAGGCAACTGCTGTGGAAAAGAATGGGGACTCATACGGGCAATAGGCCTAAAAGCCTGGCCCCACTTAAAGTTCACCCCGTTCTTTTCCACGAAACTGGTAATTATTGGTTAAACTATCAATGACTATTCTTCCTATTAAAGTAGTAAATAACACAATTCTAACCTAAAGGTCCCTACAAGCCTAAAGATAAAGCCAAGGTAGAGTTGTCGGTAAAACTGGTTCAGCGCTGGATATTGGCTAAATTAAGAAATCGTCAGTTTTTCAGTGTTTCTGAACTTAATCAGGCGATCCGTCCTCTTCTAAATGAATTAAACAACCGGAAGATAAGGTTATTAGGCAAGAGCCGGCGTGAGTTGTATGACGAGCTGGATCTACCGGCATTGAAGCCGCTGCCTTTGGAAAAATACCGTTACCATGAGTTTAAGCTGTGCAGAGTGAATATTGACTATCATATTCAACTGGAAAAATGCTATTACAGTGTTCCCTATCAGTTAGCGAGAAAGGAAGTGGAAGTCCGATACTCTGATTATACCGTAAAGATATTCCACCAGAATAAACGGGTAGCTATTCATAATCGCCTCCATCATTCTGGAGCCTACTCTACTCAAAAAGAACACATGGCTTCCGCCCATAGAGCGTATGCAGACTGGACACCGTCACGGTTAGTCAGTTGGAGTAAACACTTTGGCATAAACACTCAAATACTCATAGAAACCATCTTAAACAAAAAGCCGCATCCGGAGATGGGTTTTAGAAGCTGCATTGGTATTTTAAATACGGCAAAAGCGTATGATAATGAAATTGTGGAAGCGGTATCCGAAAAGGTGTTATCGTTAAATGCTTATCAAGTCAAGACGTTCAGATCCATCTTAAAGAACAAGACCTACAATAAACAGAAACCAGCGTTAGCTGTTACACCTCAAACCAATCATGAAAATGTTCGCGGTGAAGACTACTATAGAATAGGAGGAAGCCATGCTTAATCACACATTGGAGCAAATGACTGATTTACGTCTTCACGGCATGAAAACCGGTTTAATTGAACAAATGGAACAACCGGCTCTGTTTTTGGACCGGTCTTTTGAAGAACGATTTACATTATTGATTGATAAGGAAGTCATGGAGCGAAAAAACAGGCGTATCAAATATATGCTGCGCAATGCCCGGCTTAAATACAGGGACGCAGAAATGAGTGATATTGATTATCATAGTGCCAGGGATTTGGATAAAAAACTGATTCAATCACTGTCTCATAATGACTGGTTAGATCATTATCATAATCTGATTATTACCGGTCCCACCGGAACAGGGAAAACCTGGTTGGCCAATGCACTGGCAAACCATGCCGTCATCTCCGGTTACTCGGCTCATTACATCCGGATATCAACACTGATGGCCGAGTTGGCCTTAAAAAGAGCTGAAGGGGATTATCTTAAATGGCTGAAAAAAATGAAATCCTTTCGTTTGCTGATTCTTGATGATCTGGGACTGATGGCTCTTTCCACTGAACAAACCCAGGAACTGCTCGAAGTTATTGAAGCAAGAAACACCACAGGCAGTTTGATTGTTACCAGTCAATTACCCATTGAAGAATGGTATGCTTATTTTAAAAACCCGACTCTGGCAGATGCCATCATGGATCGCTTAATACACAATGCTTACAAAATAAATCTGAAAGGAGAATCAATGAGGAAAATAAAAAACTCCGTTACTCTTTCTGACTTTTAGAGTAACTTAAAACCACAGTTTAGGAAGCTAAAATAAGTGTCCGAATGATTACCGGAATCACTGTCCGAAACTTCCGGAATTTCCAGCTTATTGACGTAGATTATGTATTAGGACCGATGCAGCATAGCCTTCGCCGTGTTTGGATGGTGATGAAGCCATTCATACAAAAGGAGAGGGAACCCGGGTCTGATCATCTGCTTGACCCAGTTTACCAATTTGGTTTTGAGTGGTTGTTTAAGCGCTCTAACAAGAAGTATCTTGCAAGATTGGCGAGAAAGAAATTTCATAGCCCAAAACTCCTTTCAAGAAAGCAAAGTAAAATACTGCAAGTCCAGAACGATAGTGATGAAGCATAGTTCCGTGAAAATCTCTCATAAGAGGAATTTACCACTTCGGCTAACACGGTGTTTGTGGCTAACTTTGTTCGCCCAAATTGGCTTACGCCAACTTTACAAATACCAAAATCGTTAGGCAACATTCCCCGTATGGAGAAACTCCATTAATCTCCACGTGCTAACGTCAAGATGGAGGCAAAAAGAGTAATTTGAGCGTAAATATTTAAAATCCGTAAGTGACTGGTAATCAACACCAAAATTTGACGTTAGTCAGAATTGTGAAGAAACTAAAGACCCACAATATTTAGAATAATATGTCAATAGAAAAAACATACATTCAATATGGAGTACCAAGTAATTGGGCTCATGATTATGAACTAATTGGCATTTCTACTTCAACCTTTAGACAGACATCAAAGAAAAACCTTTTTGAGAAATATAATATTCGAAAATCACAAATAGATTTCGTTAAAAATTGTTTAGTCAGACAGCCTATAAATGAGAATGTTGTATTAAAGCTTTTAGAAAATAGTAGATTCGTTTGTTGCCTATGTAAAGGGCAAAAAAGTGACGCATTTATCCTTCACCACATCATCGAATACTCATTAACAAAAGATAATAAATATTCCAATCTTGCTGTTCTTTGTCCAAATGACCATGACTTGGCACACAGACATGGTGTTGCACTGACAAACAAAATAACCGAACAACAAATCAAAGAAGCCAAAAAGAATTGGGAAACACAAGTAAAAAAAGAGAATAATAAAGCTGCTTTAAATAAACCAATAAGAGGAAAAATAAAAAATTAAGAATATAAAAAAACACTAAACAAGATAAAAAGAAAAATATATAAACAAATTAATATAGTTAGAGACATATCACAAAGTCAATAAAATAAGTCATGAAAATATAATAAAGACTATCACAATCGAGCACACTAA
>CAJVYU010000132.1 GCA_913009735.1 uncultured Fidelibacterota bacterium
GGAAGTTAAGGTGTTTGTTCCTCATAATCTTCTGATTTTTTTGTAATTTTTAGTTGTTTTTTATTTTTTTTTTCAAGCAGAAGACGGCATACGAGATAAAGGAATGTGACTGGAGTTCAGACGTGTGCTCTTCCGATCTTTGGAAGTTTGCCAGCTTTAATAATCGATGAGCAATTAACACTGGAAATAGTGAAAGAATGTGTTCATATTGCTAAGAAAGATTGGAACTCCAGAGAAACATCTTGGGATTTCAATAAAAATGAACTTGTAAAAGTGTTTGGAGGCTTCGTGGATAGTGGATGGAAATTAGCAGATAACCACCCGCTAATCACCACCAATCAACCACCACCAACCACTACCCATCAACCACCCATCACCCTCGAAGAAGCCTACAACCTCTACAAACAATACTGGCAGAACCAATTCTACCAACTCCACAGCAACGAAGAAGAACTCAACGCCCGTTTTATTGAGATATATGGCCTGCAGGAAGAGCTCACCCCCGATGTGCCGCTGGAAGACATCACCATTTTGCAGCAGGAGCTGGACAAGAAACAACTGCATGAAATCAGTGAAAACTATAGGAGTGGCTGGAGGCTGGTGGATGGTGCGTGGAAATTGGTGCGTGGTGAAATGGTGCGTGGTGAATGGAATGAGGTACGTGATGAAAAATCAGACACCAACCACCAACCACCAACCACTACCCACCAATCACCAACCACCAGCCACTATCCACCACTGCCTTTTAATGTGAAGGAAGTCATGGCGCAGTTTATCAGCTATGCTGTAGGCTGTATGTTTGGCCGCTACTCGTTGGACAAGCCCGGCCTCATCCTCGCCAACCAGGGCGAAACATTAGAGGATTATCACCGCATAATGAAAGAACCCGTCATTGCGAATGCTGAGGAACGAAGCATGAAGCAATCTCCCGGGCAAAACTCTGCTGTCATTTCGAGGGAAACGACCGCAGGGAGTGACGAGAAATCTCCTAAACAAAAGCCCTCCTTCCTCCCCGACGCCGACAACATCATCCCCGTCCTCGACGACGAATGGTTTGAAGACGACATCACCGGACGCTTTTACGAATTCCTGAAAGTAAGCTTCGGCAAAGCCCACTTTGAAAGAAACCTTGCCTTTGTGGAAGACGCCCTGGGAAAACCCATCCGCAAATATTTTGTGAAAGATTTCTACACCGACCACATCAAACGCTACAAAAAACGCTCCATTTACTGGATGTTCTCTTCACCCCGCGGTTCTTTCAACGTACTGATATACATGCACCGCTACACGCCCGACACCCTCAGCGAAATCCTCAACAACTACCTGAAAGACTTTGAAGAGAAGCTCCGCACCCGGGTAGAGAATTTAGACCATATTATTGAAACCGGCACCTCTGCCGAACAAACCAAAGCCGCCCGTGAGAAAGACCGCATCAGAACCATCCTGCTCGAATTGCAGGAGTACGAAAGGGAACTGTTTACCCTTGCCTCCGAACGCATCACCATCGACCTCGACGACGGCGTACTGGTCAACTACAACAAGTTCGGCAAGGTTATTAAGCCCGTCCCCGGATTAAACGACCCCAAAACCAAGAAAAAGGTAAAAGGGTTTGATTGGATTGATACGACACAAATACGATAGAAAATGAACATTCCCATTAATATAGAGACCCTGTTATCAGGCAAAGTGGTTGAGTCTGACCGGATTGAATACAAAAAGGGCTGGAACCCGGCAGCTATTATGCGCACTATTGCCGCTTTTGCCAACGATTTTGAAAATCTTGGCAGCGGTTACATTGTTGTGGGGATAGAAGAGGAAAACGGTATGCCTAAGCGTCCTGTTTATGGTTTCCCCCAAGAGCAGTTTGATAAAGTACAAAAAGAGATGATTGGATACTGTAACCTGATCAGGCCACCTTATTTTCCCCGTATGGCCTTGGAGGAAGTGGATGGAAAGTATGTTTTATTGATTTGGGTTACAGCAGGCAGCAACAGACCTTACGAAGTTCCTAAAAATGTTAAGGCGAAAGTAAAAGATTATGCTTTTTACATAAGGCAGTATTCCAACACCGTAATAGCAAACGCAGAACAAACCCGGGAGCTATTGAGTTTAACGGCTAAAATACCTTTTGATGACAGGGTAAATTCCCGGGCTTCGTTAGAGGATATTTCATCCCTGCTGATTCAACAACATTTAAAAGAAACTGGCAGTAAATTGTACGATGAGAGTTTTAAACTTTCACACAATGAAGTATGCCGGCAAATGAACCTTGCAGAAGGTGCCGATGAACATTTGTTGCCTAAAAATGTGGGGCTGTTGATGTTTAATGAACATCCTGAGAAGTTTTTCCCTTCTACGGAAATACACATTGTGGAATTTCCTGATGGCCTGGCGGGAAAATCTTTTTTTGAAAAAGTATTCACCGGCCCCATTCAGCAGCAGCTTCGTGATGCACTGCATTATATCAAGACGCAGGTAATCAAGAGTAAGACTATCAAAATAAAGGGAGAAGCTGAATCGGTTACCTTTTTCAATTATCCTTTTGAAGCCATAGAGGAAGCGCTATCCAATGCGGTTTATCATAAAAACTATGAAATTCGGGAGCCCATTGAAATTCGGATTTTGCCGGAATCTATTGAAATTATCAGTTTCGGAGGTCCGGATCCTTCCATTCGGATAGATGACTTAAACAAGGGAAAAATCATTCGTGCAAGAAGGTACAGGAACAGACGTATTGGTGAATTTTTAAAGGAATTGCATCTGACCGAAGGCAAAGGAACCGGTATTCCAACCATAAAACGTGTGTTGGAACTCAACGGTTCGGCTCCGGCTAAATACGATACAGATGGTGATAGCAGGCAATACTTTATTACAGAATTTACTGTTCATCCTGAATTTCGGGAACATGGTAAATATGATAGAGCACAAGATAAAGTATTGATAGATAGAGGTGAACATGCTGATATGCATGACAAAGCACATGATGATTCACATGATGATTCACATGATGGTTCACATGTTAGGGATAAAATAAAAGTTTTGATTGGGGAACCTCTTAGCGATATAGTTATAGATAGAATTATTGAAACGCTTATCTTTACAACTACGCCTAAAACGAGGGGTGAAATGCTTGGAAATATTGGGTTGGTTGATGCATTTAATAATTTAAAAAACAATATTATGCCTGCCATAAAAGCCGGACTTTTGAAAATGACAATCCCCGAAAAGCCAAAAAGTAAACTTCAAAAATATATCACAACGGAAAAAGGCAAAAAGATATTAGGATTATTATGAACAAAATAGCAGAAGCACTACAGAAACGTTTTGAAGAGCACCGGGTTATTTTCTGGTACGATGAAAAAGAAGAGTTCACCGAACAGTTCGGGGAAATGAAACTGCCCGGGGTGGAAAAGGTACAGGTTCAAAACAACGAATTTGAAGTAAAGCACCTCATCACCCGGCAAAAGCCTGACACACGCTTTCTGCTCTACTTTACCCGCCCCAAGCCTGCCAACGAAGAAAACTGGCTGCTCGACCAGGAACTGGCGCACTACCTCTTCCACACCGACCGCGAAGCCTTGTATTTGCAGGAGCTGGGGCTGGGCTATCATTTGAAAGAACTGGTATCGGAACACATTGAATTTTTCAGGGCGAAAGAGCGCAGGCAAAAGCTAAAAGAGTTGCTGGGAGCCGGCGACGGTGAGCCTGCCATACGCTACAAAATGCTGGCTGTACTTTTTGAAACCGGCAACGTAAGCCTGGCTACATTCATCCATGCCCATGCCACCGCTTTTGCCGATGGAAACCGGCGTTTCGACAACGACCTCGAACGCTTCAACCTGAACGCATTTTACTGGAAAGAGATAGAACACAAATACCATTACCACAGCGATTCTCCTGCCATTTACGACTTCCTGCTGGAAGTGTTTGACAACAACTTTGTCCTGGGTACAAAAAACGGCCTGTCGCAGGAAACAAGGCTTCTGCTGCTGCTATGGAAAGACACCATAACCTACCGGCACAGCTTCGCCCAAATTTCCAATGTGATAGCGAATGATTTAAAGGTAGAGCAGCTCCTTGAAAAGGCTTCCCTTGATGAAATACTGGATGATGACCTGTTCAGGCTGATCGATTTGAAGGTAATCCACAATCTGACCAACCTGCTTGCCGAAGAAGCCATTCCCCACGAAAAGGTAATGCAATCGGTAAAAAGAAGGGAAAACAAGTTCTGGTATCACGAATTTGAGCATTACTACCTTGCCATATCCAACGCCTCCGGTATGATGAGCAGGGTGCGCAAATATGCTTCGGTTACCTATGCCTCATTTAAAGAAGGAACCGACCATTACGCCAGGCAGTTATTTGAAATTGACCAGCTTTACCGGAAATTTATCTGGCATTACCGCAAAACCAACCAAAACCGGATTCTTGCCGGGCTGTCGGAAAAAATAGAGAAAGTCTATTCCAACGATTGGCTGTTAACTTACAACAACAACTGGCAAAAGATTGTTGACCAAACCCGTAAATGGCCAAACGGAGAAGCGAACAGCCAGCAAATGTTTTTCAGTAACCATGTAAAACCGTTTACAGAAAAAAAGCAAAGGCTTTTTGTTATTATTTCCGATGCTTTGCGTTATGAATGCGGCGCTGAGCTAAGCCGGCGTATTCAGTGGGAAAACCGTTATGAATCGACATGCGAACACCTTATCGGATGCCTTCCTTCGTACACACAACTGGGCATGGCCTCGCTGCTGCCCCACAGCAAACTTGCCCTACAGGATAAATCGGAGATGGTGGAAGTAGATGGAATGCCTGCATCCGGGGTACAGGGAAGAGCGAAAATTCTGGCTGCCAACAGCGGCGTAAGGGCAACGGCTGTCAATGCCGAAGATTTTATGAAGATGAATTCATCCAAAGAGGGACGTGATTTTGTAAAGCAATACGATTTGATTTACATTTACCACAATCAGATTGACAAAACAGGAGATGACAAGACCAGTCAGGAAAGGGTTTTTGAAGCGGTAGAAGCCGAGCTGGTGTTCCTGTTGGACTTGGTTAAGAAGATAGCCAATATGAATGGCAACAACATGATGGTTACGTCAGACCACGGGTTTATCTATCAGCATAATATTTTGGATGAAAGCGACTTTGCCTTTTCGGGGCATACCGGAGAAGTATGGAAAGAAAACCGGCGTTTTGTTATGGGTAAAGGGCTGCAAGGCGACAATGCCACCAAAGCTTTTACCGGCGCTGACCTGAGCCTTCAAAACGATGTGGATATTCTCATCCCGAAATCCATTAACCGTCTCCGGGTAAAAGGTTCGGGGTCACGCTTTGTACACGGGGGCGCAGCCATGCAGGAAATTGTTGTTCCACTGGTTAAGATTAACAAAAAGCGGCAGGATACCACTTCAAAAGTGGATATTGACATTATCAAGTCTACCGACCGGATTACCACCAATATTCTGGCTGTTTCATTCATTCAGTCCGACTTTGTTTCGGAGAACAAATTACCCCGCACTATTCGGGCTGAAATCAGGGCAGAAGACGGCGAAGCATTAAGCGATCAGTTTAAATACGTATTTGATATTTCAGAGGGGAGTGAACGGCAGCGGGAGGTGAAACACCGGTTCCAGCTTAGTGCAAAGGCCAGCGGCCAGTACAAAAATCAACGGGTCAGGCTGGTGCTCGAAGAACCTGTCCAGGGAACTACCAAATGGACATTCTACAAAGATTATGCTTATACGCTAAACATTTCATTTACAAACGATTTTGACGATTTTTGATTATGAAAGCACTTGACCAAAAACTCAACCGCATTTTCGGCGGCAAAGTAGTCAGAAAAGACCTGACGAAGCTGGTAAAAGGAAACGCCATTGTCCCGACTTACGTTCTGGAATACCTTCTGGGGCAATACTGTGCCACAGATGATGAAGAAACCATCAAACAAGGCGTGGAAACCGTCAGGAACATTATCTCCAAACATTTCGTCCACCGTGATGAAGCAGAGATTGTCAAATCAAAGATTAAAGAGAAAAACTCACACCGTATCATCGACAAGGTAGCGGTTGCCCTGAACGAATCCAGGGGCATTTATGAGGCTACTTTCATTAACCTGAATGTACGCAAGGTGCAGGTGGAAACCAATACCATTACAAAGCACCCCAAACTCCTCTCTTCGGGCGTATGGTGCATTGTCCAGCTTTCTTATGTGCATACGGAAGAGAAAGGCACTTCTCCCTGGATTATTGAAAGCTTAAAGCCTATTCAGGTGTCCAGCGTTGACCTGAACGAATACAAGGAAGCCCGGAAAGCTTTTACCAAAGAGGAATGGATAGATGTGCTTATTCAAAGTATCGGACTGGTACCCGAAAAAATTAACTTCCGGTCGAAGCTTATTCAGCTTGCCCGGTTAATTCCTTTCTGTGAGAACAATTTCAACCTGATTGAACTGGGGCCGAAAGGAACGGGGAAATCCCATTTGTACACCGAGCTTTCTCCACACGGTATTTTGGTGTCAGGCGGAGAGGTCAGCATTCCCAACCTTTTTATTAACAACACATCAGGCCGTATGGGGTTGGTGGGCTACTGGGATGTGGTGGCTTTTGATGAGTTTGCCGGCACCAACAAAAAAGGGGATGCCAAGTTGAAAGACATCATGCAAAACTACATGGCCAACAAATCCTTTTCACGTGGAAAAGATGTTTTCGGTGCATCGGCCTCTATGGTCTTTGTGGGAAACACTGAACATTCCGTTCCTTACATGCTCAAACATTCCGACCTGTTTGAAGCCCTGCCAAAGACTTTCCACCATTCGGCTTTTCTTGACCGGTTGCATTGCTACCTGCCCGGATGGGAAGTTAGCAAGCTGCGAAATGAGATGTTCTCCACCGATTACGGCTTTATTGTGGACTATCTGGCCGAGGTACTGAAAGAATTGCGCAGGGAAGACCATACAAACGATTTCAGGGAGTTTTTTACCCTTTCCGACTCGTTGACTTCCCGTGACCGGGATGGTATTGTAAAGACCTTTTCCGGCTTCGTCAAAGTGCTTTATCCCCATGGGGAATACACCCGGGAAGAGGCGCGTGAAATCATGGAATTTGCCATGGAAGTCCGCAAACGTATCAAAGACCAGCTTATCCGCATGGATGAAACCTATGAGGAGGTTGAATTCTCTTATACCGACAACCAAAGCGGTAAAAAAGTATATAGTGAAACGCTGGAAAACGAAAATTACGGTTACGGCAAGAAAAAACAGGAAGAGGAAACTACCGGTGAGAAAGCGGCAAATGAGCAGCCTGCACAAAAGACAGTTACGCCATTGCCGGAAGGAAGGCAGGTTATCATCAGGGATAACCAGACGGGTATTTCCTACATGAAGCTGTTTGGCGATTACCTGAAAGGTGCCAAATCCATAAAACTTGTTGACCCGTATATCCGGCTTCCCTACCAGTTTAAGTTCCTGCTTGAGTTTTGTGTTATGTTGTCGAAGCTCAAAGAGGACGAAGAAGAAACAGAATTGCACGTGATGACCTGGAATGACGAAGAACACCTAAAGCAAAGTGAAGAGAATATGTATGAGCTCTCGCTTGCCGTAGAGGAGATAGGCATCCATTTAACCTATGAATTTACGGATGTACACGACCGCAGCATTACCACCGATACCGGCTGGAAAATCATCCTCGGCAGAGGTCTCGATATTTATGAGAAATCTGAAAACCGCTTTGACGTTGGTTCCGTTGACCAGGAAAAACGGCTGTGCAAGGCTTGTGAGATTACGTATGTTAAAATTTGAATATATAGAGAGTTTGTATATAATGGCATAAGCGTGCTTTGAGAACCTTCCGGTTTCCTATGAATGGCACAACATACCTGGAATCACTGGCACAATATGACCGGAATAGCCACGGGACACTATAGAAAATCAACCCAATCTCCATAGATATTCATTATACCCTTTTGAGGCCGGTTTCGTCAACACCACGTTCAGATTTTACCGTTCCGGCAATCAGAACGCTAATTGTTACCTGCTGGCATTTATTCTTTTTTTAATTTTTGAGGTGTCCAATTAGGTACTTATTTTAATCATAGAT
>CAJVYU010000133.1 GCA_913009735.1 uncultured Fidelibacterota bacterium
TTCAATTCTCCCCTTTTACAGGGGAGAAAGCAACCGGACTATTGCCAAAATTTTTCCCCTGCGCTTTCGCTAATAGGGGAAACACAAAGGGGTTAAAAACATATAATTAAATCGTTTCGATAAACGTATTGGACAGATATGTTAATCTTAATCCAGACTTAAAACCCTTTGTATTGAGAATGAATGCCTCGGTATTTTTTAAGTCTATGTTCAGCCGAATTACACTCATGAGACCTCTGCAAAACCTCGAGTATGAAGAAACGACTGTATCGGGGAACGAAAAGCGGACAAAATTTAAACTTTTTAATTTGTGCAATAGATTTTGTAAAAGTCTCTTCATATTATTTCTTTTTTCAAGTCTTGCTGTATCCCAAACCCGGAACAGGGATTTTGATAAGGAAATGAATTATCAATCCCAAGCGGTACGGGATTTGAAAAATGAAATTGCAGCCACGCGAAAAAAACTTCAGTCAGAAGAAAAAAAGGAAAAATATGCTGCAAGAACCATTATGAATATTGAAGAGGAAATTTCTTTGGTTGAACGGTTGATTAATCAAATAAAAAAAGAAGAAAAAAACACCAGGGATCAAATATCAATCCTCAAGGAGAAAATCAGCGCCAATGAAAAAGAATTAAATGAATTAAGATTGCGTTATGCAAAACGAGCGAAATATTTATATAAAAAAGGATCTTTATCAGACATAGAAAAAGTGTTGAGCTCTACGTCATGGCGGCAAGCTGTTTACAGAACAAAATACCAAAAGATTATTGCTGATATCGATCGAAATAATAAAGATAGAATACACAATTTGTTTATCAGGATAGGAAAAACAAAACTGGATTATGAAGCTTCATTACGAAGAAGCATTAAATTAAAAAACGAGCGAGAAAAACAAGTAAAAGAATTGAGATCAAAGAAAATATATAAAAAGAGAGAATTAGAAAAAATTCGAAACAGCAAAACAGAGTTGGCTCAGTATATAAAAGAAAAAGAAAAGGGTGTTAAACAGCTTGAAGAATTAATGAAAAAAATAAGAAAAGATAAATTAAGAGCCGATCGCACAGAACGAATACGAAGACAAAAAGAAGCTCTTAAGTCTAAATCATTTGCCTCTTTAAAAGGACAGCTTCCATGGCCGGCTGAAGGCAGGGTGATTAGCAAGTTTGGACGTAAATGGAATCCGGAATTAAAAACGACCACAAATAATACAGGTATCGACATTAAAGGAAAACCCGGCTCCCCTATATCTACCATCATGGGGGGAATCGTAACAACCATAACGTTTATACGCGGTTATGGTAATATAATTATCATTGATCATGGTGGTAACTTTTTTACGATTTATAGTCACATTACCAATATTCAAACGAATGTGGATAGTGAAGTTCGATCAGGAGATATCATTGCTTATATGAGTGATTCCGGATCCATTAATGGAGCAAAATTACATTTCGAAATTTGGGGAAAAGATCAAAAACTGGATCCGGAAAAATGGTTGGTAAAAAAATGAGCCGGGAACCGTATATATATCAAAAACATGTTTGGGATCGATTAGTGAAAATCGTCACTTCCAATCGAATTGGCAGTGCATATCTTTTTAGTGGACCGGAAGGTTCTGCCAAAGAAGCCACAGCCATTTCATTTGCTGCTGCCCTTAATTGTCAGGGAGAAGATGTTTTATGCGGAACGTGTTCATCGTGTAAACGATTCTCATCTCTACAACATGAGCATTTACATGTGGTAACACCATTACCAAGAGTCAAAGATTCAGTTAACCGGGATACGGATGTTTTGACCATCATCGGGAAAAACAATGAAAAATTACTTACGGATTTGTTACAGGAAAAGGGGAAGGATCCATTTTTAAAGATCAAGTTACCTAATGCGAACCGGATTTTAATCAATTCTATTCGAGAATTGCGGAAAAAGCTGTATTTGAAATCGGTGGATGAAGGGGTTAAAACAGTATTAATTTTTGATGCACATTATTTATCTATTGGGGATGGAGCATCCGCAAATGCGTTATTAAAAATCCTCGAAGAACCACCGAAAAAAACAACACTCATCCTGGTGACAGATCATAAAGCGCTGCTTTTGCCCACCATTCAATCTCGCTGTCAACAAATTGATTTTCCACCGTTGGCAGATGATTTAATCAAAGCGTATCTTGAATCAGGCGGCGTTGCTTCAAAAGAATCGGAATTTTATGCAATTCTCTCGGATGGAAATATTCAACGTGCGAAATATCTTCAGAAACGATCTGTAAAAGAGATTTTAATAGAGATGAAAGAACAAGTGGAAACGATTGTGAATTCAAACAATGCAGATTGGCGAAAATATATCAATGGAATGTCAAGACTGGTTCGTAGTAACTCTGATGAATTCAAGTTTAAATTATTTCTTGCCCAAACGTGGTTTCTGCAAACATATAGATTAAAACAAAACCTGCATGCTCCATTATTACAAGGTGGTTTTACTGAATCCGTGTCTTCTTTCTCAACGTCATTCCCCAAAGCAGATTATGCGGCAATTAATTCATCCATAGAGGATACCATAAATTCAATTGATAGAAACTTTTATATGCCATTACAACTGACGAATATGCTGATTGATATACAGCATCATTTACAAGGAACAAATTAATATGTCCGGAAAATTCTATATTACGACACCCATCTATTATGTAAACGATAAACCGCATATCGGCCATGCATATACAACGATTTTGGCCGATGTTCTATCCCGGTATCATCGCGCAGAAGGTGACGATGTTTTTTTTCTTACCGGGCTGGATGAACATGGGCAGAAAGTGCAGCAAGCAGCAGAAAAGAGAAATGTTGAACCTAAACAGCATTGTGATGAAATGGCTCCGAGATTTCTTGAACTGTGGGATAAACTTCATATTTCCAATGACGATTTCATCCGTACGACGGAGCAGCGCCATATAAAAGTGGTTCAAAATATTTTACAAACCGTTTATGATAATGGCGATATATACGAAGATGAATACGTAGGCCTTTATTCAATATCCGAAGAACGGTTTATCACCGAAAAAGAAGCAGAATCCGGAGAGTTTCGGGATATCAAAAAACTGAAGGAAAAAAATTACTTTTTCAGGATGTCCAAATATCAGCAGGCACTGATAGATCATATTAATGATAATCCAGCCTTTATCCAGCCGGTACATCGGAAAAATGAAATTTTAGGTTTTCTAAGGAAACCCCTGGGGGATTTATGTATTTCCCGGCCAAAGACACGGTTAGCCTGGGGAATTGATTTGCCCTTTGACAATGATTATGTGACCTATGTATGGTTTGATGCTTTGATCAATTATGTTACTGCCACAGGATATGGAGTAGATGAAGATTCGTATAAAAAATGGTGGCCCTGTGAATATCATTTGATTGGTAAGGATATTTTAACGACTCATACCGTTTATTGGCCCACGATGCTTATGTCAGCTAACATGCCGTTACCTAAAACCATTTTTGCTCATGGCTGGTGGTTGTCCGGTGAATCCAAAATGAGTAAATCACTTGGGAATGTTGTCAATCCATTGGACTTGATTGAGGAATACGGTGTAGATCCGGTTCGATATTACCTCATGAGGGAGATGGTCCTGGGACAGGATGCCAACTTTACTATGGAATCTTTTATCAAACGTTACAACAGCGACCTGGCAAACGATTTTGGAAATTTATTAAGCCGGGTCAGTAAACTGATTGAAAAGAATTTCGATGGAATTATTCCCAATCCCTTAAAAAATAGTGATGCTGAAAATATTATTCAATCTTCAGCAGAAAAGACAGTTGAATTAATCCATAATTTGATCCATAAAATGAAAGTAAATGATGCCATTGAAGAAACGATGCAATTTATCCGCGGCGTGAATAAGTACATGGAGCAGCAAGCGCCATGGAAATTGGTAAAGGAAGATAAAGAATCAGCAGGACGGGTACTGTATACTGCCGCTGAAGCATTACGAATTGGCACGCTTTTGCTCACACCCGTTATGCCGCATCGGACTGAATTTGTATTAGAGACATTGAATGCAAAAGGTACAGATTTGCATTGGGGCGGGTTAAAGCCGGGAACAAAACTGAAGCAGCACTCTCCTTTATTTCCCCGGGTAAACGTTAAAAAAGAAACTCAAAAACAGACTAAACAATTAAAAAAGAAAACAATTACAATTGAAGATTTCGAAAAGCTTGGTTTAAAAACAGCAGAAATAATTTCGGCTGAAAAAGTAGAGGGAGCTGATAAACTTTATAAACTCCAGATTCTATTAGGCGATGAAAAACGACAGATTGTTTCCGGTATTGCCGATCATTATTCTTTGGATGAACTGGTTGGGAAAATGATTGTTGTTGTTTCAAACCTCGAACCGGCGGCTATTCGCGGAGTGGAGTCCAAAGGGATGCTGCTGGCAGCTTCACGCAAGAAAGAATTATCATTAATTGTAATCGATGGTGATAAAATAGAATCAGGGGAGAAGGTTTATTAATAATATTGCAAGAGTCTCTATCAATTATTTTCAATCTGAAAACCAATGCAATTGATAGACACCCATTGTCACCTGTTTTATAAAGATCTGAAAAACGATTTAGAAAATGTTATAAATCCTGCTTTTTTTTCTTCAAACGTTAGGTTAATCAAAGCCCTCTCAAAATATATCTTTCTTTGATCATTTTCTATATTGTAAATTACGATAGACAATATCTATCATAATATGTTAATCGCGTTATACGAAATACAAAACCGTATCAGTCAATCAGTCAATGATCTACCAAGGAGATATTTGTACAAAGATATCAATTTTGATCAACGATTGATAGGATTGGTTGGCGCTCGTGGTGTTGGCAAAACCACTCTACTGCTTCAATATCTAAAAACTGAATTTAACGACCCTGTAATTGCTTTATATATTAGCGCTGATCATATACAAGTAGAAGCGATTGGGATAATGGACATCGTTGCCGAACATCATCGAAATGGCGGGAAAGTCTTAGTCATTGATGAAATTCACAAGCTGAATAATTGGGCACAAATTGTCAAAACACTCTATGATTCTTACCCGAAAATGAGATTCATAATTTCAGGCAGTTCCGCTTTTCAAATTAAAACGCAGGGCTATGATTTATCCCGGAGATTGGTTTATTATTCTCTTTCAGGACTTTCATTTCGTGAATTTATTTCCTTAAAAAAAGAAATAATTTATCCGAGTTTTTCGATAACAGATATTCTAAAAAATCATAGTAAAATCGCAGCTGAAATAACAGATCGAGTAAACATTCACCCATTTTTTCGTGAATATTTGCAAAGTGGATATTATCCTTTTTGGATAGAAGGGAAAGCTGAATATCCTCAAAAGATAGAAAATATAATCAACAAAATATTTTATGAAGATATTCCATCTTCTTTTCCTATAAAGTATGATGCGATTCGCCAATTAAAACGGTTATTATACATTATTGCAACGTCAAATCCATTTCAAGTTAATATTTCTAAATTAGCAAACGAATTACATATTGCACGGGAATCCTTATATCAATATATAGATTTTCTGGATATATCATTTGTCATTCACCGCCTATGGAAACCGTCATCGGGGAAAGCATTTCAACGAAAGCCCGAAAAGCTATTTCTTCACAATACGAATATCATTTCTTATCTGCATCCTCAATTTCAAAGATTCACAGAAGCGAAAGGAACTCTTCGCGAAACATTTTTTGTAAACCAATTTATGTCTAATCATCAATTGTATAGTTCTGTTCGAGCTGATTTTGAAGATGAAAATAATAACCAATTTGAGATTGGCGGAAAATCAAAAAAATTAGGTCAATTAGATTCTCCAATAAACGGGTACCTTATTTTGGACGATATAAGTATTGGTAATAAAAATACGATACCCCTTTATTTATTTGGGTTTTTGTATTAGCATGCTCATAGATACCCATTGTCACCTGTTTTATAAAGATCTGAAAAACGATTTAGATGGTATTATTTATCGTGCTGCTGAATTAGGCGTTTCCCGTTTTGTTTGTGTTGGCACCAATTTAGAAGATTCACGGGTATGCTTGAAAATAGCGGAACAGTATAAAAATATTTATGCTTCTGCCGGCGTTCATCCCCATGATGCAAAAGACGTGTCCGAAGATTATCTTGATCAAATTTCCAATTTGATGAAATCTGACAGAATGGTAGCAGTGGGGGAGATTGGTTTGGATTATTATCGAAATATTTCAGAGTCTGAAACTCAAAAAAACATCTTTCGAGAACAAATGGCACTAGCGCAACAATTGAAAAAACCGGTTATTTTTCATAACCGGGATGCGGATAAAGATGTGATTCAGATTTTATCAGAATTTCCTGATGTAACCGGCGTGGCCCATTGTTACTCCGGAGGTTTGGAAACAGCCGGAACATTTTTAGATTTTGGTTATTACATTTCATTTTCCGGCAACCTGACATTTAAGAACAGCCATTTGGTTGATGTAGCAAAGGAATTGCCTTTAGACAAAATCCTGGTTGAAACGGATTCGCCTTATTTGAGTCCTGTGCCGTTTCGAGGGAAACCAAACGAACCTGGACGCACACGTTATATCGCAGAAAAATTAGCAATGATTCATAACGTTTCTTTAGATGTCATAGCTGAAAAAACCACAGTAAATGCTGAAACACTTTTTGGCATATAAATTTTCAACGTGATAAAATCGACCCAACATACATTTCGTAAAAAATGGGGACAGAATTTTTTAGCTGACACGAATCTACTGCGTAAAATTGTCCGGACTATTAACCCGCAAAACGGTGATTCGATTCTTGAAATCGGTCCGGGTGAAGGTGCATTAACAGAACGGATTTTACCGCTTGTCGATCATATGGCAGCTATCGAAATAGATCCAAAATTAATCAAATACTTGCAAACCCGTGATGACTTGAAAGATTGCCATTTCATCCATAAAGATGTATTATGGCAAGAGCTGGAGGAATTACCCATTCCAACCCCGGTGAGAGTTATCGGCAATATACCGTACAACATAACATCACCCATTCTGTTTTGGCTTATTGAACAAAAAGAGCACTGGTCTGAAGCTTTTTTTATGATTCAAAAAGAAGTTGCTGAGCGACTCACGAGCGTTGAGGGTACAAAATCCTATGGCAGGTTAACGGTCATGATAGGAGCATTTTTAGATGTAGAAATTTGTTTTACAATTCCTCCGGATGTTTTTATTCCTAAACCAAAGGTGAAATCAGCCATCGTTCGACTGATCAAAAAGAAAAATTCTCTCGTAGAAGAAAATGAATTTGATCATTTCGAAAAGATTGTGAGAGCCGCTTTCTCAAGAAGAAGAAAAATGCTTCGCAATACATTAGAATGTTTTGGATTTACGGACACAATAAAGGAAAAAATCGATTTTTCTCGACGACCCGAAACACTTACCATTGAAGAGTTTATTTCTCTATCAAAAGACAAAAAATAATTAAAGTCTATATCTTGAGTTACTATTGAATTTAGTGTAAATTACCTTGCTTTATCCGAAACGAATATTTAGAGGAAAACTATGGCGAAAGCTGCACGCTCAGTAAATGAATCAAACCGAAGCCTCAGCCGGTATTTAGAAGAAATTGGCCATTATGAACCACTTCCACCATCAAGAGAAGTGGAATTGGCTCAAAAGATTCACAAAGGTGACCAAGTTGCCATGGAGGAATTGGTAAAGGCAAATTTACGCTTTGTGGTTTCTGTAGCAAAAGATTATCAAGGACAGGGTTTGCCACTTACAGATTTAATAAATGAAGGAAATTTAGGGCTTATAAAAGCTGAGATCGGAAGAGCGTCGTGTAGGGAAAGAGTGTAGATCTCGGTGGTCGCCGTATCATTAAAAAAAAAAACAATAAAAAACACAAAAATTTTTTAAAACTGTGGATAACTAAAAGTATTCGTACTCACCATCCGTCGTGCTCACTCGC
>CAJVYU010000134.1 GCA_913009735.1 uncultured Fidelibacterota bacterium
GTGATAGGGGAGTGGGAGGGTGGGAATAGGGATGAGGGTGGGGAAGCATAAGAGATAAAGGAGTGTGAATGGAGTTAAGACGTGTGTGTTTTTTTTTTTTTTCAAGCAGAAGACGGCATACGAGATAAAGGAATGTGACTGGAGTTCAGACGTGTGCTCTTCCGATCTAATTGGGGTGCTATTTCTTACATTGATGAAGACAGCCTCGGCAATCCAGTTTCGCATACCTATGCAGAATATTATGATCGTTTTAACGATCAACCTGATCTGGTCAACAAAAATGGTTGGTGGAAAAAAACAACTATTAAATCTCAATTAAGTCCTCGATTAGCAGTTGCATATCCAATTTCGGATAAAGGAGTAATACATTTTGCTTACGGTTATTTTTTCAAGATTCCTGATTTTTCATTACTTTATAACAACACAGAATACAAACTCACTGAAACAGGTACAAATTTTGGCGTTTTTGGAAACCCCGACTTAGAACCGGAAACAACGATAAGTTACGAATTAGGCCTTCGGCAGGAAGTCGGATTCAATACGAAATTAGAGATAACAGGATTTTACAGGGATGCGCGAAATTATGTTTCCAGCGGCATTCCCATTGACTTAGGTGATAGCAAATCCTATTATACTTATGTAAATAAAGATTATTCAAATTCAAGAGGGTTCATTCTTACTTTCTACAAGCAATTCAGTCATAATCTTAGTTGGCAGCTTGATTATACCTATCAGATAGCAGAAGGGTCCAATTCAAACCCCAACGAAGAATTTGGAGCTGTATTAGCGGGAAATGAGCCCACCCGCTCCATTATTCCTTTAGAATGGGATCAAAGACATAATATAAATGGATCTGTTTTTTGGGGATATAATGGCTGGGGAGCAAATACTATTTTTCAGTACGGGAATGGTTATCCCTACACACCGGTAATTACCAATTATGAACAACAGGGTGCAGTGTTATCAAATGTTTTATTACGCAATAGCCGGAGAAAATTAAGCAATTTCAGAATCGATATAAAATTATTCAAACAAATTCAATTGGGTTCATTAAGCGGTAAATTTTACATAAATATTTATAATTTGCTTGATCGGCGAAATGAAATAAACGTTTATGGCGATTCCGGGAGAGCCAATGAAACAATTGAAAAAGCTCGCGCCGAAAGTATTTCGTCGGATGAGATTGAGCCTCTCCGACCAAATACTATTGGAGATTTTTTCAACCGACCCGATTGGTACGATGAACCTCGGGAAATACAATTCGGATTACAATTCGCATGGTAAAATATATAAATACCCTTTTGATATTAAGCACTCTGCTGTTGCCACAATCAGACGAACGAGGTGATCCAAATTTTCGCCGGACTACCAATATCGATGTGAATAAAGTTCGAACTACCATTTTTAACTTTGGCATCACAGGGCGCACCGGCGCCAATCCCGGTGAAATTCCCTATGAATGGCCCGTAAATTCAAACCAGCACTATATTGCCATGACGGCATTAGCTGTCGGTGCAGAAGTACAGACTAACTCTGGTGAAACCAGGGCATTGGTAACAATTCCGTTTCGTTCGGATCAATCCGGTAATTCCATGGCATGGGAACCGGTTCCAGAGTATTTAAACCCCAATTCCCAGAAAATAGCCATCAGCGATGATGTGGACACTTGGCCGCCGGCATGGCCCGATAAAATGGATGACAGCAACGATCCCGGGTGGCAAGGTTCATGGAATGGTTACTTCGGCAAAAATCAATTTAATGCACAGCAAGAGATCTATTATAAAACATCGGATGACAGAAATTTTATCGTTGGGTTACCTTATTCTCCAGATACAACGGATTTAGATCGTAAAGGAGCCGGACTGCTGACTGGAGTCCGAATAATGGAATGGAAACAAATCCTCATTGAAGATGTGGTCTTTATACTCCATGAGATTACCAATGATGGTTCTTATGATTACGGTAAAGTTTCATTTTCTTTGTGGTTAGCCGATCTCGTTGGGGGTGATGGTGACAGTGGCGATGACACTCCGGATTTTGATTTGATTTATGATGTGGCCTGGTCCATGGATAGTGACGGAATAGGGAATGCGGCCTTTGGTACAGATCCTGTGGGTGTTGCTGCAACTTCTTTTATTGAAACACCCGGAAATAATACAGATCGCATTGATAATGACGGCGATGGTGAGGAGAATGGTCCTATCATTCTTGAAGCAATGATTCAGGATGAAATTTTAGGGAATGCCATTGATGATAATTACAACGGACTTGTAGATGAAAATATGACCCATGTTCCTTTTGGAGACCAGTCCGGCGTTACCTATGCTGACCATATTGATAATGATGGTGATGCTGAAGCGGGCAGTCCCACTGTGACGCAAAACATGATTGACGCCGCTAATTCGAGCCCATGGAGTATCTGGCCGAATATTAGTGACGAAATTCAAGATTCAATTATTCATCTCATCGGCTTGGATGAATCTGATTTGGGCATGGCATACGCTGACGGAATTGATAACAACGCGGACCCAAACAATCCATATTTGCTGGAATACCCCATTGGATTAGGAGCAGAAATTAATTCGCCGCTGGTTGATTCGGCTATGGTTTCCGCTGCTGAAACGGATACATGGCTTCGCTACAAAGTTCCGAACACGGATATTATTCTTTATGATGTAAATTATGAAGATATTGGGAAACCCTATGCCGATGGCCTTGATAATGACGGTGATGGAGCTGTAGACGAAGGAATTGATGAAGGAATTGATGAAATGATCGATGAATCAAGAGATGACTTTATTGACAATGACGGTGATTGGGAATTCAGTGACGATATTGGTATTAATGGTGATGAATCAGGTGGAATAGGCGCAGGTGTCGGCGATCAAAAACCCACATCCGGATCAGGTTCCGGATTCCCCGGTGAACCCAATATTGATAAAACAGATGTTTCCGAATCTGACCAGATGGGTTTAACTGCCGTCGGTTATGATCCTGCAGGATCCATACCTATTACCAGCGATAATTATTTGTGGCTATTCTATATGACACCTGGAGATTTTTGGCAACCGCCTCCCGGAGGACAACCCCCCGGCGATTATGATTTGTTTGTTACATCAGGATTTTTTCCATTGCAAGCAGGGCAGACTGAGCGCATTGCAATGGCAGTCACCTTGGGAAACGATGAGGCAGATGCCTTAAGAAATAAAGCCGTGGCACAAACAACATACGATTTCGATTATCAATTTGCCAAAGCTCCCGGTCCGCCAGTCGTATCTGCAGTTACCGGAGATGGAAAAGTGACTCTTTATTGGGAAGAAAGCGCTGAACAGTCTATGGATAAATACATGGGCGAAGTCACGAATGGTATTGACCTTTATGATTTTGAGGGTTATAAAATATATAGAGCAACTGATTTTGAATTTAATGATGCGTATACCATCACCGACGGTGAAGGAAATTTGACCTTTTTAGAACCGTATTCACAAAATGGGAATAAAGCCCAATGGGATTTAATTGACGGCAGAAGCGGCTGGCACCCTGTGGACTTGAATGGAATCAAATTTTATCTGGGGGACGATACCGGTCTGGAGCATTCCTATGTAGATGAAAATGTAGTTAATGGACAAAAATATTATTATGCTGTAGTCTCCTATGACTATGGAGGTGACTTGACCAACAACATTATTCCAAGCGATTCTCCTATGAAACTACGCGTGAATTCTTTGACCGGTGTTGTGGAGCTGGGTCCGAATGTGGTTGAAGTGGTTCCTTCTCCCCCTTCTGCCGGATACGTTGATGCTGAATTTGAGGGGGATAAGATTAACCATATCACCGGCACATCCAGCGGTGAAATATTTCTGGAAATCGTTGACCCGATGGATATTAAGAATTATCACACATATCAGATCACTTTTGAAGATACTATATTGCCCAACCAACAAGGGTTAGCGGGTTACGATACGATTACGACAAAATCCTATTATTTAGTGGATATTACCTTTGAAAATAACCCGGACACACTAATCGATAACGATCACTATTTACCTGAATCAGATGCACAAGTGGTTGACGGTTTCAGATTAGCATTTAATAATGTTGATGGTTTATCTTTCAACGAGGATAAATCCTTCTGGTCAAGAGATAGTATTTGGACATTCAATGTACTGCGATATGCCACATTTAATGTTATAGGAACAAAGCTACCTTACGATTATCGTATTATTTTTACAGAGGAACAATCTGACTCCACCATTGATCTTTGTATGCGCTATCTTCCAAATTCATCCACTTGTTTTCCAGGGTTTTTATACCCTGGGAATGCTGTTAATTTTAAAGTTCAACGACGTGAATCCCTAACTGGAGACGACAGTGTAGACTGGGTAAATATCCCTGTTGGTTTCATTGATGTGATTCCCATAGGAGATCCTGATGGTTATTTCAATGCCGACGGTAATCGGGAAAGCGACTGGATTGTATTTATGGATTATGAAGACGACGAAGGGAACCCTGCGCCGTCCTGGTCTTTCTACTTGAATTTACACCCATTTGATGATGAACTGATTTATGATGAGCCTCAACCTGGTGATACAGCATATGTAATAATAGAAAAACCATTTCTTCCGGAAGATATTTATGAGTTTACAACTATTTCCCCATTTATTGATCCGGCTCAAGCAAAAAAAGATTTAAACAAGATAAAGGTAGTCCCAAATCCATATTTTGCAGCAAATGCTTTTGAGGGGCAAAACACGTTTACGTCGGGTAGGGGCCCCAGAGAAATCCAATTTCGGTATTTACCAAAAGAATGTACCATTCGCATTTATACAATATCCGGTGAATTAGTTAAGACAATTTATCATTCTTCCACCATTGATTTCGGTACCGGTAAGTGGGACTTGCTTACCAAAGATAATTTAACTGCTTCTTACGGCATCTATATATATCACATTGAGGCCCCGGGAATTGGAGAAAAAATTGGAAAGATGGCCATCGTAAAATGATGAAAATTGCAAAATATATAATAAGTGTTTTATTATTTGCATCCTCTCTCCAAGCCGTTAATAAAACAGGGACAACTGCTGCGAAATTTCTATCAATTGATGTGGGTTCACAAGCTGTCGGTATGGGCGGCGCATTTACATCTATTGCCAACGATGCAACTGCCATGTACTGGAATCCGGCAGGGTTAAGTTTTAATAAAATAGGGAATGTATATTTAAATCATTCCAATTGGATTGCAGATATTTCTTTTGATTATTTCGGCATGACTATTCCGTTACGGGGCAGTCAAGTATTAGGATTTAACATTACTTCTGTGACCATGGGTGACATGGAAGTCACCCGTTATGGAAATGAAGATACCGATGAAACCTTTTCCGCTGCCAACGTGGCAGTAGGTATAACGTATGCTATGAATCTTACTGATAGATTTTCTATTGGTTTTAATGGGAAATATACTCAAGAAACCATCGCTAATAACCATGCTACCGGAGCTGCTCTTGATGTGGGTACGTTATTTATCACTCCTTTTGGATTCAGGCTGGGAACAAGTATCAGCAATTTTGGTCCAAAAAGGAAAATGACGGGTGATGATTTATTGGTTCCGGTGGATGTCGATGAAACCATTAACGGTAATAATGAAAGTGTTACCGGGTATTTGTCAACTGATTATTTTGACTTACCGCTATTGTTAAGGGTCGGTATTTCTGATGATATTCATTTTGGACGTTTAGGTCGTCTAACCTGGGCAATAGATGCCAACAGCCCTAATGATAACTCCATGTATGTGAATATCGGAACAGAAATGGGATTGTTTAATGATATATTTATCATCCGAGCCGGGGTTAACTCTCTTTTTATGAATGATAGAGAAAAAAAGTTTTCGCTGGGCATTGGAATTAATACACCAGGTACTTTTAATAATATTTTACATTTTAATTACAGTTTTGAAGTCTTGTCCCATCTGGGTGACATCCATCAGATAAGCATTCATATTTCCTATTAAAACTGCCAAAATTATTACTTGAATAATCCGAGATTTCTTCTGAAATTCGGAGTGACTCAAAAGTGAGTTACTAATTATCTCAATCAGCATTCTTTATTTTCAAAATGCAAAAAAACTTAAGATAATTAAATACAAGTAATAAAATAAGGATAATCTTATGAATAAAATGATAAAATCTTTTAGCCAAATAATGATGGCTGGGACGCTTTTCATATCTTTTGGCTGGCCAATAAGTGTCACTTTCCAGGTTGATATGAATAACGAAACAGTGGATGCAAATGGTGTTCACGTGGCTGGAGCATTCCAAGGCTGGGATCCTGCAGCAACAGCTCTCGCTGATACGAACAGCGATGGGATATATTCAGTAACTATTGACACCTTTACTGCAGGCGATACCTATGAATACAAATATGTTAATGGAAATGCCTGGGGCGGCGATGAATTCCAGGGAGGATCAAATCGCTCTATTACGATTCCTGATACAAATACAGTATTACCGCCTTATTGCTTTAATTCGCTCATTCTCTGCTCAGAAGTAAATGTCACTTTCAATGTAGATATGAATTTTGAAGTCGTGAGCGCAAATGGAATTCATGTTGCAGGTTCATTCCAAGGTTGGGACCCAGCAGCTACTGAAATGCTAGATGCAGATGGTGATGGTGTATATTCAGTTACATTAGCAATAACCAGTGGAGATACGGTTGAATACAAATTTGTCAATGGAAATGCCTGGGGCGGCGATGAGGCTAATAACCGTTCTTTAGTGATAGGTTCCGCGGATATGGTATTATCTGAAGTTTGTTTTAACAGCGCCGATCCTTGTGATTATTCTGCTGTAGGTGTTTGGGTCACCTTCCAAGTTGACATGTCTTATGAAATTATTAACGCGGCGGATGGAATTCATATTGCAGGTTCATTCCAAGGTTGGGACCCAGCAGCAACCGAATTGTCCGACACAGATGGTGATATGGTTTATGAAGTAACAGTGGATATCCTTGAAACAGCAGGCGATACAATTGAATACAAATTTATTAACGGTGATGAATGGGGTGAAGATGAAAATATTGGTGCTAATAGAATGCTGGCTGTTCCGGATACTACGACTGTTTTAGCTGCTCCTTGTTTTGGCAGTGCCGATCCTTGTCCTGCTCCGCCTGACAGCGTTGATGTTACATTTGTTGTTGATATGCTATACGAAACTGTTTCAGCAAACGGTGTTCATGTAGCCGGAAACTTCCAAGGTTGGGATCCAGCCGCTACCGCTCTTGCTGATACGAATGGCG
Source organism: uncultured Fidelibacterota bacterium (assembly GCA_913009735.1). GTDB lineage: Bacteria > Fidelibacterota > Marinisomatia > Marinisomatales > TCS55 > JADFRD01. The sequence continues at coordinate 7,291 of CAJVYU010000134.1, forward strand.
ATGGTAAATATGAAATAACTTTTAGGTTTGCAGTCGGTCAAGCTCTGGAATACAAGTTTATCAATGGAAACGATTGGGGTTCTGCTGAATCCGTACCTACAGATTGTGAAACTGGTGGTAACCGAACACTCACAGCACCAAATTTCGACCGCCCTTATGAAGTGTGTTATGAGTCGTGCGATGCTTGTCCGCCAGTGCCTGTTACAAAAGTGGTCGTTTTTTCCGTTGACATGACCGAATGGTTAGACGAAGCTGATGCAACCGGCATGCCAATCTTTAGCGTTTCCCGTGGAGATCAAATGCAGGTCCGCGGCGGATTTAATGGATGGAATTGTGATACGCCTGAAGATTGTGAAATGTCACGCATGCCTGGTACAAACATTTTCAGCTTGGCTTACTCACTTACTGATCAGTCTGATAAAGATAATGAATACAAATTTTATCTACAGCATGACTCAACTTCATTAGTGTTATTTGAAGCTGAATTTGGCGATATGTATGGAGATATGGGTTGGGAAGATTCGCCGCAATTTGGTGGCGGAAACCGTCATTTTATGTTAGGTGAAGACGATGGTACCGGTATGTTGTTGCTTCCGATTGCTGGTTATTACGATTTACCGGTAGGCGCTGTTGTTCCTGCTGATCAACCTTTTT
>CAJVYU010000135.1 GCA_913009735.1 uncultured Fidelibacterota bacterium
TTTGTTCTTTTTGTTTTTTTTTTTTTAATGATACGGCGACCACCGAGATCTACACTCTTTCCCTACACGACGCTCTTCCGATCTAAGGTCCTATCAAGAAAAAACCAAAATCTGCATTCAGGGTGCGTCGGTTTGGAAAAGTTGAGAGGCTCATGCATCTGGGCATTATCCTTTCTTTCCTGACTCTTGCCGGTACAGGTCTTCCGCTTAAATACAGTCATACGGAATTAGCGAATTGGATTGCCAATAATATCGTAGGTTTTCGGGCGGCTGCTGTCCTGCATAGATTAGCTGCTACCTTAGTCTTTATTATCTTTGCGGTGCATCTCATTATGTTGTTATATAAGCGGTTTGTTAAGAAGAAAAAAGGTGTTTTTTGGGGTCCGGATAGTTTAGTACCCAGGTGGCAGGATTTTATCGATTTTTTCAATCATATTGCTTATTTCATTGGGGCAAAGAAAAAACCGCCGAAATTCGGACGGTGGACATACTGGGAAAAATTTGATTATTTTGCAGTATTCTGGGGAATGGTTATCATCGGTGTCTCCGGATTGACACTATGGTTCCCGGAAATTTTTACAAAGCTAATGCCTGGATGGCTCATCAATGCTGCTCACATTATACACTCAGAAGAAGCATTACTCGCCACAGGGTTTATCTTTACAGTTCACTTTTTCAACACCCATCTTCGCCCCGGAGCCTTTCCCATGGATGAAGTGATTTTTACCGGCCGGATGACGGAAGAAGCATTTAAGGAAGAAAGACCATTGGAGTATGAAAAACTCACAGAAGAGGAATACAAGGCTCGATTGACATCCCCGTTACCACTTTGGATGAAACGTTTATTTTATATCGCCGGTTATACCTTCCTGGGTATTGGTTTTATCCTTCTTGTGGTTATCATTTTGGGAACGCTTATTTAGGAACAATTAATGAATAAAAAAGTTTTAAAAATAATTTTAGTTTCAACCGGATTGGTCCTGGGATTGATCGTGATCCTTTTCTCAACCCTGGAATTAACTTCAAAGCCTGATTTCTGTTCTACATGCCATATTATGGAACCCTATGTCGAAGGATGGAAGTCATCTACTCATTCAGAAGTCACGTGTACGGATTGTCATTTTCCTCCAGGTTTTAAATCCAAGTTAAAAGGGAAATTTACTGCCATATCTATGGTCGTGAATTATTTTACGGGTGTATATAAAAAAAGTAAACCCTGGGCAGAAATTACGGATGAGAGCTGTTTGAGATCCGGTTGTCATGAACAAAGGCTTCTCAAAGGGAAAGTGTTATTTAAAGAAGGAATCATTTTTGATCATAAACCCCATTTGACCAAACTGCGGCGGGAAAAGAAACTGCGCTGTACCAGTTGTCATTCCCAGATTGTTCAGGGTGATCATATGACAGTCACGGAATCCACTTGTTTTTTGTGTCACTTTAAAAATCATCCGGATGATGCCAAGATCAGTTCCTGCACTTTATGCCATGAACCGCCGGTTGCTTCGGATTCAATTAATGTGAAATACGATCACACATTTGCTTTATCCAAAGAAATTGATTGCAAAAAATGCCACGGCGAAATGCAGGTTGGCGATGGCGCAGTTCCGGTAGAGCGATGCAGCTCGTGTCATGCAGAGGTTGGGAAGATCGAAAGGTATAATGATACTTCGTTCATCCACAAAAATCATGTGACAGATCACAAGGTGGAATGTCAAAATTGTCATTTGGTAATTCAGCATAAATCCGTATCGAAATCCGTGAACATTATGGCGGATTGCAATTCGTGCCATCAGCATCCTCATCAATCTCAGTTAAACCTGTTTACAGGAACAGGTGGTAAAGGTGTCCCCCCTCATCCCAATCCCATGTACAACGATGGGCTGAACTGTCAAGCATGCCACGTTTTTCACCAATTTCTGAACGGTAGCGCCGAACTCGGTGAAACACTCACGGCAAAAGCGGAATCCTGTGAAATGTGCCATGGCGGCGGATATGGGAGAATTCTCAATCAATGGCGGGAATTGATGAAAAAGAAAATCAATCGAGTTGAAAAATCTATAGGAATTGTGGAATCTGAAATTGCCAGAGATACCGGTGCTGATGAAAAGAAAGTTTTAGCACAAAAACAGTTTTCTGATGCAGAATATAATTTACAAATGGTAAAAAATGGGAATATCGTCCACAATGTTGCGTACTCGGATGAGCTTCTTCTTTCTGCGGAAAATGGTTTAAAACAGGCGCTGAAAATAATTGGTTCAAAGGCGAATATTAAAGAAATTTCTATATACAGTAAGCTCGTTCCTTCAGAGTGTAAAAATTGTCATTACGGTCAGGAAGAAATTACTGTAGAGGCATTCGGTATTAATTTTTCGCATAATATTCACATCATGAAAAACCATCTGTTATGTTCAAAATGCCATTCCAACCGTACACGGCATGGTGAACTGATAATGTCAAGGAAAGATTGTCTTTCCTGCCATCATAAAGCTGAGGAAAAGAAATGTGGGCGATGTCATGAATTGCAGGTGGCAGTTTACAGCGGTGATGTGGATTTTTCCGATGATGTGACACCGGATGTGATGTTCGAGGAAGATGTGACCTGTCGGGATTGCCATGAGAACGATGACCGTGTTATCCAAAAGGCAAATGGTGACGCCTGTATCAGTTGCCACGATGACGAATATGAAGAGACACTGACAGAGTGGATGGATGAGACCCGGGAATCACTTGACTCTGTTTCGAAATTATTGCTTTCGATTAACGATGTTGAACTAAAAGAAGATGAACAGTTGAAAATTGATAAAATACGTAATGGTGTGAAATCAATTCGTGAAGATGGTAGTTTTGGCGCTCATAATATGGAACTGGTTTCAGAATTAATTGATGAGTTTAATGAAACGATCAGAGGATTTGCCCGGTGATGAAAATTATTAAAGGTAACCTTGCCTTCATTTCATGTTTTTCAAAAGGGACAGGCGGGTGTTTTCTGAACGATAACACTCAAAAATATCTTTCTGTCCAGTACATAATATTACAAAACTGATAGATTAATGAAGATAATCGCTCTCATCAATCATTGCTTCATTACGTTTTTCGTTTTAATTAATTTTGAACGTATAAAGAGAGACTTCTATAACCTCAGTTTAGGGCCGATTAACATATATCGGACTGTTAATTTTTGATAAAAGGAGATAAGTAGCGTATGAAAATTTTTTTCACAAAGGTCCCCGATCCAATAATAAGGCTTGTAATCGTCTTTGGTGTGTTTTTCGGGGTGATTCTGTTCGTTCGGGGATTTGTTATTCCCAAGGAACTCAAGGAGAAGGGAATTCACCGCACTTCGGCGATTGAGCGGGAATTAGCGAGTGAAATTCATTATGCCGGCTCTGGGATTTGTGCAGAATGCCATGATGAGGAATATGATTTAAAAAACGAAGGATATCATCAAAAACTTTCCTGTGAAGTGTGCCACGGTCCGGCGATGGAACATACGGAAGAACCCGATGATTTTACCCCTCCTGCACCGAGACAGAGGAAATTTTGCCCGGAATGTCATACTTACAATCCATCGAGACCCACAGGATTTCCACAGATTAATCCGGTAGCTCATAATCCACTGAGACCATGCATCGATTGTCATAATCCACATGATCCCAAGCCGTTGACAGTTCCACGGGAATGTTCTGCATGTCATGCACAAATTGCCATAACGAAAGCCGGATCCCATCATGTAATGCTTGAATGTACAGTCTGTCATGATACACCTGACGAACACAAATCAACACCACGATTGATCAGGGCAGGGAAACCGGTTAAACGTGATTTATGCGCCAGTTGTCACGACAAAGATTCGGGCGTAAAAGAAGTGCCAAAGATTGATGTTTACACGCACGGTGAAAAATATGTCTGTTGGCAATGTCATTCCCCACATATGCCGGAGGTAAATCATGAATAGACGAAATTTTGTTTCTTTATTAAGCCAACTCCTCGTCTTTCTTCCGTTTGGAGGAACGTTTGGAGCCTTTCTGAAAAGTGCTGATAAAAGTTTAACCGCTGAGGCCGTTACCGGTCAACGGTATGCAATGGGAATACAAATCAGTGAATGTATCGGTTGTGGTCGTTGTGTTGTTGCTTGCAAGACGGAAAATAATGTTCCGAGAAAACCATTCTTTTTTCGCACATGGGTAGAACGGTACATTATTAAAAAGGATGATGAAGTTATTGTCCAGTCCAAAGATGGCGGTGTGGGAGCATTTACCGAAACGGTCAAGGAAAAGGACATATTAAGGAGTTTCTTTGTGCCGAAGCTCTGCAACCATTGTGATAATCCACCTTGTGCTCAAGTGTGCCCGGTGGGTGCTACTTTCCAAACCGTAGAAGGGATCGTACTGGTTGACGAGAATCGCTGCATCGGCTGTAGCTATTGCATTCAGGCGTGTCCATATGGTGCGCGATACATGCACCCGGAAAAGCATACGGCTGATAAATGTACACTGTGCTACCACAGGATCAAAAAAGGAATGCTGCCGGCATGCGTGGAAGTTTGCCCAATGCAGGCTCGGGTTTTTGGTGATTTAAATAGCGGAGCCAGCCCACTGGCGCGGTTGAAGCGGATGAAAAACATCAGCGTATTGAAACCTGGCTTAAACACAAAACCTAAAGTCTTTTACACAGACCTTGACGGGGAGGTAAGATGAGTATTGAATTGGTTGATAAACTAACTGAACTATTAAAGCAAGTGACCGGTTTCATCTATCCAAATGAAATTCAGATTCACTGGACTCTGCTGATTGTGGTTTACCCGTATATCACAGGTCTGGTTGCCGGAGCGTTTATTCTTGCTTCACTGGTGAAGGTCTTCAACGTCAAGGAAGTTCAACCCACCTATCGGCTTGCCATGTTAACCGCACTTGCTTTCCTGATTGTGGCACCGCTTCCATTGCTTCTTCACTTAGGCCACCCCGAGCGATCTTACGAGATATTCCTGACACCAAACCTGAGTTCAGCGATGGCGATGTTTGGCTTCGTGTATGCGTGGTATTTAATGCTTGTGCTTCTGCTTGAAATATGGTTCGAATACCGGAAAGATATGGTTCTATGGGGTAAAACAGAAAAATTTCCCATGAACTGGTTCTACAAGATTCTATCACTATTTTCAACTGATATAAGCGAAAAAGCAGTAGCGTTTGATAAAAAAGCCGTAAAAGCTATCACAATAGTGGGAATACCGTCGGCATTCATCCTGCATGGATATGTCGGATTTATTTTTGGATCAGTCAAGGCAAATCCCTGGTGGAGCAGCGTCCTGATTCCAATTGTCTTTCTCTTTTCCGCCATCGTTTCCGGTATCGCAATAGTGCTTCTGTTGTACATGATTATCACTACCTCGCGGGGAAAACAGATTGATATGAAATGCCTCGATCGCGTCGCATCGTTTCTTCTGTATGCTGTTATCGTTGATTTTTCCCTGGAAGTGCTTGATTTTATCCACAGACTGTACGAAAGCGAAGAATCCATAACCATAATAACAACCATGGTGTTGAATAAACTCTCCATTAGCCTTATTGTGATGCAAATTCTCCTTGGGATGCTGCTGCCATTAGGTATTTTAATTATAGTGAAGATTTTCAGATTCAACCAGGAATTACGGAAATTGCTCTACTTCGTTTCAGCAATTATGATCCAAATCGGGATTTTCAGCACTCGTTGGAATGTTGTAATCGGAGGTCAAATGTTTTCGAAAAGTTTTCGGGGACTTTTGACGTATAAGATGGAAATATTCGGTTTGGAAGGACTCCTCATGGCGGTTTTCCTACTGATTTTACCATTTTTAATTTTGACGGTTCTGTTGAAGGTTCTTCCACCATGGGGGAAAAATAACGAAACAAATACCACCTAAAAAAACCGGGCAGCATGAATCCGGATAAGATTCCTCTCTATTTGGTTTTTTCTGTTTTGCTTCTGGGGTTTCCAGCCCTAAGCAGCGAAACGGAAAATTTAATCTGTGGGGATTGCCACGAAGATATATCCCTGGATAACTCCATGCATGAGGATTTGGATTGCGGAGATTGTCATGGAGAGGTTATTGAGACCGGAATTGATCACGGCGAGGAGGAAGGAGCCCGGTTCCAGGATGTTTGCAATGATTGCAGCCAATGTCATGAGGATGCCTGGGAAGAATGGATTAAAAGCGTTCATGGGATTTCCATGTTTGCAGATAAGTCCGATAAGGAGGCGGCCCATTGTTGGAGTTGTCATGGCAGTCATGATATTCAGTCTGCGGATGAACCTGATTCAAAAACCTATCCCGTCAACCTGGCCCAGACCTGCGGTGAATGCCATGCCAAACCTGAACTGGTAAAGAAATACAATATACCCAACGTTCATCCAATAGAACTTTTTTCCAAGAGTTATCATGCAAAGGCCATGTCCGAAGGCAAGCTCCAATCCGCTACCTGTAATGACTGTCATGGGTATCACGATATCAAAATGGGAACGGACCCAACTTCATCTTTCAGCCATGCCAATATTTCCAAGACCTGCGGGAAGTGTCATAAGGAAATATTTAAAGACTATCAAAGGAGCGTTCACTGGTATGCCTTAGTAAGGGGTGAGCGGGAATCGCCTGCTTGCGTGGATTGTCATGGAGAACATGAGATTATGGAATCTTCCGATCCTGATTCCCCGGTAGGGAAAAGACGCGCCGCCGAAGAAACCTGTGCCCGCTGCCATCAGAACGAACGACTCATGAAAAAATACGGTTTAACAGAGGGAAAAGTCTCTTCGTACCAGGATAGTTATCATGGTTTGGCTGTCATGAATGGGGTTGAAAATACTGCCACCTGTTATGACTGCCATCGAGCCCATGCTATTTTAGATATATCTAATCCGGCTTCTTCAATTTATCCGGATAATTTGAAGGAAACCTGTGCGGCCTGCCATCCGAATGCTACCAGCTCTTTTGCCCAGTCATATACTCACGAATCTGTATTGATGGCAGAGCGACCGGTTGAGTGGTATGTAAAAATCATCTATATTGTCCTTATTTTTATTACCATTGGTGGAATGCTGATTCATAATGGAATAATCATGTGGAGCCATATTCGGCAAAAATATAAAAGAGAAAAATCAGAAGATTATATTCAACGTTATACTCGATCTCAAGTTATTCAGCATTATGTATTAATAATATCTTTTACCACACTGGTCATAACAGGATTTGCCCTGAAATTTCCGGATTCTTTCTGGGTACAGGGATTGGAAACACTGGGTATGAATGAAATTCTCCGCAGGCTTATCCACCGCATTGCAGCAGTACTATTAATATCATTGTCTTTCTGGCACATCGTTGAATTAGGTCTATTAAAATCCGGCCGGCAGTTCTTTGCAGCATTTTTACCTAAATTTAACGATTATAGATCTTTCGTACGGAATATGAAATATTCTATAACTGCCAGTGGAGAAAAACCGTTGCAGCCGCGCTTTGATTATACCGAAAAATTAGAATATTGGGCCTTGATCTGGGGGACAATAATTATGGTATTATCTGGATTCGTTTTATGGTTTCCGGAATGGTTTAGTCAGTTTCACTGGCTCTGGCTCATTAAAGTAGCAGAAGTATTTCATTATTACGAAGCCTGGTTAGCCACACTGGCTATATTGGTGTGGCACTTTTTCTTTGTCCTGTTTCATCCCAAGGAATATCCATTGGCTCTCACTTGGCTTCACGGACGTATGAGTATACATGAATACAAAGAAAAACATTTCGAGGATTACGTAGAAATAATGAAAGAAGTAGAAGCAGTGAAAAATGGAGAATTAGAATTAGACAAATGCAGTTTTCAAGCT
>CAJVYU010000136.1 GCA_913009735.1 uncultured Fidelibacterota bacterium
GGTATGCATCGTGTTTTCGTAAAGAAGGCTTGCCGTATTTGATATAAATTTCTCCACGAGCATCCCAGGGCGCGTAGTAAAAATCTTTCAAGCCATCATAATAAGTAAAATGTTCGCGTGCATATTCCACCCTTTTTTCAAACTCGATTTTCGCTTCGTTGACGTCGGTCAATGGCGTTAGGTCATTTCTCTTCCAAAACATACGCAGCCATTCTTTGCGCGCATTTTCATCGAGCGAAAAATAGTCGTCAAAACTTTCGTGAGGCAAAATGTACCACAGACCAAAAGTCAACAATTGATCCCGAGTCCACTCGTCATTTTGATGTGTCAACGCTCGATACTGGGCAAATCGTTTTTCCGAATAATAAACAAGATGGTCAGGTTTAGCATTCAGTGCAAATCGCGTTTTTGATTTTTGTGCCGGCTTGAGATTTTTACCCACTTTGACTTTCCCGTCGGTAGCTAATGCGCCTTCCTGATTTTGCGCATTCTCCAAATCTTCAACAAGCGATTTGGCGATCTCTTTGAACTCGCCGTGATCCTGCATATCCTTTAAGACAGGTAGAACGGAAGTATCACCCAAACGACCCAGCGCAAGTGCAGCTTGATGACGAATTTTAGGATCATCATTAGCAAGCTGATCTTTGAGAAAAGGACGATATTTTTCATCCCCTTTCCGCACAAAACTTTCCGCGAGGCTAATCTGGTTAAAAACGGCATCATCAGCCCAGGGGCTATCCGGTCTTTTCTTCACCAGTTCATCAAAAGTCTGAAAAGCTTCCTTCTGCCGTCCATCTTCCTTTTCAAGGCAATATCCGACCCAGAATTTTGCTTCATCATCGTAACGGCTATCAGGATATTTCCGGATCATCTTTTCATACAATCTGGCGGCTTGTTTCCAATCCTGGGCCACAGTGCGCTGTTTAGCAGATTCGTACATTCTCCGCTGTCCATTCTGCAGAGATTGACTCTGTAAATTATCTGGCAATCCCGCAAGGCTGAACAAGAGCAAAAATGTTATAATAATTTTCTTCTTCATAACCGGAATCCCTGTCCCTGCACGTTTAATAAACGAGCAGGACATTCTAAATATCGTTCAACTCTGATTTTACAAACCCGAGAGAATTTTACTTCGATGGATCAACAATTGATCTGACCGGTTACGGACTTGAGGTATGGTATCTGAACGGAATAAATCTGACCATCTCGGCAGCAAACTCGCTACTCCATTGTTTAAATGAAAATACACTGATAAGAACCGATAACGGCGGGCCTTTTCAATATAATGATGTGTTGGCTGAAGGTGATCGTTGCCGGATATACAATAAAGATGCCCAGGTGGAATTCCGAAAAGTGCATTTTATGGGTGACGGACAGATTCACGGGGATTGCACGATTGATTCGGTTTTAGTTAAAGGTTCCGGTAGTATCTTTGATTCGGATAAGATCAATTTTTTAAGTGTAAATGGTAATATGGGTATTGTTCAGGGAGCTCACCATGTATCCATCGCTGAATTCCGGAACAATTCTGAAATCAACGGAGATAATATTTTCGATTCAATAATAACAAACCAATCCTGCATATTTTCAGGTAACAATAAGGTAAATCAATATTTAAGAATTGGAAGCACCGCTTCAATTACCGGGACAAATACAATTCATGAAGCGCTATTGATGGGAGACGGCCGTATTGAGGGAACAAATACTTTTGATATTCTGACTTTCAAACCGGGTAACACTTATGAACTGGAGGCAGGAGCCACCCAAACCATCAACAATGAATTCAACATCAGGGGCAACAACTGCTTTCCCATCACTTTCCGTTCTTTAAACAATGGAACCCAGGCGTTTGTATCCATACCTTCAGGGGTAACTGTCAGCGGTGATTTTATTGAGATGAGGGATATTAACGGTTCCGGTGGTGCTGATTATTATGCAGGGAAATACAGTACCGACATTTCAGACAACACGGGCTGGGTGTTCAATAACTCACCAGGCTACATCTTTGGCTTTCCCGATGATACTACAATGTGTTCGGGGCAGGATCTCATCATCGGAACCGAAAATTTTAACCCGGATAAAAATTCCACATTTCTGTGGCAGGACGGAAGCAACTTGCCGGAGTTCCGCGTAACCGGTGAAGACAGTCTTTGGGTAACGGTTTTTTATGCGTACGACTGTTCGTTTACCGATACCATTTTGATTGACAGAAAACCATTACCCGATGTGGATCTGGGTGATGACCGCTCTGTATGCCAGGGTGACAGCATTACTTTTGTTTCTGCAGGAGACAGCGTTACCTATTTATGGAATGACGGTTCTGCTGACAGCGTTTACATTGCGACCGGTAGCGGTATCGTATGGCTACAGGTCACCGCTCCAAATGGCTGCTCCTCAACTGACAGTGTTAATGTTACAACCCGGTCGGCACCTGCGGTTTTCCTGGGAAATGACACAACTTTGCGATATGACGAATCCATCGTGCTTGATGCGGGAAACACCGGGTCAACCTATTTATGGTCAACAGGTGACACGATCCGCTCAATCACCGCGTATGGAAGTGAAGAAATGGTTTGGGTAGTTGTAAATAATGACGGATGTGTTGGAAATGATACCATATTGCTGAATGAATTCCCCAGGTGTATTCTTGCCGTTCCGAATGCCTTTTCACCAAACGGGGACGGGCACAATGATATTTTATATGTAAGGGGAAGTGGTTTTCTGGAATTTGAATTACAAATTTTCAACAGACTGGGGGAAATGGTGTTTAAAACCAATGACGAATCAATCGGCTGGGATGGGACTTATAAAGGTAAGGCCCAGGAAGTGGATGTTTATATGTATGTACTGAAAGGAAGATGTGCCGACGGACAGGATATTATGAACAAAGGGAATATTACCTTATTGAGATAGATGTAAGAAAAAGGAACATGAAACGAGGATATATTATTTTAATGGTTTTTTTTCAATTAGGTCTTTTAAAGACCACTTTTTCGCAAGATCTTTTTCAAAAGCGTTTTGGAGGATCAGGTGAAGAAAGATACCCTAAGATTGTTCTGACTGAAGACAATGGACATCTCATTTATTACAGAACCACAACAAACTCATTTGGAAGTTATGATATGGCTTTAATGAAAATTGACTCAACCGGAACAATTGAATCGGATAAACATTTTGGAACAAGTAAACGGGATTTAACAAAACAAATAATTCCGTTTGGGGATAATTTTCTGGCAGCAGGCTGGATGAATCAGGAAGGATATGTTGATGATATTCATCTGATAACAATGGATGGAAACGGAAATATTTTGTCGCAGAAAACATGGGGGGATTATCTTGATGATGAGATATACTCTGTGACATATCTTAAGAATGGTAACTTTGCTTATGTTGGCTCTACTTTATCTTATCCTATTCAAGGTGATGCAGAATTAATCTACTCAACATTTGACGCGAATTTAAATATGAATACTGTCTTTGTCTTTTCAACTTCTGTAAAAGACATCGGAAGAAAAATTATTCAAGGGGATGATTCCAATATTTATATTACGGGAAGTTTAGTGAGTGGCAGTAATTCTAACGGTTTTTTAATGAAATTAGATTTACAGGGTGGTCTTTTATGGGCAAAAAAGATCGGTACTAACCAGTCAAGTAAGTTTTGGGATGTCATTCAAACTGAAGGAAATAATTTAATTTGTGCAGGGGAAAATGAAAATACAGATAATGGGTCAGATAATGTTTTACTTGCCGGATTTGATAATTTAGGTAATCTTTTATGGGCAAAATCCATGTCGTTCGGTGAAAATGATAATAGTACGGCAATGCAAGTATATAAATCATTCGATGAAAATTATATTGTTTTAGGCACAACAACAAATCCGGAATCTGGTGGAAAGGATATATTCTTATTAAACATTGATGCTGACGGAAACTTTTTGTCAGGATATACTTACGGAGGGGATATGGATGAAGACTGGCCATCACTCGACTATCGGACTCAAGACAGCGGGTTTACTATAGTTGCTGAAACACAAAGTTTTAATGCTGATGACTTTGACTTGTATTTTATAAATACGGATAATTCAGGAAAATCGTGTTGCTCCGAACCCATAACGAATATTGTAATTCAGAATGTTGACTTAAATCTTCAACCGGTATATTTTTCAACAGGTACAACTAATTTTGTTCAGCAATATTATAATATTCAAACAAATCAATCAAATGATAATGAAGAAGTTTTGTGCTACATTCCTGTTGGTATCATAGGTCCTGATACCCTTTTCTGTAATGAATCTGAAAACGCAAAGTATACAACTGATATTGACTTCCTCCTTGATTTAACCTGGGTTATCCCCGAATCAGCCACTCTTTTGGACAATATAAATGATACAACAGTATTTATTGACTTCAATGGGCAGTCTGGTATGATTTATCTTTTATCAGGGGCTTGTGCCGATACACTGGATTCATTATATGTTTATGTGGAAGGAACAAATAATTTATTCTTGGGAAATGACACATTGGTTTGCAGTGGGCAAGCCTTTTATTTAAATGCGGGCAGCGGCTTCGATTCCTACCTTTGGCAGGACGGTTCAACAGATTCGGTATATCTTGCGGATACCTCCGGGATATACTGGGTACAGGTAACCAATATCTGTGGTACTTCTTCGGATACTATCCGGGTAACATTCAACGATTCTTTTGATCTTGACCTTGGCCCGGACACTTCTTTTTGCTATGGCCTGACAGTCCTCCTTTCACCCGGAGGCGGATATTATTCCTATTACTGGCAGGACGGGAGTACGGATTCGGTATTGCTTGCCGGTAATACGGGTAATTACTGGGTGCAGGTGACCGATTCGGCAGGTTGCACGGCAACAGATTCCATCTATATAGATGCCTACATGGAATTCAGCTTTTCGCTTGGGCCTGACACAGCGGCCGTCTGCGAAGGGGATTACATCATCCTGCATGGTCCCGAAGGTTATAATTCGTATGAATGGCAGGATGGGTCAGACTATCCCGACTTTATCGCAGACACAGCGGGGATTTACTGGCTGGAGGTTACGGAAGAAAACGGCTGTGCTGCACGGGATTCCATGCTGCTCATGGTTAATATCATACCGGACGACTTTCTGGGAAACGATACGGTGATGTGTGAAGGGGGTTCCTTTCCAATCCATGCCCCGCCTTTTTATGAAAAATATCTCTGGCAGGACGGTTCCACCGATTCTGCATTCATTGCCAAAAAACCGGGAGATTACTGGGTGTATGTTGAGGACAGCATCGGGTGCAGCGGAACCGACACAATAACCCTGTTGTTGTTCAAACCCCCGCAGTTAAGCCAAAGCGGGGATACGTTGATGTGTCCGGGGGAAACCCTTCTCTTAAGTCCCGGCAACGGGATGCTTTATTACAAATGGAATACCGGCTCAACGGATTCGGCAATACTGGTGAATGAAGAGGGGGATTACTGGGTGGAGACGGGAACAAATTGCGGTATTTTCATTGACAGCGTTCTGGTTGGGTTTTATTCAAATCCGGACTTTTCACTGGGTGCGGACACGAACATTTGCGGGGATGAGAAAATAAGGCTTTCTGCCGGAGGGGGATATTTGAGTTATTTATGGAGCGATGGTACGACCGACAGTATTTTAATAGTTTATGAGCCGGGAACCTATTCGGTAATCATAAATGATGGCCGGTGTGTGTTAAGTGATACGGTAAAAGTTGACGAGTGCAATCTTCTGTGGATTCCCAATGTTTTTACACCCAACAACGACGGTTTCAATGATTACTTTTATGCGGTGGGTAAAAATATCACAAAGTTTCAGATGGTCATTTTCAACCGCTGGGGTGTGGTTATGGCCACGTTAAACAACATTGAAGAAAAATGGGACGGCAGGTACAAAGGGGTTTTATGTGCAGATGGGGTTTATTATTATGAGTCCGTGTATGAAGAAATAGGAAGGGATTCCTTTCCGGTGAAAAGACAGGTTCATGGTTCGGTAACACTTATTTCAGGGAGGTGATTCAAAGTAACATTTTATTCTTTAGGGATGAGAAATCGAAATTTTTATATTGCAGCTATTTTTCATTTGATATTTGTTTTGACAATTACTTTCTCTTTTGGTCAGGGAACATTTGAAATGGCGCTTGGGGGCAATAAAGAAGAAGTTCCTTATGAGATAATGAACGATAGCGATGGCAGTTTTACAGTACTTGGAAAAACAAAAAGTTTTGGTGCCGGCGATCAGGATATTATATTATTTAATGTTAATAAGCTGGGAGAGATTCAATGGGCTAAAACTTACGGTACTTATATGAGGGATGTTGCACGTCATTTTATCAAAGCCCCAGGGGGGTATTTGATTGGAGCATGGAAAACAACAGGTGGCGCAGATGATGATTGGCACATTATACGAACTGACTCAACGGGAAATATAGTATGGAACAAATTTGTGGGAGGTACTGCAGATGATGAACTGCAAAACTTAATTCGTGTTGGAAATGATTATTATCTGGTGGGAAGCACACGAAATTATGGTGCCGGCAATGCCCAGATTTATTTTACAAAAATGGATGACAGCGGAGATTTTTATTGGTTTAAAATATATGATTCATCAAGGGACCAACATAGTAAAGCAATTATTAATACACAAAACAATAATCTGGTATTGGGGGTTTATTCACGCTCTTATGGAAATGGTTCGTATAGTTTTATGTTGATGAAAACGGATAATAACGGGAATATTCTGTGGACAAAAGCCTATCTTAGCAGTAATGATGACATATATCGTGATTTGATAGAAACCGGAGATCAGGGGTATCTTTCTGTAGGGTTCTCAAATAGTTTTGGTTCGGGGGATTATGATTTTTATTTGGTGAAGACGGACAACACTGGGAAAGTGCAATGGGCAAAAACTTATGGGGGTCCTGCAGATGACAAGGCCTTTAATATTAAAAAACTTAATGATGGAAACTATATGGTTTGTGGCGTAACAAGCAGTTTTGGGGCTGGTGGCAGCGATGTTTTTATTATTAAAATTAATCCGGAAGGAAATTTAATTTGGGCAAAAACTTATGGAGGGACAGAAGATGAAGATTTTTCGTCCGTGGATATAGCAAATAATGAGGGACTTATTATTACTGCATCAACCTACAGTTATGGCAATGGCGAAAGGGATTTCTTTTTAGTAAAAACCGATAATGAAGGAAACTCCTGTTGTAGTCAGGTTGTTGA
Source organism: uncultured Fidelibacterota bacterium (assembly GCA_913009735.1). Taxonomy (GTDB): domain Bacteria; phylum Fidelibacterota; class Marinisomatia; order Marinisomatales; family TCS55; genus JADFRD01. The sequence continues at coordinate 7,244 of CAJVYU010000136.1, forward strand.
CAACACAACAGTTAAAAATGTTAGTGTAACAGGAACTCCGGTTTTCCCGACAGTCTCCCAGAATTCGGAATTTCCATATTATGATATTGATGTGGAAAACCAGGATTTAGAGCAAAAAATGATATGCGTTGATTCTTTAAAAATAATTGGTGATTCTGTTATTTGCGAAAACCAGCTAAATATATATTATTATGTAGAACCCAATATAGATGGTGATTATTTATGGTCTGTTCCGGAGAACGCCACTATTATTTCAGGACAGGGCACACTTGGGATTGTAGTAAATTTTGGAGGAGTTTCAGGTTTTATATCCGTTTCCCTCCAAAATTCCTGTTCATTAAATTCTTCTGATTCTTTGTATGTTAATATTTCTGAAAATATTAATCTTGACCTCGGTCCCGACACCTCCTTTTGCTACGGTCAGAGCGTCCTGCTTTCACCCGGAGGCGGATATTATTCTTATTACTGGCAGGACGGCAGCACAGATTCCGTATTGCTTGCGGGCAACACGGGTTATTACTGGGTACAGGTAACCGATTCAGCAGGTTGCACGGCAA
>CAJVYU010000137.1 GCA_913009735.1 uncultured Fidelibacterota bacterium
AATCATAAGTGTATAGTGAGGGGTTAAATTTAAGAGAAAAATAGAAAAAAAAAGATTTAATTTTTTTTTTAATGATACGGCGACCACCGAGATCTACACTCTTTCCCTACACGACGCTCTTCCGATCTGCATTTAATGCGTTGCTCCGCACTCTGGAAGAACCACCTGTTCACGGGAAATTTATTATGTGTACAACGGATATACATAAAATGCCGGCCACTATTATTTCCCGTTGTCAGCGATTCGACTTCAATCGTATCAGTCCAAAGATTATTGCTGACAGGATGAAGCATATTCTGAATGTTGAGAAAATTGAATTTGATGAAGAATCTGTGTCTGCTATCAGCCGAAAAGCGGATGGCAGTGTGCGCGATGCTTTGAGTTTGCTGGATCAGGTTATTTCCTATACCGGAGATAATATTGTTTTTAACGAAATATCCAAAGTCCTTGGGCTGATTCCCTATGATATGTTTTTCGATTTAACGACAGCAATCAAAGAAAAAAACGGTAAACAGCTTGTATCTGTTTTAAACAACATTCGATCTTTAGGAACACCGCTGGAAGATGTGGTAAACGGATTCAATCAGCATTTACGCAATTTATTAATAAGCACAGTGGAAGGCGCCGCATCTTCTTTGGAAATGAACTCCGAATTGCAGGAACGATATGCGAATGATTCTGTTGAATGGGATCGTCGTGATTTGATGCGTATCTCACAGGTTTTTAGTAAAATGGAACCGGAAATCAGAAGAGCATCACAACCGCAAATTCTCTTCGAAGTCAATTTGTTGAAAATGTTGGAAATGGACAAGTCTGTTTCCATTGAAGAAATATTATCAACGGACCCCGGTTCTTCGAGTGAGCGGAAAGTTCAATACACAATTCCTGAAAAAAAATCATCACAAATTGATCTTTCAGTATCACAAAAAAATACAATAGAACACGACCATAAAGAAAATGAAAACGACCAACCTGTTAGTGATGTTAAAAACAATGATATTCCAGAAAAAAAACCAGAAGTAACTTCTAAAGAAGTTCACAAGGAATCAGAACAACCCATTGAATCATTAGACATTGAATACATCAAATCCAATTGGTATAAAGTGGTTGGTGAAATCGGAAAAATTAAAACATCCGTTGCAATGGTTTTGGAACAAACATTGCCAATGGACTTAAATAAAAGAAAGTTAGATATTGCAGTATATGATCAATCCAAATTCAGTTTTGATAGGCTGGAAAGAAATCGATCATTAATTGAAAACACCTTTGAAGAAATCTTTAATCAAACGGTGAGAATGACTTTTTTATTAAACGAAGGCACACAAGAAGAAATCAGACACGAATTACCGAATGCGCCATCGGTTGTGATAAAAGGTAATCCGGTTGTTAATAGAGTTATTGAACTTTTTGATGGCGAAATATTAAGATAAGGAGAAAACATGTTCAATAAGGGTAATATGGGCAAGATGTTAAAGCAAGCCCAGGCAATGCAGTCCAAAATGGCTAATGTTCAGGAAGAATTAAAAGATGTCATTATTGAAGAATCTACTGCCGGGATGATGACTGTAAAATTGAATGGTAAATTGGAAATAATTGATGTAACCTTGTCCGACGAAGCCATGTCAGAAGATAAAGATATCTTGGAAGATATTATTCTTACGACTATGAAAAAAGCATTACAGAAAGCACAGGATGAAGCCGCAGCGCGTATGGATGCTGTAACCGGAAATATGTTAGGCGGGTTAAATTTACCCGGAATGTAAAATGGGCTTTATACCTACATCTGTCGAAAAATTAATTGATGCCTTCGCGCGATTCCCCGGTATTGGGAAAAAAACGGCACAACGTATGGCATTTTATGTATTAAAAAGGAATAGTGATGAAGCAGTGCATTTAGCTCAGGCAGTAATGGATGTAAAAACAAATATTTTATCGTGTTCGATTTGCGGCGGTATTACTGAAGAAGATCCGTGCAACATTTGCTCCGATTCAAAACGCCGGGAAGATTTATTATGTATTATAGAAGAACCCAGCGATATTTTTCATTTTGAAAAGACAAATAGTTTTCGTGGGAAATATCACGTATTGGGCGGTGTTTTGTCCCCTCTTGACGGTATCGGTCCCGATGATTTGAGCATTGACAGGCTGTTAGACCGTGTGAATACTGACATGGAAGTAATATTGGCAACAAATCCCAGTGTGGAAGGGGAAGCCACTGCTCTATATATCAGTAAATTGTTGAAAGAAAAAGGCGTTAAATCAACCCGGTTAGCCAGGGGATTACCGGTAGGGGGTGCTTTGGAATATATTGATGAAGCGACTTTGATTCGTGCAATTGAAGGACGGGTTGCGCTATGAAGTTGAATCTCCCAAATACGTTGACACTGTTAAGAATTGCTTTAACTCCATTTTTTATCATTCTTCTTTTTTATGATCATCCTTATGCGAAACTCTGGGCATTAGTCATTTTCCTGGTCGCTGCAATAACGGATGCATTTGATGGTTATTACGCAAGGAAACACGACCAGGTTACCGATCATGGGCAGTTCCTGGATCCTTTGGCAGATAAGATCCTTGTGTCCTCTGCATTGATTTCTTTTGCTGTCCTGGGAGTCATCCCATATTGGATGGTCGCTTTGATTATTTTTAGAGATATGTTTGTTACCGGCTTACGTATGGTCATGAGTAATAAAGGATTTAATATGGTCACCAGCAATATTGCAAAAGCAAAAACGACGGTCCAGATCGTGATTATCGTGACCATATTGCTTTACCTGGGACTTGTCAAGTTACATATAAGTTGGTTTTCTGATTTTATCACATTAACGCGGGAATACAACTTGATTTACAATCTTACCCTCACTGTCACAATTTTTACTGTCATCACAGGTATATCATATATCTATGAAAACCGTTCTGCAATACGACAGTTCCTTTCTTAACTAACTCAATGAATTCCATTTCTAACTGGATTGCAACCGTATTCAGGATAGGATATTTACCTTTAGCTCCGGGAACATGGGGGAGCCTTGCAGCTTTTCTCGTTTGGTATTTCTTCATGACGGACATTTCACCATTTTTGCTGATCATATTTTCAGTAGTCGTCTTTTTCATCGGAGTAATCACTGCTAATGGTGTTATTCAAACATCAGGAAATAGTGACCCTTCTGAAGTAGTCATAGATGAAGTTGCAGGACAGTGGATCGCATTGATCGCGCTTCCTCACACTTTAGGATATGGAATTGCTGCATTTGGTCTATTTCGCATATTAGACATCTTTAAACCGCCGCCGATTCAACAATTAGAAAGATTACCCGGTGGTTGGGGAGTTATGCTGGATGATGTTGCAGCAGGAATAGCGACAAGCATCGTATTAAACGGATTTCTTTTATACTTATGAATATTGCACTAATAACGATCGGTAATGAATTATTAGCAGGATTTACTGTGAATACGAATGCCTCCTGGATTGGAACGTATGTTTTAAAAGCCGGGGGTAAAGTCTTATGGCATCAAACTATTGGCGATTCAAAAGAGGAAATTCATCATGCGCTGATGTCTGTTCCATCAGGATGTGAAACGATTATCATCACCGGTGGTTTGGGACCAACTCATGATGATGTTACAGCAGTTGCACTTTATGATTATGCTGAAGATTCACCGGTATTTGATGAAGCGTATTGGGATAATCTGCAAAAGCGCTTATCAAAACGAAATATGACATTGCCTGACCTGAATAGAAATCAGGCTATGAGACCACAAAAAGGAAATGTAATTGATAATCCTGTTGGTTCTGCCAGGGGACTTCATTTTATTGTGGATGATAAGCATATTTATGCCGTACCGGGAGTTCCAAGAGAAATGAAAGAAATGATGAAATCCACGATTCTTCCATTTATTAGGCAAAACAGCGAAAATATGTTATTCGTTCGTACTATTCGAACGACCGGGATTATGGAATCAGCATTGGCGGAAAAATTGGCACATATTGTCCAGGATACTCCAAATGGTTTAACCATAGCATTTTTACCACAATTTACAGGTGTTGATGTTCGTTTAAGCAGCCATGACGAGAATAGAATTAAAGATTTAGCTGAACAAATTCAATCAACCGTCGGGAAATATATTTATGGTTTTGACGATGATCGTTTGGAAGATACCATAGGGGAAATGCTATCCGGAAAGAGCCTGACCATTGCCACTGCTGAATCATGTACAGGCGGTTTAATCGGTCATCGAATCACAAATGTTTCCGGAAGTTCTTCTTATTATGTGGGCGGAATCGTTTCTTACAGCAACGATGTAAAAGAAAGTGCATTGAATGTGGATCATGACGTGTTGGAAAAGCATGGTGCTGTCAGTCCGGAAACGGCTATTCAGATGGCGGAAAATGTCCGTGAGGTTTTGCATGCTGATTTAGGCTTATCCGTTACAGGAATCGCAGGTCCTACCGGCGGAACGAAAGAGAAACCGGTTGGATTGGTTTATATTGCCCTGGCTGATGGTAACAATACAATCGTAAAAGAATTTCGTTTTGTAAAAGACAGAACATTAAATAAAAATGCCAGCAGCCAGACTGCATTAAACATGGTCAGGTTGTATTTAATGTCGAAGGTAAATAAATAAAGTAGAAGATAATTTTGAAAATTAACTAATAATATATCACCACCCCAAGACAAGACTGTCCGAAAAGGGTTAAAGGTTATATTGGAAACAAATAGACAAAAGCAAATATTACTTCGGCATATGTTAATCGTATGATTAAAAGAGCGTGTTCAATGATTAACACCCCTCTTCATTTCTCCCCTATGACAGGGGAGAAGGTCAACGGTTTTATCCTATTATTTTCCCCTGTAATAGGGGAAATACAAAGGGGTATTATATTTCGAATAACCATTTTAGGATAGCCCCAACCATAAATCTTGAATAAATTAAGAAAGATCGTTGGGGTGGTGGAAATGTTATTGTTACATGAAAAAATAAACAGAATTAATTGAATAAAACTTTTTAATCGATGAGTAAAAGATTGTTACGTACATTTCTATCGGTACCGATACCGGATGAAATAATAGAACTTCAAAAAATATTAAAGTCCACCATCAATGAAAAAGAGGGTAGGATACGTTGGGTTAGAGGTGGGAATATTCATCTGACGTTGAAATTCATTGGTGCGACACCGGAAGATGAAGTGAAGAAAATCAATGCAACCATTGTTCACATCGTGGAAAATACAGCTGCGATGAATTTTATGATCAATGGATCCGGATGTTTTCCGAAAAAGGAAAGGCCTCGTATCTTATGGTTGGGAATAGATGGCAACCTGAATCCATTGCAGGAATTGGTATATAAAATCAATGATGCATTGGACACATTAGGTTATCCAAGAGAAGAGAAAGAGTATATTCCTCACCTTACGATGGCTAGAATCAAATATCCACAAAAGGTTACACCGGATATTTCCGGATTTTTGAAATATAATTATAACCCAATAAAGTTAAGCATTAATAAAATTCATTTAATGAGCAGCGAACTCTTTCATAAGGGTTCAGTTTATACTATTTTAGGTACTCATTTTTTAAGATAATTTTCAACAATGGAGTTTAATATTTATGGATGAAAAGAAATCCAAAGCATTGGAACTGGCAAAAGCACAACTAGAAAAACAATATAGGGGTGAAGAGCTATTTATTCATTTAGATAGTGACAAAATGAATGTTAGAGATAACGTGATTTCTACCGGTTGTTTATCCCTGGATATTGCCCTTGGAATCGGAGGTATCCCCAAAGGCCGTGTCATTGAAATTTTTGGTCCTGAATCTTCCGGAAAAACAACCCTCGCTTTGCACATTGTAGCGGAAGCGCAGAAAGCCGGTGGTGTTGCGGCTTTTATCGATATGGAACATGCACTTGATACGGAATACATGAAAAAGCTGGGTGTCGATACGGCAGAATTGATTGTATCTCAACCTTCGTATGGAGAACAGGCTCTCTCTATTGTAGACACACTCATTCGCAGTAATTCTCTTGATGTGATTGTGATTGATTCTGTTGCCGCCTTGGTACCTAAAGCTGAACTCGACGGTGAAATGGGTGACTCTTTTATGGGTCTTCATGCAAGGCTCATGTCCCAGGCATTGCGAAAATTAACGGGTACGGTGAAAAAGACTGACACGAGCGTCATTTTTATTAATCAAATCAGAGAAAAGATTGGCGTTATATTTGGCAATCCGGAGACGACAACCGGTGGAAGAGCGTTGAAATTTTACTCAGCGATGAGGTTGGAAATTCGAAGAGTGACGACCATAAAAGACGGAACGAATTCTATCGGATCACGGGTCCGCGTAAAAGTGGTTAAGAATAAAGTAGCGCCGCCCTTTAAGCAGACTGAATTTGATATTATGTATGGTGAAGGTATTTCGTATATCGGCGATATTATTGATCTGGCGGTTGAAGGTGAAATCATACAGAAAACCGGCGCGTGGTATTCCTATGATGATGCAAAAATCGGTCAGGGAAGAGAGAATTCAAAATCGTTCTTAAAAGAAAATCCAGACATTCTGGATAAAGTCGTTTCTGACGTAAGAGCCTTTGTTGGTATGGATAACAAGGAGGATGACGCTGATTCGTAAAATAATTTCCATCAAACGAAAGGGTCAAAAACGATCCAAACGTTTATTAATATTTGATGATCAAAGCGTCTTTGGAATTTCCGAAGACGTTTTTGTTTCTACAGGTCTGGAAGTAGGTTCTAAAGTGGACGAAAAGTATTTATTGGAACTGGAACAGAAGGAAAATGATCATCAAGCATTTCATGCAGCCGTTTCCCTGCTGAATTATCGCATGCGAAGTAAAGCGGAATTGCGAAAACGATTAGCAGAAAAAGGGTATGAACCAGGAACAATTGACCGTGTTATACAAAAATTGGAAGGGAAGAAAATCCTTAATGATGAATTGTTTGCCAAAGCATTTATTAATGATAAAATCCATTTCAGGTTCCTGGGACCGGTTGCGTTGCGTCGTGAACTGATTCCCCACAGATTAGACAGTGAACTTGTTGAAAAATTGATCCAGCAGGCTTATGATGAAATTTCCGAAGAAGAACTTGTGGAGCGGTTAATGGCAAAACGCAATATCCGGCCGGGACAAAAATTAACCCAAAAAGAAAGAAACAGACTTTTAGCATATTTGCAGAGAAGAGGACACAGGTGGGATGTGATAAGAACTGTGCTTGACGGATGATCTGTTAAGGAATAAGTAAAAAGGAAGAAGAAAAAGGAAAAGAAAAAGGTAAAAAGGAAGATGTATGGCTGATTTGAATAATTATTATTTATGTATATATTTTATGGGAGTTTTATTGTGATAAAATGTAAAATAAAACAATTATTTATATTATCTGCTATTGGTCTCATTATGATTGGTTGTTCTCAATCCAATCAGGATGAAGACTATATAATTACCATATCTTCTTCTGAAATAATAACATCAATCCAAGAACCGGCTACCATAAGTGTAACTATTGAAAATCTGTCTGAAAATGAAATATCATGGGGAAGTGGTAGTTCGACTTGTCAACTCAAAGCATTTGTAAAAATCAATAATATAGATTACTCAATATTTATACATAGAAGATCGGAAGAGCACACGTCTGAACTCCAGTCACATTCCTTTATCTCGTATGCCGTCTTCTGCTTGAAAAAAAAAAATCATCTTTTCTCCTCTTTTTTCTTCTTTTCCTTGTTTGACCACCCCGTTCCCCTTGTACTTCTTCCTACCTCCTTCCCTTTTCTCTTCTTTTCC
>CAJVYU010000138.1 GCA_913009735.1 uncultured Fidelibacterota bacterium
GAGAAGCAGATCAAAATCAAAAGCAGTCCATGCTAAATGAATTTGTAGCATCAACAGGTTATAACCGGAAGTATGCAATACGACTATTATCACAAAAAATCCTACCGGTTGTAACAAAAATATGTAGACCACGTATTTCGTATTACGATACAGAGGATCATGAAATCATCAAGTTGGCTTGGTCGGCAGCAAATTTTATTGCTTCCAAAAGGCTTGCACCATTTCTGAAAGAACTAATTCCGGCTTTAGAACGTCATGGACATCTTACTCTGAATAATGTTACCAGAGAAAAAATCACTTCGATAAGTGCAGCTACAATTGATCGCATTTTAGAGCCTTTACGCAAGAGAGCCAACGGCCGTGGCATTAGCACGACTAAACCCGGAGCTCTAATAAAAAAGAAAATCCCGGTTAGAACTTTCGCAGATTGGGACGAAGATGAACCTGGTTTCTTTGAAGCAGATTTTGTAGCACATTGTGGTGGTAATACGAGCGGGGCATTTTTGTACTCTTTGGTCCTTACTGATATCGTAACAGGATGGGTTGAATGTTTACCTTTGTTATCCAAGCACCAAGGTAGTGTTATCCAGGCTTTTGGACATGCCATGCAGCTTATTCCCTTCCCAATATTAGGGTTGGACACTGACAATGGTGGTGAATTTATTAATCAAGAACTCATAGATTTTTGTGAACAAAATCAGATAACATTTACCAGGGGCCGAGCTTATAAAAAGAATGATCAATGTTTTGTTGAACAAAAAAATGGAGTTGTGGTCAGACAACTGGTTGGTTACGATAGATTTGAAGGTATGCATGCCTATAAACAACTTAATGAACTATACCGGGCAACAAGGCTGTATGTGAATTTCTTCCAACCCTCTATGAAGCTCCATATAAAACATCGGGAAGGAGCAAAAGTACAATGAATCTATGATCCTGCAAAAACACCGTTCCATCGTCTAATGGCCAAAGATGTATTAAATGAAGAAAACCGGAAATATCTTGAAAATGTTTTTGAATCTCTTGATCCAATCCGCCTCTTACAGCAAATAAAAAATATTCAGGATTCTTTGTGGAAACACGTTGTTCCGGCTTTTTCTGATTCTAACGACATTGAAGATCCACTGAAATTTGATTCTGATAAGTGCAGCTCAAGCAAGAATACCAGCATGGATAACATGGCCGTTGACTTTATGAATAAGTCCATGGAGAATGAAAAACGCAAGTATCGACGGAGCAGAAAATCAAGGGTATCTCATACGTGGAAGACACGAAAGAATCCCTTTGATAAAGTTTGGGAGGAAGTGTGTATGATATTGGAAGAAAAGCCTGAAAAAACAGCCAAATCCATTTTTATTGGACTCCAACAAAAATACCCAGGAAGATTTAAAGATGGTCAGCTTAGGACCATGCAAAGGCATGTTAAAGTATGGCGATCAAAAGCAATATTAACTTTTGATTATGAGTGGCTGAAAGACGAAATATTGGTTGTAGATAAATTTACTCCTAAATTTCATGGTAAGATTATTCGTGAGGCAAGTCTTTGATTAGGGTTTGATTTACTCATGAGGCAAGACGAGGGTAAATTATAATTGTCGCTGGACATTTCACCCTCTTACAAGATTCATAATAAATTCAACCATGCAAATCGGCAATGTGAATATAAAAACACCCATTTTCCTGGCTCCCATGGCAGGCGTGACGGATTACTCATTTTGAATATTATGCAAAGGGATGGGCGCTGGTGAGATTTCCTACTTGCCCACTAAATTATCGTTGAGAAAGACTAATATATAGTCTATATTATAGTCGTAATAAATAAGGTAAAATGATGAAATACAGTGAAGCAATAAAACCTATCAGTTATCTCAAAACCCATGCATCAGAAGTTATTCGTGAAGTTTCAAAAAATCATGAAACGATGATTATTACACATAATGGAGAAGCAAAGGTAGTCGTTCAAGATATTCATGTGTATGAGCAAACACAAGATAGTTTAGCATTATTAAAGATTCTAGCACAAAGTTCGACAAGTATTAAAAAGGGGAATTATAAGCCTGTTAGAGAATCGTTTGCGAATCTAGAAGAGAGAATAGCCGAAAAAGATGTTTCATGAGTTTTGAGGTATTTCTAACGCAAGATGCGGAAGATGATATTTTTGATATTTATTCCTACGTTTCAGAAAATGATTCTCAACTCAAAGCTGATAAATTATTTGAGAAACTAAAAGTGACATGTCTGAAATTAAAGGATTTACCGTCAAGAGGTCATATTCCTCCCGAATTAAAAAGAATAAATGTGGTCGAATACTTAGAAGTCCATTTTAAACCATACAGAATAATATATCAGATTGTTGATAATCAAGTTTTTGTTCATTGTGTACTTGATGGCAGGAGGAATCTCCAGGATTTATTGCAGGAGAGATTAATACGATAAAGATAAAATATTTAGTCTGGATAATTCATGAGCAAACGTACTAACTTATGCAAGTACCGTAATAATAGTGTATCCTAAAATGAGCGATTCTTCCTTGGGAATGGACAATAAGCACAAAACCTTATGGGTAATGAAGTTAATGAATGAAATAATTGGAAATTCCGGTGGTTTCGGACACCGTTCCGGTAAACTTTCGGACACTTGTTTTCGCTTCCTAAACTCTATTTTAAAGTTACTCTAATTTTTCAGATAGATTCATAACGTTTCCTGACTTCGTCGGTTTTTTAGAGATCGTAAAATATATAAATATTTCTCGACGAGAAGAATCATAATCAGTACCGGTTTTGGGTGTCCCAGGGGTAATTTTAGTGTGTTTGTGCGGAAAAAAAAGAACCCAAGTGGAGTTGTCAGTGTCCAAATAATAGATAAAAGTTCTGGAAAATATAAACTTGTAAAAACAGTCGGTTCTTCAGACCAAATCGATAAGATTAATCAATTGTATGAGCAAGCACATTTGGAGAAAGATAAGATAATGGGTTTGCTGCCATTAAATTTTGAAACAGCAAAGGAAGATAAATTGGTGGATATGTTTTATAAAGGTGTTGAGGCATTAGAATTGAAGGGTCCGGAGCTTTTACTGGGTAAGATATTTGATTCGATTGGATTCAATGGTATCAAAGACCCACTGTTTCGTTATTTGGTGATTACCCGATTGGTATATCCTGTTAGTAAACTCAAGACGATAGATTATTTATACAAATACAAAGGAATAGATGTGAGTGTAAATTCCATTTATCGCTATTTAGATAAGCTTCACAACAAACAGATAGACCAAATCAAAGAAATCGCATTCAATCATGTTCGAAGTATTATGAAAGAAGATTTCTCTGTTGTTTTCTATGATGTAACCACTTTGTATTTTGAAACTGAAGATGCTGATGATTTAAGGAAAACCGGCTTTTCAAAAGACGGTAAACACCAACATCCTCAAATAGTTTTGGGATTACTTACCAGTAGAGGGGGATATCCAATTGCCTATGAGATATTTGAAGGAGATAAATACGAAGGACACACATTGATCCCGGTTATTGAAACCTTTAAACGTAAATATAATTTGGAAAAATTAATTGTAGTTGCTGACGCAGGTTTAATGTCTAAAAACAATGTGGAATTACTTTGTAAGCATGGGTATGAATATATTTTAGGAGCACGGATAAAAAACGAAACAACGGCATTGCAGCAACAAATACTTCAATTAAGATTAAATAATGGACAAAGTTCAAGATTAATAAAAAAAGGCTCTCACAAGCTCATTATAAGCTATTCTGCACAAAGAGCCGGAAAAGATGCATTTAACCGCAACCGTGGTTTAGCCAGACTCGAAAAATCATTAGAAAAAGGTAAACTATCAAAAAAACACATTAATAACCGAGGGTACAATAAATATCTGAAACTCGAAGGGAATATTACCATAACCATTGATTACCAAAAATTTAAAAAGGATGCTGAATGGGATGGTTTAAAAGGATATCTCACAAATACCAAACTTTCTAATGATCAAGTCATCAAGCAGTATGGTCAATTATGGCAAATTGAAAAAACCTTTAGAATATCAAAAACAGATTTACGCATAAGACCAATCTATCATTATGCACGAAGAAGAATAGAGTCTCATATTTGTATTGCTTTTGCAGCATCATTGATTTATAAAGAATTGGAACGACAACTTAAAGAAAGAAAATCCAAGTTGAGTCCCGGAAAAGTTATCGATACCCTTAAAACAATCTATGCCTTAACGATTACTACACCTTATTCAAAAACTAAACACACCAGGTTGTTAGTCAATACTGAAGAACAAAAATGTATTTTGAATTTATTTGAAATCTAGCATGGGTGTCCCAGCGGCGAAGTCAGGAAAATATATCGGAACCGGGTAAAATAATAATTTTGCCCGGTGAATCAAAATCCTCATGCCCCAAATCCATTCCACCATCAATAACATGTATTGGTATACTGGAACTGCCTGTGTGTTTTCACTTCGTATCAAAGATTCGCGATGACAGGTTAAGTGTTTATTTTAATAATAAAAAATATCTGTCGTTGCGAATCCCAACATTTATGTTGGGTGAAGCAACCCCCTTCAATAAAATAATCACAAAACCCCAATAATTGTTATTGCCCAGATAAAAAGATAGGGACCCCAAAAAATGAGATCCCTAGTTCGGTAGGATGGTGAGGTGGGTAAGGAGGAGTTCTTATATGATTTTCATTAATTCGCCGATAACCGCTTCTATTACATTGCTCGCGTTATAATCGCCATTCTTAATTTTTTCCCGGATGTGCTGAAGCTGCTCGTCCGTGAGCTCCGTTTCTGGCTTTAGTCCTTCCGTGGAGACAGATTGAAATGGTATTGAAGTCATTAATGATTCAACAATCTTCTCCAGCACTTCCGGATGGGAATAAAATTTGGATTCAATTTTACTGTGAATTTCTTCAATTTTTTCCTGGTTGGATGTCCGCAGGCTGCGCAGTTCATCTGCATATTTATTGACTTTCGTTTTGGAGGCCGCCAAGGTCTGACCTTGGGGTGAAATCTCAACTTTATCTTTTCCGGAGAAAACAGATACACCCTTTTTTGCACCATCTCCTTTTTCGGTTTTGGCAGCCTGGACGCGTTTAAGCTTTTCTTCCTGTTCAACTCTCTTGTAATCTTTGGAAAGTCCTGATACGTCTTTTATGGATGTCATTGAATTATTCTTGTTTTATATCAATAAACCTTGATGTTTCATCACGGTAACTATTCATCATATTTTTATTTTTGGTCGTTTGGGAGAGTTCTTTAATAATATTTTCTTTACTCATGGCCAGAATATCCAGGAGTTCAGCATCAACCCGAACCAAATTTAAAGCAATATCTTTTATATCTTTTTTAATACTGTCAATTACAGGTTCAAACTCCGGTGCATTTAATTCCAATTTTTTACGTTCATTTTCAAGGCGGTTGATGAGATTAATACGCATTTCCCGCTCATCTAATAAATCCAATAATGCATCAGTTGTTCGCTTATCCAAATTTTTCTGGTATTCCTGGGTCTGATACAGAATTTCCTTAAAACAGGATAATTCTTCCTGAAGTAATGTTTTTAAGAGATTATTATTTTGTTCCAAAAACATGTTGTCTTTCTGTTTATGTCCTCTTCGATGAACCTTTCTCCCAACCTACATGGTAGGACTTAATTCTATTATCGGCAGAATTCAAATATTCTTTAGCAGATAATCAAATTTTATTGTTATAAATAATTCCTGACACCCGTTCTAATTGCTTCACCAGATTCAACATTTCCTTGGATGGGATTTCCCGAATCACTTCATCGGTTTCCTTATCTTTAACCAAAATAACCTTCTTATCATTAATCGTATCGTATGAGAACCCGATTTTAGTGCCGATGGACCGGACAACTTCATTTACACGGGAAATCATCTCGGACATATCCTGTATACTGATTTCAATTTTGGTTTTTCCTGATGATTTGACAGATTTTTGTTTATCATGATTTGTACCAGAAAGTTTTTGAATTACTTCAGTTTGTTTCTGCTGTGAAACCAGCTGTGTATTATTGACTTCATGAATACTCATAACTTATTCCTTTTTTTAACTTCCGAATGAACTAAAGAAGGATTGCTGATTTGCTATTCTGGTCATGGCGTCCTGCAATTCTGCAAATTCAGCTTTGAGCTGGACTTGTCTTTTTAATAACATTTCATCCATACGATCAATGCGATCATTCAATTGGGTGACAGAGTTGTCGATGTTTTCTTTACTGGAATCGATGAAACCGCCTGTTTTCACGAATGTATCAAGATAACTTTCTATCTTGGTGGCAACTCCATCACTTGCATCAAATATTTCTGATACGTTTTGTGTATTTGATTCCAATGCTGTTGTGAATTTTTCTATGTCAGCGATAGATAATTTCCCGTTGTTATCTGCTTCAATACCTATGGAGTATAAACTTGTATAGGTTGAAGATGATGTTGTCACAACAGAATTAGTTTGACTGCGAAGTTCATTGATTATCTGGCCATACATTGCGTCATTCGCCAACGTGCCACGTTTTTTAGTATCCGGATTAATCTGCCCATTATCCTTCATAAATTGTATTGATTCATTATAAGCATCCAAATACCCATTAATTTCTTCTTTCACTTTTTCCGTATCGGTGGAAACGGTCAATGTTTCAGATATAGAAAATGTATTCAGAAAATTGAGCGTAACGCCTGTTAATGTATCAGATACTTGGTTCGAATCCCGATAAAAGGTTAAACCGTCCATAGTGAATTTAGAATTCAATAAACTATCGGTCGCGCCGGTCCCCACAAGCGTCATATACCCGCCAGAAGTACCAGATGTTTGGACGTTTGCATTGATTTCCAAGGATTGGAGCAATAAATCTGCACTGTCAGTAAATTCCATTCGATTGGTATATCCGGACTTATTACTGGTAAAGATTAACCGGGATTTTCCGGTTTCTTCCATGACAACTGATGCATGGATCACTTCATCATTTTCGATTGTATCAGCCACCACTGCATTTGCCATGGCCGTGTTGATAGCATCTGCAATGTCGGTTAGTACATTATCGTCTGTTTGGGAAAATTTATCTAAAGTGACTGTAACAGAAATTGAAACACGATTAGATTCGTCTGTATCTAATGGGTGGGCAACCGTGATGGAAAAAGTCTGGTCATTGGTAAAAGATCCAAAACTGGAAGCTGTATCAGTGTATTGTTTCGAGGCCCGAGTATCCGCTGACGCCAAACGTTCGACTGTAAAAGAATGGTTTCCTAGAGTTGCATTTGCATTAGCGGTAGCTGTGATATTATCACTATCACTGGAGGCTGTTTTTTTCGTGGCAAAATAATCCGTAATTGTGTCCGTTAAACGATCTGCCTTGGATTTCAGGGTAGAAAGTTTTGAATCCAGATCTGAAAGGACTTTTTTTCGATCACCCAAATCATCACGTTTTTGCGATAGTTTATTGCGCGGCTGTGATTCCAGACGCATGTACATAGATCGGAAGAGCGTCTTGTAGGGAAAGAGTGTAGATCTCGGTGTTCGCCGTAGCATGAAAAAAAAAAACACACACATATATATATCGTGACACGTGTGTACATCTCATGGTCCAGCACAGT
>CAJVYU010000139.1 GCA_913009735.1 uncultured Fidelibacterota bacterium
TTTGACGGAGAGATGGTTAGAAGGTCATGGGAGACATAATAACAGTGGGAGGGGTATTTATAAAGATTGGTACACTTCTCTATTATTATTTTTTTTTTAATGATACGGCGACCACCGAGATCTACACTCTTTCCCTACACGACGCTCTTCCGATCTCAAAATAACAATGATCCAACCTTCGAGGTTCAAGACCTGATGCCAAAATACAAACACTACTCAATTGGCTTCATTGAAGAAACCTCGAAGGTTAAATGAGCATTCCACGACCCACGGAAACGGAAAAGTATGTCTGGGTTAGAATTTGAAAAATACTATCCCTTACGCATTAGTGTATTTTTCTTTTTTTCGTTCGGCCAACCGTTTATTCTGGTTCAATTCCATTTTACGAAGTCGAATAGATTTCGGAGTTACTTCCACCAGTTCATCTTCAGCAATGAATTCAATGCATTGGTCTAGAGAAAGTTGTCTTGGAGGACGAAGTGTGACAGTGTGATCCGACCCGGAACTCCGCATATTCGTAAGCTTTTTCTCTCGAGTGATATTCACCGCTAAGTCATCAGGGCGATTGCGTTCACCGATGATCATTCCATCATAAACTTCAGTACCCACACTAATGAATAATTCACCCCTATCCGCCATTCCGACACATGCATAAGTTGTCACCCTTCCATTCCGATCGGCCACCAAAGCACCACTGTTCCTCTGTGGAATTCGTCCAAACCACGGCGCGAATCCATCGAATAATTTATTCATAATTCCGGCACCTTGTGTATCTGTCAGGAACTGACTCCGAAATCCGATCAACCCCCTGGATGGAATTGAGAACTCCATGGATACACGACCATGACCGTGGTTTTGAAGGTTAGTCATTTTTCCCTTTCGGCCCGATAACTTTTCAGTGACAATACCCACTTTATCTTCCGGGATATCCAGATAAACTTTTTCCATGGGTTCCATCACTTTTCCGTTTTCTTCCCGGGTAATGACATGAGGTTTTGACACCATAAATTCATACCCTTCCCGACGCATGGTTTCTATCAACACAGCCATTTGCAATTCCCCCCGGCCCCGTACCTCAAATACATTTATCTTTTCTGTGGATAATACCTGCAGAGAAACATTACTCAAAATTTCTTTTTGAAGCCTTTCCTGAATGTGACGTGTAGTGAGAAACTTTCCTTCAATTCCGGCAAATGGACTATCATTAACATAAAAGAGCATGGAAACCGTAGGTTCATCAACCTTGATCCTGGGAAGTGGTTTTGGATATTCATTGGAGGAGATAGTATCTCCGATCGTGATGCCTTCCAACCCTGCTACGGCGATTATATCACCGGCTTCCAATTGATCTACGAGGATTTTATTCAACCCTTTGAAGGTGTAAAGCGCAGAAAATTTATGACCATGAGTTATCCCGTTTTTCCCACAGAGAGCATAGGATGTATTCATCTTTAATGTACCGTTATTCAACCTTCCGATCGCTATTTGTCCTACGTATGAGTCATAATCCAAATTGGTAATTAAAAATTGAGGGATATGTGCATCATTTGCCACTGGTCCAGGAATTTTTGATAGAATGGACTCAAAAAGTGGTTGAAAATTGTCGGATTCATCTTCCAATTCGTAGTGTGCTATACCTTCTTTTGCATAAGTGTACAGGATCGGAAATTCAATCTGATCATCCGTCGCATCCAGATCAATGAACAGGTCATAAACTTCATTAATCACTTCATCGATCCGAGCATCTGCCCTATCGATTTTATTAATAACAAGAATAATAGGAAGGTCTCTCTCCAGAGCCTTTTTCAATACAAACCGTGTCTGTGGTAATGGACCTTCGCTGGAGTCCACAAGTAATAATGCACCATCCACAAGATTCAAACTCCGTTCCACTTCCCCGCCAAAATCAGCATGACCCGGTGTATCCATAATATTGATCTTGACATTCTTATAAAGGATTGCTGTATTCTTTGCTGTGATTGTAATTCCGCGTTCCTTCTCAAGATCCATGGAATCCATGATACGATCTTCTATTTCCTGATGAGCCTGAAATGTGCCGCTTTGTTTCAACATTTCATTAACGAGGGTCGTTTTGCCATGATCAACGTGTGCAATGATTGCGATATTTCTAAAATTTCCTTTTCTCATATTCTTTCTTTTTTAAATGGATCAAAATTGGGCTAAAAACAACTGCGGAATTTCACCTATTATCAGACGGTTAAAAAGATATATTGTCCAGTAGTTGTGGATTTGACTACTATTAGAATATGCTAAACAGGTTAAGTAATTCGTACCGGATTTTTTTTTAGAATGGACAGTCATTTTTTATGTGCGAGATGATTAAATTCCACCTATGAATTTCGATTTATTTAACGATCCTGAATTTCAGGAACTTATCCGAAAGTACCTGGATTACCTTCAGAAGGAACTTGACCGGTTAAAGAAAGCCATTCAACACAGCAATTTTTTAGAAATCAGACAATTCGGACATAACCTGAAAGGAACCGGCGGCGGGTATGGTTTTGATGAATTTACCAAGCTAGGTGGAAAAATCAACCTTGCAGCCCGCGAGGAAGATATTACTTTGATTGAATCATCTGTTTCGGAATTTGAATCAGAATTAGCTAAGGCAATACAAAAATATAAACGAGCTGATTAACCCGCTTCTCTGACGTAAAAATAAACCTTACATCACCTTAAAAAGGTAGTATATAAAATTTTGTGGTTTACTCGTGGTCGGTTTTCCCACCTTCTCAAGGTGATTTATTTTGGTATTTCGAAACAAAACCTGTTACCCGTTGGTTCATTTGGTTCCACCCATACTTGTCCATTATGAGCATCCGCGATTCGTTTCGCAATTGCCAAGCCAAGGCCTCTCCCCCTTTTCGCTCCTTTTTCCAATTGAGAACCTCTTACGAATATAATCTCTCTCTTCTCTTTTGGTACTGTTGGTCCAAAATCAATGAAATGGATCGTGATTGAATTTTCATCAATAGCAGTATCAATTATCACCTTTTTTCCATCAGAAGAATATTTAAGAGCATTGCTTAAATAATTCTTAAAGATTTCTGCGACAATTGGATTGGCTTGCACCTGGAGACTATCCGGAAGATTCAAATATAGCTCCATTCCTTTACTGGCAAACTGGGATTTATATTCATCAGAAACTTGTTCGATTACTCGCACTAAATCAAGTGACTTTAATTTTATTTTTTCACCTAAAGTCACTTTGGAAAGTGTAGACACATTATCAATTACCTTTATCAGATTTTTGGAGCTGTCTATAATCCCTGTAACTATTTCATTGTCACTATTTTCCTCCTGGAGTAGTTCCGAAAACCCCAGAATAACTCCAGCCGGGTTCTTCAAATCATGGGAAATAATATCCAGGAGTGTTTCCTTCATCATATTTGATTCCGTTAACTGCTTTGAAAGCAGGCGATGCTTCCTTTCAGAACTTTTTAATTGCGCTTCAGCCTCCTTCCGCTCGGAAATATCACGATAAATAGCATATACTGCCAATACACCTCCCTTATAATTAATTGGTGCACCTAAAATGGATACCGGAAGCATCGTTCCATCTTTTTTCCTTCGGATAGCTTCGACAAATACACGCCGCCCGGTACGGACTTCATGAGTGAGTTTTTCGGCATTTTTCAATTGCTCACGGTCGGTCAATAATCCATCAATATTTTTACCGATGATATCTTCTTCCGCATATCCGAATAATGATGTGAATTCAGGATTAATTTTTAAAATAAGACTTTCATTATCCACCAGTGCCACAGCTTCCGGAGAGTTTGTAAATAGTTCGTCAAGATAGGTTCTTTCTACTTCTAAATCTGTAATTGACTGCTTGTATGCAATCGTCTGGGCAATCTGTTCGGAAACATAGTTTAAAATATCCAGATCCTTTTTAGTATAAAGATTAGAATCATGATAACTCTGCATGGCGATTGCTCCGTTTATTTTTCCGCTGATAAAAAACGGTGAGCCCACCCATTGCCGCGGCAGAGTTCCGATCTGATCGATCTTTTCTTGACTGATCATTTCGATCATGTCTTTTTCTTTTAAGAAAACCGGTTTTTTAGTCTGGATAATATATTCAGTAAGACCACGGCCCAACGGTTTAGGAGCCGGCACGATGTCTGATTCATCAACAAAATAGGGGAATGATAATAATTCAGTCTTTTCATCATAAATGGCGATGTAGAAATTAGTAACATCCAAAACCTGTTTTAGGCTTGTGTGTATTACTTTATATAATTCATCTATATTTTTAGCGCTGTGTGTGGCCTCTGAAATCTGGTAAACAACAGATTGTAGCCGATCCGCCTGTTTGCGTTCCGTCATATCCCTCCAAACCGTATGAATGATTGTATTCTCATCATCAGTTGGAATGTAGGTAAGCAGTACCTCCACGGGAAAAACCTCTCCATTCGCTTTTTTATGATCCCATTCGAATCGGTGACTTCCCTTTTCTAAGGCAATATTCATCATTTCATCCGCTTTTTCAAAGGATGATTTACCATCCGGTTGTTTTTCCGGAGATAAT
The DNA here is from genome assembly GCA_913009735.1 of uncultured Fidelibacterota bacterium. GTDB lineage: Bacteria > Fidelibacterota > Marinisomatia > Marinisomatales > TCS55 > JADFRD01. The sequence continues at coordinate 4,556 of CAJVYU010000139.1, forward strand.
TCTGAAGGATGAGTATTTAATAACTCTTTTTTATTATTATAACGAAGCATTTTTACAGTTGCCTGATTACAATCAACAAATTTTCCATTTTTAATAATTAAAATAGCATCATCCGATTTTTCAAATAAATCCCGATATTTCTTTTCGCTTTTATATACTTCCCGGCGTCTTATAATTGAAAGGTGGATTACATAAGCGAAGATACCCCAGAGGACAATACTCAATATTAAAATAAATAGATTTGCATAAGAAGCGGTTGCTTTGATTAATTCCGGCCGGGGACTGAGTGATGCAGTCCACTCCCGATTCAAGATTGATACAGGATAATCACTGGTAATAGGATGATCATGGTCACTAATCTCATCCCCGGAAATATAGAATTCACGACCGTCCTCCTTAAGATGCAAACAAAATTTCTGGGCGATACCCTGTTTGAAATAATACTGTATAAAATCATTAAGTCTAAATACTCCATTCAAATACCCTTCCAATCGTCCCTCTCGAATCAATGGAAAATATATTGCAATTCCCATCCCACCTTGCCAAAGTTCTAATGCCGGAGTCGCGTAATCATCACCTGTTTTTTCAGCTTTAATAAACGTTTCAGCTGCAAAGGGATGATCGTGCAAATCTTTATCTTTTGCCTCGATATTAGTCTCCTCCGGCTGTACCCAGCGGATGACACCGGTTGAATCGATATAATTAATTGCCTGGAAGCCAGGGAAGCCTCTGATTAATGAAAGAACTACCCTTTCAAAGTCCAATGGTGTATTGATCTTATTAGCAAACCATTCTCTGCGTAAGAACTTTAGAATCGCCAGATGAGATTCAAGGCGGTCTTGATAATGGGTTACTATCTGCTCAGTGATAATCTCATTTTTTAATGTAATTTCCTGTATTTTCTTGTGCTCGACGTATTTCCAAACATAAACGGATGTGGCAGTTAACATTATAAAAATGAGAATCGGGAATAGAACTTCTATTTTAAAAAGTTTCTTATACATTGAAATGTCCGCTCCGGAAAGGCTTTGGGATACTGGAGGTCATCGGACTTCCCGCACCTGTTAATATCACCTTGAGGTGGTATGTAAATTTTTGTAGTTTATTCATGGTCATATTTCCCACCTTCTAAAGGTAATTGAAATTTTCAATATCTTGTGGCAGGAGGGAACTTAAAGTCGCAGGCTTTGAATTAAAAACTATAGTGTTGGTAATCAACCCAATCTTTGAGTCAAGTCCGCTTTGCGTTCTTAACTCAAGTCCTTGTATTTGTTGAAATAAGGACAAGATGTCAGGGGGCAGTTAAAATACACCACTAAGGGGCACTTGAAAATACACCACCTTTAAAAGTTAAATAATAATAGTTTTCCGGTTGAAAAACCGGAGAACAAATTAATGGGAAACACTTTAAAGATGGACAAAATCAAAGTACTAAACAGACTTTTCAAGGCAGGTTGGAAAGACCGTAAGATCAACAGGGCCACGGGGATAGACAGAAGGACGATCTCCAAATACAGAATAAAATGGAAAGATGAGAAAAGATCAAAACCTGTTGTTGATGACCGTAATGATCATAAGAGCGATTATACTAAAGAGGTTAAATATTTAAATCAAAATGCACCACTTGATGGGGGTCACAAGTGCCCACCGGGTGAAGTGGTGTATTTTGAAGTGCCCACCGACCTCCTTTCGGATCAGGGTCAAACATCCAAGAGCAAAGTATATATTTTTGATAAGCAGATTACCAAAAAGCTTGAAGGCGGACAACATGCCCGCAGCATCTACCAGGATCTGTATCTGGAAGAAGATTATCGTGGTAGCTATGACAGTGTCAAACGCTACGTCCGCAAACTCAAAAATAAACACCCAAAACTGTATGCCCGGATAGAAACGCCTGCAGGTGAGGAGGCCCAGGTAGATTTTGGTCAGGGAGCGCCTACATTAAAAAATGGCAGATACCTACGACCATGGCTGTTTTCCATAACTCTATCCAATAGCCGTAAAAGTCATGAGCAGGTAGTCTGGTCTCAAGATGTAGAGACTTTCATTCACTGTCATGAAGATGCCTTTTCATTTTTTGGTGGAGTACCAAAGATCATCAAGATCGATAATCTTAAAAGCGGTGTATTAAAGGCACATTTATATGAACCGGAATTAAATCCCAATTACCAATCCTTCAGTGAACATTATGGATTTGTAATATTGCCTTGTAGAGTAAGAACACCGGAGCATAAAGGCAAAGTTGAATCGGGAATCAAGTATGTGCAAAACAATGCTCTGAAGGGAAAACGATTTGAGTCTTTAGATCAGCAGAATGCTTTTCTTCGTCACTGGAACCGAACTTGGGCCACTACCCGCATTCATGGGACAACCAAGCGTCAGGTGGGTAAGATGTTTAAAGAAGAACAACCCAAGCTTCAATCTCTTCCGGAAAAACCTTTTTCATTCTTTTCTATTGGTACCCGAAAAGTATCAAGTGGAGACAGCCATATTGAAGTTAAAGGTGCTTATTATCCTGTACCTCCAAAGTATATGGGAAGAAAAGTAGGTGTCCATTATAACAGTAAATGGGTAAAGATCCTTTATAATGGAAAAACGATCCAGTGGCTATCCACCATTCAAAAAGGTCGTTTTCATCCGGACAAGAGCTGCTTACCAGCTAATAAAGCAATGGATAGGAATGCCTGGCAGAATCATTTGTTAAAGCGATGTCAGGTAACAGGTGAAAGTGTAAAGACATGGGCGGATTTAGCCATCGTTGAAAGAGGGCTGCCGGCTTATAGATCCATACAGGGTGTCTTGACCTTAAAATCAAAATATTCAGCCAAGCTTCTTAATATGGCTTGTACTTTGGCAGTTGAAAGACAAGCTTTTTCCTATAAACTGATCCGTCATTATTTAGAGGAGTTGTCACTTAAAGATCAAGTCCAGACCCGGCTTGAACTTACACAGGAAAGTGAGATCATAAGGTCACCAAAAATGTATGCTCAATTATTTGAAAAGGAGGTTCAGTCATGATAGA
>CAJVYU010000140.1 GCA_913009735.1 uncultured Fidelibacterota bacterium
AAAAATTCGGGAGGATTGTCGATTCGTCTACATAACACATGATTTAAATTTTGCTCTATCCAGACAAACTTCAGAGTATTTAATAATCCGCCCAACATCAGAACCAGAGTTAATAGATATTTCAGAAGGCGTACCGAATGATATTGCAGCGCAAGTCCTCTCTGCAGCGTCATTTTCTATCTATGCAAAAAATTTAATTTTCTGCGAAGGCACTGAATCTAGTTTAGACCAACAATTGCTTCGATCATACTATAATAATCGTATAACCGCAGTAATTCCGGTAGGTTCATGTAGAGATGTTATACGTTGTGCAACTACATTTGATGAGCAGCAGCTATTAGCGAATACTAATTCCCTCGGTATAATTGACAGAGACTACTGGCCAAACGCATTTTTTGATTCTTTACCCAAAAACATTACTGTTTTACCAGCACACGAAATTGAATCTCTATTTTGTAACGAACAAATTTTCACATGTATTTCTAAACACCTTGGAAAATCTGAATCAGAAGCAAACCAACTGTATCAGGATTTTCTTTCTGATGCGAATAGCAAGTTCAATTCTGGATTATTTAATAAGCAGGTTTCCGAAAGATTTAGAGCAAGAATTGAGCATTTTTTGCGTGAGTCGGTGAATGGTTTCAGTGTGTCCAATGATTTGGAGGAAATGAAGAAATCACATTATGAGATACTATCACCTGAAAACTGGAAAACTAAGCCAGAAAATATTTTTGATGAAGAAGTCACATTGCTCAACAATGGACAGAGAGGTAACCCGGTAGATTTTTTGAACTTATTTCCAGGGAAAGTATATTTTCCCATTCTTGTTTCAAAAATCGGTATTTCTCGTGATACGTATATTGACCTGGTTTGTCAAGCTCTCGAAGCAACTGAAGGGAAGGAACTATTTACATTAGGTAATGAATTAAGATCTACACTTGATACACTCTTACCCCTAGCTGGCTAACAGGCGCTGGTACTTTACATAAAAGTTTCGATATTTGGGACAAACAACTTGAGAAACAGATATGAATAATTTGCAACAAAAGTTTCAGAACAATACTCCTGCAAGTAAAGCACTGGGTCGTTAGACTAAATTACTTTTATTTAATGAAAAACCAGTGAAATATGTTGATAAAAATATCAATACAAAGGGTATCCATGTTCCCAATAAGCTTTTAAACATATCGAAATTTTTCTCAATAAGCATGGCTACAACAAAATAATCCATTAAAATTACGAAAATAACAAAAATCATTCCTGTCTGGAGAGGTGTTGTAAATCCAAATCTCTTAAAATAGACATATGATATAATTCCAAATTTTACAGGAGCACCAATGGCATGTATTATAAGGGCATTATCTATTGAAGTATATTGCATACCTATTGCCATGATCAACCCACATAATCCCCATCCAATAACGGCATGAATTAAAATGATTATGATTTTCATATTGCATTTACCTCGAATGTCCAACTCTAAATGATTAGGTCACGTGTCCGTTAGTTATTTAACAATATTAGCACTTACAGGATTAGGTGATCAAAATTTAATCCTACTGAAACAAGGACATACAAACCTTTTTCTAATTATAGATGACTTATCAATCTCAAGTATCTTAATTCGGGGAGATAGTTACAGTACCAATCGTCCACAGCATTTTTTATACTTCTTCCCACTGCCGCAAGGACAGGGTTGGTTTCTACCTATGTTGGATGGATTTCCTTGGCTGACAAATTGTTGTCTTTCTTTGATAATCGAAGATGCAATTTCTTTAAAACCTGGAATTGAATGCTTAAAAAATTGTTTCCATCCGGCACATAACCAACTCAATTCTTGCGGATTATTATTTAGTCGATGTTTAAGACAATCACCTGAACAGTATTGAAGGTATTCACACATAGTGCACGTTGGATTCCAGGCTATTTTTTGTTGACCGAAGTCTACATATTCGGTCGATTGTTGTAATTTTTTCCAGGAATCACCCATTATGTTTCCCAATTTCCTGCCGGACTCTACGTAAAAATCACAGGGATAAATATCACCATTATATTCCACAACAAAATATTGACAACAGTTACGTCCCATGTCGCATTCGTTATAGATGCCATCTACCATAAATCCCAGAACTGAATCAAATAACCGCACTGATACTTTGCGTGTGTCATTACGTATCCATTCATCAAAGATATCACAAAGAAAATTTCCCCACTCATGGGCGGTTATCGTATAGGGCATTGGTTCATTGTTACTGTCAAATTCTACGCACGGTATATACTGATGATAAAATAGTCCCATATCACGCAAGTAACGATATATTTCCCTACCGTTGTTAACATTAGCAGAATTGACCAGCGTCAAAATATTGAATTCGACTTTATTTCGTATCAGGCAATCAATTCCTTTTAAAACATCACTGTGAGAACTACGGCCCTTAATGGTCACACGGTATTGATCATGAATATCCGCTGGGCCATCTAAACTGATACCGACCAGAAAGTTGTATCTTGCCAGCAGTTGAGCAAGTTCGTCATTAATTAATGTTGCATTTGTTTGCAGACTATTAGATACACTGACGCCACTTTTCCCATATTTTTGTTGTAGTCTAATTACCTTTTGGAAAAAAGCCGTACCCATAAGTGTCGGTTCACCACCCTGCCAATTGAATATATATTGGGGCTGGTGTGTCGCCATATAACCGGAAATCATCTGCTCTAATACTTCATCGGACATACGATGACGTTTCGATTCCGGGTAGAGTGTATTACGGTCTAAATAAAAACAGTATTCGCAATGCAGGTTACAGTCAGCTGAAGCGGGTTTTATTAGCAGTGGGAAAGGGTTCATTTCAAGCATTTACTATTGGTTATTCGTAATATAATACCCCCTGCCTGCGCTGCGACTTCGGTAAGCGGGCTTTGTATTTCCCTGCATGCGACATTGGCCAATGTCGAATTCGGGGAAAATAAGATAATAAAACCGTTGACCTTCTCCCCTGCCTGTCCGCCGGAACTGAAATGTAGGCGGGTCATAGGGGAGAAATGAAGAGGGGTGTTAAACATTGAACACGCTCTTTTAATCATTCAATTAACATTTTCCAGAGTAATAAAATTGATACTGATTTTCATTTCTGAAGGATTGTCCAATCGTTATGAATAATATTAGCTAATTTTATTTTAATAGCAGCACTTTATAATTTTGGATATTAATTCCTGCCTGTAGTTTGTAGATATAAATCCCCGAACCAACATTTTGTCCCAAGTCATTTTTCCCGTTCCAGGAAACGGTGTGATATCCAGCCTTCAGAGTCGTGTTTACCAAGGTCGTAATTTTTTGTCCCTGAATATTATAAATACTCATTTCTACATCATTAGTCTCCGGTATTGAAAAAGAGATTGTAGTTGTTTGGTTAAAGGGATTAGGAAAGGCAGGGTTAAAAACAAACTCACTCGGTACTGTATCCTCTACCGGTGCAATGCCCACTTCCGGATTTTCGATAGTAAATGAATCAATAACATTACCGGATGGGGTCATTGCCGTAAAACTAAGTATATTATCATTAATCTCAATTTTACAATAATGATAAGACCTTGATACAGCGACAATATTCGGATAACTGGAATTAGGTTGATAAAGCGGTGCCCCTCCGCCGCCGGTGGTAACATGCTGTACTCCGTTTACGATTGCACGGGCATAATTGTGGTTATGACCGGTAAACAAAATTGACACATTGTACTCCTCACAAAGCGGTTGAATATAATTTTGGACACTTGAATTATTTCCATGACTTCCTGCAGACCATCCGGGTTCATGTAAATACATAAATTTCCACGGTTTATCTGTGGTGGCGAGATCGTCCTCAATCCAGTTAAGTTGAGCGGAACCGGGTCCATACGGCACATATTGATCCACGACAACAAAATGTGCCGGTCCGTAATCAAACGACCAATAACGCCCCGCAACAAAAGGAGATGGAAAATATTTCTTAAACAGTATCCCGGCTCCCTCGTGATTACCCATGCAGGGCTGAAAGGGTAAAGACGCCAGCATTTCCTGAATGTGTGTGTATGAAGGATCAAAAAACTGGTTGTCCCAGTCCGATTCGTAATTCCCATTATTAACGAGATCACCTGACGCCAGGATCATTGTTTGAGATTCCTCATCTTCAGTGAAAGAAGCAACAATAGCTGCCGCGACTTGATTGTGAACACCGGGATTTGACCGGGTATCGCCATAGGCAAAAAATTTAATTGCAGTCGTATCATCAGCCGGTGCTGAACGAAACGATCCGGTGTGAATTTCCTGGTTCACACTAACACGATAATAATATTTAGTCCCAGGTATCAAATTGGTTATTGTGTAGGTATGTTGGTGATCATTTCCATACTCATAAGTTTGGGCGCTACCCGTTGAATAGGATATATCCGTACCCCATGCTATCGTAGAGGTATCCGTCACAGTAAGCTGCCAAAGTACTTTCATCTCGGTGTTAACACCGGTATAAATCAGATACGGTGCTTTATGTGTAATATCAGGAAACGTCGATGCGGTAGTCAGTTGAAGATCAAAACTGATATCCGAACTATTCGTACTTCTTTGATGGATTTCTACGGCTATTACATTTGTTCCGACAACAAGATTTGACAGTGTTTCATAAGATTCAAAGAATTGGTTTTCCTCCCCTCCTGATACAGTTGAAGAAGAAAGTGTGAGATAATTAATGGTTCCACTTGGCATGTTTGACCGTTCAATTTCATTTCCGTTCAGGTAAACAACAGCACCATCATCCCGGAGCAGCCTTAAAAGTAAACTTGCCGGCTGGGAAGGGTCGTAAACATTAAAACTATACCGGAAGTAATAGGTAATATATTTATTTCCGGGATTGGGTCCGTAGCTGATAACGGTCGCTTCGTCACCGTCGCCATAGCCCAATTGGGCAGGTCCGGTTGCCCAGGGTGAATCATTAAATCCGGGATCCCGCCACGCCGTTCCCTGGTCTGACCCATCATCCAGATATCGCCATGGTGTACCGGACTCAATTAAAACTGTCTGCCCAAACACCGTACCCATCACCGTAATTGCTAGAAAATATAAAAAAATTCTTGTCGAGATATATCGGTTTTTATAGCTTGGATTTTTCCTTAACAAGGTAAAACCTTCCTTTTCATATTCTTGTTTTTCATTTTATTTTTTATTCACAATCCATTTTCAGTGTTACTTGTCCTGTGTGTGTTTTCGGTGTTCTAACAGTTCTGCCCAGGGCATAATATTACACCGATCATTCCATTGTTCGTAAAGGTTTACAAGTTCTTTGACTATAGCAGAATGTTCATTTGATACATCCTTGACTTCCGTTCGTCCGGTTTCCATGTCATAGAGTTCCCAATCTCCCGGATATTTACGAACTAATTTCCATTTCCCCTTCCGAACAGCCTTATTCCCTTCATGCTCCCAATAGAGTACCTTTCGATCGTGCGGTTTGTTAATAAAGGTTGGTGTCATGCTGAAACCTTCCGCAGGTTTTATTTCATGTCCATTATAGGATGACGGATACTCTACTTTGGCAATATCCAGAAAAGTCGCCATAATATCCGGTAATTGCGCCGGCTGATGTCTCAGCTCATTTTTTGCGCTAATACCTACCGGCCAATGTGCGATGAACGGGGTAGAAATTCCGCCCTCGTGGACCCAGTGTTTGTATAGTCTAAAAGGAGTATTGGATACATTAGCCCAGGGGACACCGTAGCTCTGATAGGTTTCTTCGCCCCCCGGCATTACGTTCGGATCATTACCGTACTGTACTTCACGTCCGTCACGAGTGTGTGCCGTACCGGTCGGCTCAAGCTCTAATGCCCAGCGATGAGTCCATTCATCAAGTTCTTCGGCACATCCACCATTATCAGCTAAAAATATAATCAGCGTATTTTCCCATTGTCCCGTATCTTTGAGTGTTTTCAGAATGCGTCCGATACCCTGGTCCATACGATCAATCTGGGCGGCATAAGTTTCCATCCGTCGAGCCTGCCATTCTTTGTTGTCTGCATCTTCCCAGCGCGGGACATCTGAATCACGCTTGGTCAATTCCCAGTTTTTGTGAATGATGCCCATTTCGACCATCCGTTGAAGGCGTTCCTGCCGCAGTTGATCCCAACCGGCATCATAACGCCCCTTATACTTCGCAATATCTTCGGGATGTGCATGTAATGGCCAGTGCGGTGCCGTATAGGCAACATACTGGAAAAATGGCTTGTCTGGATGATTTTCGGTATGTGTGCGAATCTGGCGTACTGCTTCATTAGAAATAGCATCGGTGAAAAAGTAATCTTCACCCTCCGGTTCAATACGTTTATTGTTCCGGGTAAGCGTCCGGGGATAATAGTAGTTGGCTGCTCCGGTGATAATTCCATAGTAATCGTCAAAACCCCGTTGGCAAGGCCAATTATGCTTTGGACCGTCGAAAAAGCTGGTCACATGCCACTTACCGGACATGTAGGTCCCATAGCCGCCAAGTTTTAGCGCTTCAGCAATGGTTACCGTGTCAGGATTTAAATCCCCAAGATAACCGTCGATCCCATCATCTTTCATCATGTGACCTACATCGGCTTGATGTGGATGTAAACCGGTCAACAGAGATGCCCGTGAGGGACAACAACGGGCAGTATTATAAAATTGTGTGTACCGCAAACCGTTAGCAGCCAATGAATCAAGATTAGGGGTTATAACTTCTCCACCGTAGCAGCCGAGATCGGAAAACCCCATATCATCGTTTAAAATTAATATAATGTTTGGCTTTTTCATTCTTGCATAATTCCTAATAAAAACCGTTAATATTTTGGTTCAATTAATGATTATTAATTCATATGACATTAATCCCAACCCGGTAATTAGTAAACAAATATAATTATTTAATCCGGTTCCTTTATATATCCGTATCAATACCGGTATCTCCCTGGGATTTCATCCAGACTTCGAGTTCGGTACGCATCTCTTGAATGATTCCGGCATATTTCGGATCATCGACAAGATTATTGATTTCAAAGGGATCCTTCTCTACATCGTAGAACTCATATTCAGGGCGATGAAGGTAACGTTCAACCATATTAGCGGCGTGTTCCTCTCCTTTCGCTTTCTCAACCCAAGACATCCAGAGCTTATTTGAAGGACGAGTAGCATATTTTCCATCATAAGGTTCGTTATATAGCAGATTAAGAATCAGTTTGTATTTCTTATTCCGTATGGAACGAATTGGATAAGGTAAGCCCTCTGGGACATTCGTATGAACGCCAAAGGCATAATCGCGGTGTTGGTTTGTTTTACCAAGAAGCACGTCGAGAAAGCTGAATCCGTCAATATTCGCGGGCTGTTTACCACCGGCAGCGTCAATCAATGTTGGCAAGATATCTTCATATTGAACCAAAGCTTCAGTAGTACTGTTTGCTTTGATTTTTCCCGGCCAACGGGCAATCATTCCGAATTTAATTCCCGCATCCCATTGC
>CAJVYU010000141.1 GCA_913009735.1 uncultured Fidelibacterota bacterium
TTTTTGTTTTTTTTTTAATGATACGGCGACCACCGAGATCTACACTCTTTCCCTACACGACGCTCTTCCGATCTGGGCTTTGCAAAACCTGATGTGAAGCAATTGTTTCCGCATATTGGCAATGTTAGGTATAGAATATGGAGTCAATAATGAAGACAATTCTTACTATTTCATTCTTTATACTAATTATTGGTTGTAACAAAAATATAGATGAACCTGAAGTAATTGACACTCCTTATGATATTGTATATCCTATTTTTAATGGAGTGTTTTCATGTAACGATGATGAGACGATAACTATATTAAAATTAAAGGCATATCTTGTAGAAAAATATAATATTGACTTTTGTGTAGGTATGCCACCAGGTGACGATTTTATTATTTTTGGATCATATAAAGAATCATATTTAGAATATCCAAATATTGCAGAATATGTTAAAACTAGATTTAGCATTAGTGATACTTCAAATGTTGCATATAAAATGCGACAATTATGTGCAATAAATATAACGGAAACTACATATGGCTATTTATTTGATTTTACAGATGGAAAGTGTTGTAGTGTGACATCATATGAGGGGATAATGTACTATGAGGAAAATGAAATCATAGAATATTTAACATTTATAGAATCAAAAAGTGTTCCATGTTAAATATTGCTCTATACCTAACATTCGCTACACCAGACGCAAAAACCTGGAAGCGTCCGTAGCTGAATTTGGAGTTTTTTGAACATGACAATGAAAATCAAACAACAAATACAAGTCCGAGTTTGCTCCGGTGAGCTAGGTCGTTTGGCAAACTAAAATCAACAACCAGGAATTGCAATGAAATATCGAGGATATCTATTGAAAGAAAGTTTACTTGATACAAGGATACTTGACAAACTGACCATCACTGAAACGGAAACAATGCCGTGTACTAAACACATGCAGGCTGACTATATGGATGACGTATGGACAAGAATGGTATTTGTAGGTAAATCATGTGACGCCGATAATATTTCTGAACAACTTAGTAAAGTCATAAAGCCCAAAGGCTGGTATCTTGATATTCACACTGACAAAGATAATTATCTCATATTTCATGGAAAAGTCGTCAAATACCCTCGCATTGGCGAAAAACAACCTTGGCCTGAAGAAGCTATAGAACTAGCTCGAAAAGCTGAAATTCCAGCTTTTGTAAACAAAGAAACCGTATGTACCGAAGAAGTATAGTAACCCAGCCATTGCACAAGTCAATGCAGCGGAAGCGTAAACACGCCGGTGATTCCAAACGTTAGGTACCTGGCTAAACTAAATATGGAAAAACATCATATTATACCATATTATGTTTATGTATACTGATATTTCATTCTGTTACTTTTGGTCAATCGTCTTATAATGAAAATTCCAATTATAAAAATAATTTTCCGTTTTCTATTTCGGTGGCTGTCTTCCATACCAGTCAAACAAGTATTAGAAATAACTATAAAATCACTGCAACAGTATATAATAATAAAAACAGTTTTTCATGTATGATAGGAGGCGCCAAAGACAAAAATGGAGAAAAAAGTGAAATTGGATTTCAATATTACCGCTATTTCTCCAGTAATTATAATAATTCATTTATTGTCGGTCTCGAATCATTCTATATCAGCTACAAACCAACTCCTTTTTATCTGAATGGTCAATCAGAATTCAATGGGATTTCTTTTGGTCCAAACATTGGGTATCAAAAATCAATAATCAGATTTGCCGGTGAGCTTGAGTGTTAGACTTAAGAAAGGAGTTTTATTATGCAGTGGAAGGAAAAACCATGTTAATCCTGATTAAAGAAAATGACAAATGGTTAATTGTTGCCGATCAATTCTACCAATACCCTCAATGATGAGTTGCGAACATCCATTCACCGGATTTCATAAGGAAACATTCGTTTTTCTTAGATCACTGGAAAAAAACAATAATAAAAAGTGGTTTGATCAACACAAAAATGACTATCATGATTTTTTATTAAATCCGTTAAAAAGCCTGGTAAGCAACTTAAGTGGTTTTATGCTTACCATCGACCCATATTTTGAAGTCAGTCCGGCCGTTAACCGAACAATATCAAGGATTTACCGTGACACGAGATTTACGAAAGACAAATCGCCCTATAAAACGACCGCATGGATAACATTTAAAAGACCAAAAAAGGATTGGAAAGACTCTCCGGCTTATTTTCTGGAACTATCCCCGTATTCATATAGGTATGGCATGGGACTCTACAACGCCTCTCCAAATACAATGCACAGATTCCGGAATGCAATTGATGATAAAGTAGATGAATTTTTACAAGCAATATCGTTTTATCCAAAACAGAAAATGTTTAAAATTGAGGGTAATCAATATAAAAGAGTCATCAATCAACACCAACCGGCAGATATTCAAGAATGGTATCAAAGAAAAAATCTTTATATTGTATGTAACAGGAAAATAGATAAATGTTTGTTTAGCTCAAAGTTAGTGGACGATTTGCGTTTTGGTTTTAGGTTGTTGGATCCATTTTATCATTATCTTTGGAGAACGAAAAGTCAATGAAAATGTCTAATAAATCAAGCTTCAGGCCATCACGGAAAATAATCTTTACAATAATACATTTACCCTTTCAGCGGATTAATGAACTTGTCAATGGCAAGAGAGACCTTACGCCAAGTACGGCGCCGTAAACCTCTGGCCGCAGGTTGAATAACTAAGGATTATCTTATGCATTACTCAACAAAACCAATCGGATTTTGGTCAGCAGTTTCAATGGGAATTGGAGCAATGGTCGGAGCTGGAATTTTTGCGCTATTAGGCGAAGCGAGTGCTATTTCCGGCAGCGCAGTTTATATTTCATTTATCATCGGTGGAATAATAGCCTTATTTAGCGGGTATTCTTTAGGAAAATTGGGCGCTCGATTCCCCTCTGCCGGCGGTATCGTTGAATACTTGTCTCAGGCTTACGGAATTGGGTTTTTTACCGGCACTATGAGCATTATGCTGTACTTTGCTGCGATTGTTTCCTTAAGCCTAATTGCAAAAGCATTTGGCAACTATGCAGTGACTTTTATGCCTACTGGGGTTTCTTATTTATGGCATCATTATTTTTCAATATTTATTGTTCTTTTGTTCGTTATGATTAACCTTAAAGGTGCAAAGGATGTTGCCGTTTGGGAACGGGCGACAGTTGCGATTAAATTTGTTGTATTATGTGGATTATCTATCGCCGGGATAGCCTATCTTAACCCAGCGCTATTATCTCCCAGCACCTACCCTCCCAGCAGCGACATATTTTTTAGTCTCGCAATTACTTTTTTTGCTTACGAGGGCTTTCGGGTTATTACTAATACTGCGGAAGATATGCCTGATCCTTCAAAGACCCTCCCCAAGGCTATAATGACAGCTATCTTTTTAGTTATGATTCTTTATGTGGCTGTCGCTTTTGCTGTTTTTGGAAATTTACCTGCAGAGAAAGTGATTGCCGCCAAAGACTTTGCTTTAGCCGAAGCAGCATTACCTATATTTGGTCAGGTTGGTTTTACTGTAGTAGCTATTACTGCATTAATTGCAACCGCATCTGCAATTAATGCTAATCTGTATGCAGTAACAAATGTGACTTACCAATTAGCTAAAGATGGAGAATTGCCATCCGTGTTCGGGAAACCGATTGCCCATAGTCGAGAAGGTTTACTAATTAGTGGCGCATTGATTATCATTTTATCATTATTATTTGATTTATCTGAAATAGCGGCTATTGGTTCAATATCTATATTATTTGTCCATAGCGTAACGCATATTGGGCATTTAAAAATTATTAATAAAACAGGTGCGTCACGACTGTTAGTATGCTTCGCAGCTATTTTTAGTTTGGTTGCAATGGTGCTTGCCCTTGTTTATGTCAGCAAGGAGTCCAGCCAAATTATAATTATTCTTATCGGTTTTGTTGCTGTTGCTTCAACATTGGAAATAGTGCTTCAGAGAATAGCGAAAAGAGAAGTGTTGCCAAGAATAGTATAACACTGAAGTCTAATCCTAACAAAGCCTGTCAATCCGGACAGTTCTCCACGGCATTATTAAACCGGCACCGGTTTGAAACCCCCAGCCTACACTGGCGTTACCTGCCTGCGCTGACGTTTCGGCAGACAGGCGGCAGGAAAGAGAGGGTATTTAAATTGGAAATAATATTAAATATCATACGATTGACACTTGTCCGTTCCGCAGGCGGATATGCCGAAGTAATAATATCTTTATTTTCTATTTTTTCTTCTTTTTTGTCATTGATTAAGGATAGAGGATTATTTAATTTTGTATATGAATTATACTAATAAAATGAAGCATTTAGATATAAACATATCTCTCCCACCCCGATATGGGGTTTCATTCAATAAATCATTGCACCTAACATTTTTCTGCTGTGCTCTAAAATGATAGGAGAACTCGTTTTACACTAAAGGAGGTGTAATATGCTTAATTCAAAAAAACCATCCTGGTATCTAGTACTCATCCCACTCTTAACATTAATCTCTTCAAGTCAATCATTTGCCCAATCGACATTAGATTGCAGTCAATGTCATGGGACTGAAAACAGTCATTGGTTGCTGAGCCGTCACGCAAATACTCAAAACGATGTTGCCGGCGAACTTGCTGAAGAGTGGGCCGGTTTACCTCCGGATTCCGTAATATTAGGACAGGATGCTGAAAACTGTGTCGCCTGCCATGGAGCAACATCCATTGCTGCTAACGGCGGAATGACCGAAACTCAGGCGATGGGATATTTTTTCTCTACTACTGACGGGCTTTACACAAGTTCAACACAAGCATTGCATACGGACGAGTGGCCGAACAATGCCTGTGTGACCTGTCATAATGTCCCAGCCGATCACCCGACATCATTGCCAACGTTAGCTATTTTTAACTCACCCACTGATCAGTACAATGATGTTGCAAATGTTCCGACACTTTGTGGACAGTGCCACGGAACATTACGATACCCGGACAATGACCATCAAAGGATGGATGCCTGGCAACTCAGCAAGCATGGTTATGGTGGGCAGGATGATATTTCCGGCGAACTTGCGGAAGAGTGGGCCGGCAGTACACCAGATGAAGTAATTGGCGAAGAAAACTGCATCGCTTGTCACGCTTCAACTTCAGTTCTATTAAACGACGGAATTTCCGAAGCCGATGCCTTGAATCTGATGGTGACAACTGAAAGCGGAGTGTTTACTGAAAATTCCGTTCCGCAAAATACTGATTTATGGCCCGAGGTTTCATGTACTTCCTGTCACAATCAGCATAATCCCGATGAGATTTCATACTTTAATTCTGAAACAAAAGAATATGAAGTATTATCTACTGCACAGGAACTATGCGGAAAATGCCACGGAGATCTTCGTTTTCCGGATACGGATCACTTAAGCTATAATCTTGCGCAAGGTACCGGGGGAATGGGAGTAAGCGATTTACAAACAATGCCCGGTGTTCAATGTACTGATTGCCATATGCATATCAGTGACGTTGAGGATACCAAAGCTTCAATGTACGGCGGCCACCTATGGTCAACATTTATCCTGGAAGAAGATGGTACGGAATCCGCATCGTGTACAAGTTGTCACACTTCAATGGATGCAAGTTCAGCGTACATGACAATTCAGGGATGGCAATCCGAATATTCCAACCTTGATTCGATTGCAAATGTAAACGTTGCCGCAGCCATTAGCTTTTTAACAGGAAGCAATGATTCAACAAAAATACACCTGCTGCAGGATGCGCAATTCAATCTGGCTTTAGCTGAAGGTGATGAAAGTGCCGGTGTACATAATCACATGTACACAATCTCTTTGTTAAATGACGTAATTGATAAAACGACGGATATTGTTATGGGCGTGAACGATGATTTAAATCCTATTGCGAAGGAATTTGCTTTACATCAAAATTATCCAAACCCGTTTAACCCGACGACAATAATAAATTATCAGATACCACAAAAGAGCATGGTAGACCTAAAAATCTATAATGTACTTGGTGAAGAGGTCGCAGACTTGATAAATGAGACTATGGATGCCGGTGACTATTCAGTACGATTTGATGCAAAGAATCTTCCCAGTGGGGTATATTTGTATAAAATACAAGCCGGTGAATTTTCACAAGTGAAGAGTATGTTATTGCTCAAATGATAATAAAATATGTGACATTCTGAAGAAAAACGGGGCATACTTTCTTTGATTTGAGGTTGCTGATACTTGAGTCATAAGCGATTAGGTACGTTTTCAAATGGAGCTCTACACCTTCACAAAACCAGCTCATGTTTCCGGTCGGTGATACTTCGCGTGATGACAAATCATTCGGATACACATTAGGCTTTGATGAATAATCAATAATCCCGTTGCAATATTAACTTGTGTCGTCCATGGTTCGTAAAAAGAATCAGAATAGTTAATCCTTTTCCTATCATTGTAAATCCAGATAAATTTGGAAACAAATAAATTCAAATTGACGTTAAAGACGTAAAGATTATTAAGAAATTGGTTGAGATTAAGGTGAATAATTAATAAAGTAACATATTCTTCGTACTGTGTCTAACTGTTACATTGCACCACTTTATAAGGTGAACTCAAACGGTAAGTACCAAAAAATAGGATAGTAAATAATGGAAAAACTTATTTGGGATGAAAAATACAGCGTTGGTGTAAAGGATTTAGATAATCAACACAAAGCTATTTTTAACTTAATTAATCATTTAATTGAGAATAAACACCTTACATCAAGATCTGAAAGTATCACTGCAGCTCTGTCAAAAATGACCCAATATTTTCGGGAACATCTTGATAGAGAAGAAAAATATATGAAAGATTATGGTTACCCGGAATATGAAGAACACGTCATTCAGCATACTCAATTCAAAAAGAAAATTATGGAATTGAATTTGGATACAATGGTTCATAAAGATTCTGTTCCGGATAATTTACTACTCTTTTTAAAGGAATGGTGGAGTAATCACATTTTAGAGGTGGATATGCGCTATTATTCATTTTTTAACGATAAAGGATTGAAATAAAAACATCAAATTTTGTGACCTAACTCTAATCAACCTATCGTGGAATACCGGCAGAATGATTTTGAAATTTGTCAGGACAATTTAAGTTAAATTATTATTTGAAAAGTGATCGAACAGTCAGTTTCATCCCGGTTACTTTCCCGTTGTGCCGCTTATTAATAGATGAACGATAAAAAGATCATGAAACACCTATTATTACTTCTAACATTGGTTTTTGTCCATGGAATGGATGGAAAAGAAGGGTTTTCACAAATTACCGATTATAATGATCCCGCTAATTGGGCTTCCCAT
>CAJVYU010000142.1 GCA_913009735.1 uncultured Fidelibacterota bacterium
TTCGGCGCTCTAAAATGATAATTGTGGCAAGATCCACAATCGGCTTTTTTTCCAGATTCTATTTTATCAATTTGGTTACGATGAATAGCTCCATGAGCATCATTTTCACCCGTAATCAATGACACCCTATGACAGGTTAAACAAACTTCAGTCAGATTCATTCCATAAACAGGTGATTTGACATCAGCCACCATTTCAGTAGAATGACCTGTATGACAAACAACACAGGTTTCCAACCTGGGGTCATCGTTCTCTTTGGGCCGATGGACCGATTTCTCGTAATCGACATGACATTTAGTACAAACGAGATCCAATTTCGCCACAGAAACGTTACTTTCAGGGTCACGGGGAGAAAGCACTTTATGCTTTGTGTGACAATCCGAGCAGACAGGCGCTTCCAAATTCCCTGATAATACTTCCCGATAATGACCACTTAAATCGTAGTTCTTAACCTCCTCTTCATGGCACCCCCTGCATGATTCGGTTAATCGTATTTTCCATTGCCCCGGTGTAAATGATGCTTTTTCCTGTTTATTGTGAGGTGAATGACAGGACACACAAGTGACATCAGACGTTTCCGATTCCGGATTCCAGTGGGCAGAATGAAGAAAATCGTTCAGGATATCCTGGTGACATACCCCGCATACCTGACGAGGTTGGCCCTGCCAAGTAATCTTATGTTTCCCATGACAATCAGCACAGGTGGGGATAGAAGTGTAACCCTTGTCTACCAAGGGTTGAAAGAAACCGTCTATAAATTCGGCTTGGGCATCTTCATGACAGGTACCGCAGTCCGGAAGCTCTAATCGCGGAGTGTGAGGAAACTCATCAATACCTTCCATATCCGTATGGCAGTCGATACAATCAAACCCTTCGTGAGGAGTTCCAACAAGATCATCTTCTGTAACGGTTAATGATAGCAGAACGCCATAGCGAACCACCTGCATATCTTCGTCTTCATGACAGTCTACGCAGGTCTCATTATCCTGAGCAAAAATCAAAAGAGGAAATACTGTAAACAGCAGTTGCCATTTGATGAATCGTAACATGTATTTCCCCGTCAGTCAGATTATTTCAAATCATCCGGATATGGATGGGAGATCAGTTTAAATCTTTCTTCGTAATTAAATGGCTTATAGCTTGGGCTGGCTTCGTTATGACACTGCTTACACGTACCTTCGTCAACTCTCCACATTCCTACAGAAGCAGGATCGGTTTCACCTTTATAGAGAGCGTCCATCACTTTTTTCTTTTTATACTTTGAACCGGGACCATGACATGCTTCACAACCGACTGCTTGTAATCCAGTCATCCGTTTGACTTCTTTGGTTGGTCTTCCCCTATCTGTTTTTTCTTCCCAGAATGCTGCATCTTTTACTTCATATCCACCCATTTCATATCCGGTTGTATGGCATTTTAAACATTGTGAAGCTTCCCAGGGGGATTTTTCCAGCCCAATCTCTTTTGCGATTTTTATTGATTCTTCAGATTTCAGTGTTTCAAATGCGTTGGCATGGGGGCTAGCCAACCATACTTTATACTGGGCTCCCTTTTTATCGCTTTTATGGCAGCTTTTGCATTTACCTGTCCCGACGTAGTCGAAACTCTGGGCACTCATGAAACTGACTATTGACAGTATCATTATCAATGTGGTCTTCATATTACCTCCTTAATTCAAGTTAATTTGACCATTAATGTGTTTTGTTTTATCAATGATATTTCCATTTTCATCTATCACGGTGCCATGGCAATAAAAACACTGTTCTGGCGTCCAGGCGCCTTCATGACCATTCGGAGGCAGCCCATGGCATGTGCCGCATGGCACGCTGCCGGGAGCGGTCCAGACAGCGGATGTATAGTTTCCGGTAATAAGACTATCCTCGTATGAGAAAGAAAATGCGCCGTGGCAATAGACATTTTCGCATGTTGCCAGTGATCGTGTCCATGTTGGTGAAAGGGCACTACTGTCAGTGGCGATTACTCCGAATTCAACTTCGGCAATATTGTCGGCGCCCAAATGACCCTCATCCAAGTAATTGCCCGGGACATTATGACACTCCCCGCAGCTCACATTGGTGAGTTCTGACTCCATATGTGCTTGATGGGCACCGATAGAAATCAGTGTAGAATCTGTGTGATTCAAAATGTCCTTTGGAGGATACGCAAGGTTTGTCTCCGGATCGCCGTGACAGGTGGTGCTGGAGCCTATCCCCGACATATGACAGTTATTGCAACTGAAGCCGACGACACCACCGGCGAAGTCGTTGCCGTGACATTTCCGGCAATCAGAAAAATCCCATCCGTTCTCCCAGAAGATACGACCGTGATAGTCAGATGAGTCGGGTGAAGTCCAAGCGACGATATTTGGATGCCCACTGGGGCCACCTTCGTGACATTCATAACAGGATACACCGCTGCTTCCTCCATCATACTCTTTTGTTTCATCATCACTATGGCAAGTTTTACAACCCAGAATTCCGCTTTCGGCAATCTTAGCCACATGGGAATATTCTGATCCGGGAATAGGCCAATCGTCCGGATGCACAGGCGGATCTGCAGGTTCATTACATCCGATAAATATCATTAATTGAATTAATAATAAAAAAGCAAACGTAGTTATACGTAAAATATTATAGTCATTGCGAACGAATCCGCCGGTTGGCGGAGAAGTGCGGCAATCTCCTTTAATAAACAAATCCAAGGAGATCACTTCGTCGTTAACTCCTCGTGATGACAAATTCGTAATTGAAGAGGGGGCTTTTATATCGGTATTTTTATTGAATTTCATAAAATAATTCATCGTGTTTCTCCATGGCAACGGAGACAAGTTGGATCGCCCGATGATTCATGGCATACCTGGC
Organism: uncultured Fidelibacterota bacterium; assembly: GCA_913009735.1. Classification (GTDB taxonomy): domain Bacteria; phylum Fidelibacterota; class Marinisomatia; order Marinisomatales; family TCS55; genus JADFRD01. The sequence continues at coordinate 2,862 of CAJVYU010000142.1, forward strand.
ATACATCTGCAGCATCTATTGCAGATGCCCCATGTTCACCACCATTAGGTAAATATACTCCTGCCCAATTTGGAAAACTATGGTTTAGAGGCATCACATTTTGCTTTTTGTGACATGAAGTACAGTCATCTTCTCTACTGTGACATGTGGAGCATTCAAGTACCCCGGAAGAAGCCTCCAGCCCATGAATTGATAAATAATCGCTATTATGAATATTCAGGGTGAATTGCTGATACTGATGACAATTGTCACAAAAATTGTTATTATGACAAAACGAACAATTGTCTTCCAAATAATCATTCATTACCAAACCATGGACATTTTTCCATGAAGCAATATGACTTTTTGGTTTTTGATATTCATGGCAAGCCTGGCAATCTTTTTCTTTCCATATAAAACCGGGAGATGTCCCATCATTACTTTCCTGACCGCTGTGACAAGATAAGCAATCTTCAAATTTAACCAGATGTTGTTTATGTGAAAAAGAAGGACCTGTTCTAACAGATAATTTCGGGTATGGCAGCGGATTATCCGGGTTCATATGACATAATTCGCAGTCATCTCCGGCTGTATCTCCATCATGACACGACAGGCAAACATCTTTATCAGGAAGTAATCGATCTTTAAGGGATTCGGATTGCCTTACATCCAAATGGCAATCACTGCATTCCAATTCCATGTCTTCGATATGAAAATCATGCGGGAAAAATATTTGGTCAGTCTCTTGAGAAAAAAGAAACGACAGGCATATCAAAATAATTGCATTATATTTTAACATATATTACCACTCCTGCCCGACCATCTTTTTTATAAAAGGTGTTAACAGTATATCTGGCGAAAAATTTAATACTTAATTTTTCCTGAAGATTCCAATCAAACCAGCTGTACACACTGGAAGCGTTGACCGGTTCAATAATATCATTATAATCAAACATATTTAATGATACATTACTTCCAAAACGCATGGTTTTTCCGACTTGCTGTGTCATTCCGATTGTACCGCCAAGTACTCTATCGTTATCTCTTAATCCGGCAATGAAAGAAAAGTAATAATGATTATAGTAAAATTGTGAATTGTAAAATATTGTACTGAATGAGCCTTTCCTTACGTTCACTTTATGCGTCCATTGCATTTGTGGGCTTATCCTCCACGCCCACCCGGCATTGAAGGTGGTCGGTATTTCCAGTTTTTTGACCCATGACCAAGGATTAATACCGTTCATCCGTAATTGATGAATACCAAAAGACACACGATGATTATTAATCTTTTTGTTGATAGAAATTCGTACGTAATTCAATTCACTTTTTTCTAAATCAATCACGAATGTTTCGTGAATATTTAACCCCTTCACTCTCCAATTTGATGAAATGCCAAAATTGGGACGAATTTTATCGTTTTTGCCTTCTCCCCAATAGGATACATTGATAAATTTATTTTTTTGTCTATAACTCCATGATGTACGAAAAAGTAATTTATTTTTATATGAATCATTCGAAAAAAAGTCTGATTGGGTATAAATGGTATTGTTGAAATTATTAACTGATTTGAATCCGCCAATAAGTTCAAATTTGCCAAATCGCACTGTAGAAATACCTGTCTTTACACCATCCACCCTTATATTCGATAAGGACGACCAATAATTAAATCGTCCTATAGTGATCGAAAAAGGATTCTGATCCCAATTGATGTTGAATTCATACACTCTAAGTGGATTGACATAGCGGCTTGTTTCCGAACCATAATCCAGGCGTGTATTCAATCTGAACGATCCAAATGTTTGACGGTAATTCAATAACGACCTCCAATAGGTGGCGTTTTGATCAAACGTTCTAATTTGAGGAGACATCACGGAGGTTGTGACCTCTAAATTGGGCTGAGAAATAACTATTCGTGGTAAGATTACAAGGAGGGAAGCCAGGACCATGATGAAGAAATTTCTCATTTTATTTCCAATTTATTGAGGTCACAACCTTTATTTTTGGTTTATCTTTTACAGCCAACTTGTTGGCAGTTTATCAAAAACAATCACTGTCAAATTAGGGTCGGATTCATTTGGAAACAACGAATCAGTAAAGCTTTGCCAGAGAAATCTCTGACTATTAATCTTCCTGCCTGAGCGGGGATAGTAGTTGAGAGATGGCGATTTATGCGGTCAAACAAAACGAATACGAAATAAGAAAACAGGAAAATTCGATTAATCATTTTTTAATGAGATGTTAAATTCTGTTTTTAGATTTTCAATTTTTGGAGCCATACGATACACCGGACACGTATAACAATCTGTTTTTTTTAACCGACAAGGCTTTTTATCTAATTGCCAACATACCTTATCACTATTTAAAAAAGCAATACAGTCAGCATGTTTATCAGATCCACATCGATTAATTTCCCAACAAGGAAGTAATGCAAGTAAATGACGAACTCCGGAGATATTCAACCGTTTGTCTTTTATTTGGTGACGAATACAGGATATCCATTCAATGTCATCCTGTGAATACATTCTTCTACATGTTTTAGTCCGATATGCTATTAACAGCCCTTCTCTTTCGTACAAACGCAAAGTTTCAGGTGAAATATTGATAATTTTTGAAACAACACCAATTGTAAAAACCGGATCTCCGGTATTATCTAAAATATGTGTGTGTTCCATACAATAATTCTGTATTTACAGCTACAGAAAATTACCCTATGAATTATTTTCAAACAAGAATAAAAGATAGGCAAATCCTATTATAATCATTTATTTTAAATATTGTTTAAATATTTATAATCCCACCCATTTTAGCACTAGAAAAATTAGCGTTTTCAGTACAGTCATTTAAACGATACTCCCTGGGTATTGATCTTCCTGAGGCGGTGTGGACAGGACTGTTATGGTCCAAGCATATATCGATACAAAAGGCCGCATTAGAGATACGATTATTTTAATCCCCAGCTATAGCGACGTAGGGGAGATTAGGTTGAGCGGTGCGAAATCCCGTCCGCCGGCTGGTGGAGCGGGAAATGTGGAAAAAGGATTGCTCTCTGATATTGGTTTTATTAATTGTTTCATTTTGCTCATGTTATCATTCATGGTGTTTTTGGAATAAATAACTTCGACGGACATTTTGTTTCCACCGAATTCGACATTGGCTAATGTCGCATGCTTCGGAGAAACAACGCTTTCCGGCCGAGGCTGCCTTCTTTGAGAAGTCTATGTTATCCCATATTCCTCCAATTATCTTTTACCAATTGCCACAATTCCATGAGCACCACCTTGTACATAACCAGTAATTACAGCAACATCATCTTTTAAATCAGCGCCATAATCTGCAAAGGGATAAGCATCAAATAAATTATTATTGAAGTCCCAAGTTATACCGTTATAATGCACATATTTAAATCCACCGCCTATTAATAAAATATCATTTGGGTGTTGTACTATAATAGGCTGATAATCATAATTAGTAAATACATTATCTATTATAGTCGTACTAGTCTTATAATTATACTTCCAGAAACCCTGGTAGGTCACAAAATAAGCTGTGTCGCCATAAACGCTTACCCCGGATACTGCCCCAAAATCATCCGGGCCTGATGGTGTGATGCTATCTGAATAATAAAGTGTTTCAATGCTCCCTTCGAAGATCATGTATGCTGCAGTGTGTGCAGGAGTATAAAAATCCATCCCGGCAACAAAAACATATTCGCCATCCGGACTTCCCTCCACATCTATCAACCTCACAGCACCATCGCTCTCAATCCGTGTGATGTTGCTGCCATCGTAGTGGACGATTGATCCGTTATTACCCACAAAATATATATCATTTGGCGAACTGCCCCAGATTTTATTTACCTGTCCGACTCCATAGGTTTCCCAGTCACATTCCCATTTTCTAAGGAATTCAGATCCATTATACTCATAAATGAAACATCCGTCACTAAACCATATTTCATCTTCGCTAAACGCAAAAACTCCATCAAAATCAACAACCCGGTCAATTAAGATCAATTCCCACTCATTCCCATTCCAATGAGCGGCATTGAATGTTTCCCAACCAGTACCATTGAAACTGGAATCGGCATCGGGTATTTTGATTCTACCCACCACCCAAATATTATTCTCATCAATTATAGCCACATCATTCAGGTAACTGCCATATTCTCCCAACGTATCTATCTCCCATATAAAATTATGGCTGGTGGTGTCCATGGTTAGGGCTACTGCATTCAAACTGGAATCGACAGCAATACCGTCCTCCAGCCATAGTGCCTGGTAGGTATATTGTGTTCCGGGGTTTAAGCCGCCGTCTGTAAATGTAGTATCGCTTCTATAAACTGTAGCGGTTAATATATCCTCGCCGTTTCGAGTTAAACCGAATGTCCATTCTGCCGTTGTGTCTTCAACGGAAATGTGCAGTTTTGCAGTAGTAGTGAATGTGCTTAATACTTCCAGGTTAATCGATGTATCTCTTTCAGGC
>CAJVYU010000143.1 GCA_913009735.1 uncultured Fidelibacterota bacterium
GGCCTTGTTTCGCCTGGGCCTCGGCGATCTGGCGTTCCATTTCATGCCCGTAGTTGGGAACCTCGACATTCCTGAACACACCTAGAGGTGTCGGTCCGTACGGTCCGTACGACAGTCTGCTCAATGCGAAAGCAACTGCGGGGTTCGCGGCGGATGCGTCGTGAACATGGATGTTGCGGTGCCCTGCCTTGGCAACCTCGACGACTCTGGCGCCCTCGCCATCAACGACGACCCCGTACTCGGCGTCGGCGCCGAACACGATCGGTTCACCGTCTTCGAGCCAGATGCGATTGGCATCCCTTGAACCCTTGTCGGTGAGGTCCAAGAATGCCTTGTCGTTGAAGACGTTGCAATTCTGGTAGACCTCAAGGAGGCCGGTACCCTGGTGCTCGTACATGGCCTTGAGCATCGACATCGTGTGTGTGCGATCCATGTCGATCGACCGAGCTACGAACGACCCTTCGGCACCCAGAGCGAGACTCACGGGATTGAATGGGCGGTCGATCGAGCCCATGGGGCTTGTCTTCGTTCGCTTTCCGACCTCTGACGTTGGCGAGTACTGGCCCTTCGTCAGTCCATAGATCTGGTTGTTGAAGAGAATGATGTTGAGATTCACATTCCTTCGGAGAGCATGGATGAGGTGGTTCCCTCCGATGGACAGGGCGTCACCATCACCGGTAACGACCCACACGGTCAGTTCGGGGTTCGCCAGAGCAATGCCGGTGGCGATCGCCGGGGCCCGTCCATGGATCGTGTGCATTCCGTAGGTGTTCATGTAATAGGGGAAACGACTGGAACAGCCGATACCGGAAATAAAAACAATATTTTCTTTATCAATATTTAAATCCGGAAAAACTTTTTGCGTTTGTGATAAAACTGCATAATCACCACAGCCCGGACACCAGCGCACCGCCTGATCAGAAACAAAATCCATTCGTGAATATTTTTTTGTTTCTTTTGTGTTTGTCTCAGCCATGATCAGCTTCCTAACATTTCATTTACTTTTTCAATAATTCGCCCTTTACCAATTGGTTTTCCTCTAACCAGGTTTAACCCTTTTGCATCGATTAAATAATCAGAGCGAATCACTTTAATCAACTGTCCTAAATTGATCTCAGGGATTAACACATGTTTGAACCGAATTAAAATTTCTCCCAAATCTTTCGGCAGTGGATTCACCCATCGTAAATGAACATGACTGACGGACTTCCCCTCTGCCTGTAATTCTTCAGATGATGTACGACAGTACCCCTTAGTCCCTCCCCAGCTCAGTATCAATAATTCACCACTGTTTTTACCAAAGATTTTTGTTGGCGGAATATCTTGAACAATATTATTCACCTTTTGCTGGCGAAGCATAACCATATGATGATGGTTTTCAGGATCATGACTTACATTTCCCGTAATATCTTCTTTTTCTAAACCACCAATCCGGTGTTCCATTCCTTTGGTTCCCGGGATTGCCCAAGGACGAGCGAGTGTTTTTTTCTCTCTCATATATGGCAAGAATTGACCATCGACCAGATCCGATGTATCAGCAAAATTCACATCAATAGGAATAAGTTCATCAACATTTGGAATAGCGAATGGTTCCGAACCATTCGCTAAATAACCATCGGTTAAAATAAAAACCGGTGTCATATATTTCAATGCAATTCGACATGCTTCATAAGCAGTATAAAAACAATCACCCGGCGTGGACGGAGTAATCACTGGTATAGGTGCTTCCCCATTGCGACCATAAAGCGCTTGGAATAAATCTGACTGTTCTGTTTTTGTCGGTAAGCCGGTGCTGGGTCCGCCTCGCTGGACATTCACAATAACCATTGGTAGTTCAGCGATCACAGCCAAACCCAACGCCTCTCCTTTCAGGGCAATACCCGGTCCGGAAGAAGCAGTCACAGAAAGATTTCCGGCAAAAGCAGCACCAATAATTGATGTCATACCTGCAATCTCATCTTCAGCCTGAAATGTTTTAACATTGTGATGTTTTAATGCAGAAAGTGTATGAAGTATATCACTGGCCGGAGTAATTGGATATCCACCAAAAAACAATGGGAGCTTTGATTTTTCTGCTGCAGCGACTAAACCCAGTGATAGTGCGTAATTACCAACAATATTCCTGTATTTTCCGGGAGGTAAATTTGCTTTGGATACTTGATATCGTGTGGTAAAAATTTCAGCTGTTTCACCATAATTATATCCAGCATTCAAGGCGCGTATGTTTGCTTCAATTAATTCGGGTCGTTTTGCAAATTTATTTCTTAACCAGGTTTTGGTTGTTTCCTTTTGTCTGCCAAAAATCCAAAATAGAAGTCCCAATGCAAATAAATTTTTTGTTCGTTCCACGGTCTTGGATGGAATACCCATATCCACGCATGCTTCCGAAACAAATTTGCTCATATCAATGGCATATAATCTAAAATAATCTTCCAACGACCCATCTTCTAAGGGATTAGATTCATAGCCGGCATAAGTCAGGTTCTTTTTGGTGAAACTGGCGGTGTTACAAATGAGCATGCCGCCATGCTCCAACTCGCCGCGATGGACCTTCAATGCTGCCGGATTCATCGCCACCAATACATCCACTCTATCTCCGGGTGTATGGATATTTTTGGAACTGAAATGAATTTGAAACGCGCTGACACCAGCCAAAGAACCGGCAGGTGCCCGAATTTCCGCCGGGTAATCCGGCAGTGTGCTTAAATCATTTCCAACAATGGCGGTAGCTTCCGTGAAACGACCACCGGTCAGCTGCATCCCGTCACCGGAATCTCCTGCGAAACGAATCACAACATCATCAATAATTTTAAGTGTTTTACTCATGGAAGGTAAATATCTGAATATTAAGGGTTAGATATAAAATGACCAGATTTTGCGGGTCTACTCGAAGGTTAATATTATTGATTTCAATCGTATCTATTACCTATTGTAACTTTAAATTTACCAATGTGTTTGTACGTAAATCAATTGGATAAGTGCCCGATTATAAAGACGATGAAAAATTGCACTTTATCCTCTATCGGTGTAAACTTAACGTGCTTTTATGAGTCCTAAGCATAATCCGAGTCAATTATCCATTTTCCCGGAACTGTCCGGTGATGTTTCTTCACCGTCTATTGCAACCATCCCCGAATTCGATAATGCACTGGGTAATTTAATTAAAATGAGCGATCTGGGGGCATTCATCCAAATTAACATTCAAGGTATCGACAAATCGTATTCTTTAAATCTAAACGAATTACACATCCCTTCTGAATTTCTACGAAAAGATACTGCACCCGTAACTATTCACTTATTTCCCCAGGAAATTAAAAATGAATTAAAAAAACTGACATACGAATTGAAATCATTTTTTAATCGTGGGAATTCATTCAACACATCCTTTGGTTATTTTCTATTTCGAAGTCATTTTCCCCTTTGGAAAACATATTTAAAAAAATGTCAACAAACGATTGATGATTACATTTCAAATACATTCAGCAAAGGGGCTTATGGACATTACTTTTTAAATCATTTTCAAAAAGGGTATGATTTAATAAAGGAGACAGCAGCCGTAAGAGCTCCATGGGTTTTTAGAGAAAAAATACTATTAAAAGATATTCAGGATCTACGGCATGCTCTTTTAGAAAGCGGCTCTACACTATCGACTATAAAACCAACTGATTTAGATTATCCATTCCAGTTAATGGTATTAAAAACGATGCATATTCCTATGGTTCTTCATCAATATCAAGCCCAAGTGCATGTTCATTCTGTATTTAAAACCATCCATTTAGATTATCTCATAGATATAGAAATCAATACGATTGAAGATGTACGAAAATTGACCAAAAAATTAAAGTGAAAACGAAAGAACAAATTCGACTATCCACATTATCTCACGGATCCGGTTGAGCGTGTAAAATCGGTCCGAAAGACCTGGCCCAGGTTCTGGGTAAACTCAACTTGATGAAAGATGACCGTGTCCTCGTCGGCTTTGATGGCGCCGACGATGCTGCCGTGGTACGTCTGGATGGTGTCAGATATATGGTCCAAACAGTGGATTTCTTCACTCCAATTGTAGACGATCCATATCAATTCGGGCAAATCGCTGCTGCCAATTCACTTTCCGATATTTATGCCATGGGGGGAACGCCACTATTCGCATTGAATATTGTTAGTTTTCCTATAAATGAACTGCCAAAATCTATCTTAACTGATATTTTACAAGGTGGTGCAGATAAAGCCGCAGAAGCTGGAATTACCATTGTGGGCGGTCATTCCATTGATGACAAAGAACCAAAATACGGTTTGGTCGTTACCGGTGAAGTAAAAAAACATGAACTTGTTCGGAATAATGGAGCTCAACCCGGCGATGTTTTGATTTTAACTAAACCACTGGGAACCGGCATTATTGCCACGGCTATTAAAAGAGATCGCGCTTCGGAAGAACAGATTGAGGCAGCAGTGAAATCGATGACTACATTAAATAAATCAAGTGCTGATGCAATGAAGGGAATTGAAGTTCATGCTGTGACAGATGTGACAGGGTTTGGCCTCCTAGGACATTTACTGGAAATGTGCCGGGCCAGCAATGTTTCCGCTGAAATAGATTTCAAAAAACTTGAATTTTTACCCGGTGTGAAAGAACTGGCATCAGAAAACATTATACCTGGAGGCTCAAAGAGGAATCTTGAATATGTAAAAGAAAACGTACATTTTCACAATTCACTATCTGAAACAGATCAATTGTTGGCCGCTGACGCTCAAACGTCCGGTGGACTTTTATTATCTCTTTCAAAGGAAGATGCAGATAAATATCTGGAGATATTAAATGTTTCTGCACCATTTCCTGCATTTAAAATTGGAAGGGTTACAAAAAAAACAGATAAGTTTATTATTATCTGACACGTTCACCTCGAGAGATTAATCACATTAGATAATTAGATATAAGGAGTTCCTGTTCGGAAATTCTTTTTTTATTTAAACTTGAACATAGTACATATAATATCATAGAATTACTGTATAGGATATTTTGATCTTATTACCTTTAGACCGTTTCGATAATGAATAATGACAGTTACATGATATACTGTTACACGATAAAAGCTGATATTTTAGGATGAATGATCCTATTATCAATTTTTTTCTTAACCGATCCCGGTGTACCTACCGATGGAATCCTGAACCCAATCTTCTACCCCTTTATCTCCCCTGCACCTCCGAAAACCGGGCTAAATATGAATAGGGAGGTTTACAATGAAACCAAACTGTTGGGATTACATGAAATGTGGACGCGAACTGGGAGGGGAAAAAGTCGCCGAATGCGGTGTCTGCCCTGCCGTGACATATACTGCTTTTCACCGAGTAAACGGCGGATATAACGGCGGGCGTTATTGTTGGGGAGTCGTAGGAACTTTTCCCAAAAGCAATCTTCGCTGCCCCCATGCAATTCAAATCAAGGATTGTGCACTATGCGACTTTTACAAGCTCGTAGAGAAGGAATCTGAAAATCATTTTGTCACCTAACAAATTTAATAAAGGATAATTATTGATGAGTTACTGGCGAGTTCCATTGGATATTCAAGATGTTAAAATTCCGAAAGGTGAAATTCATATTATTATTGAACGGTGCAAGGGGTGCAAATTTTGCGTAGAATACTGTCCCAGGGATGTTCTGGAAATGTCTACTGATTTTAATCCGAAGGGATATCATTATCCTGATGTGCTAAAACAGGGCGCCTGCGTAAACTGCAACCTCTGTGAAATGATTTGCCCGGAATTTGCTATTTACTGTTTAGAAGGTAAAGCGCGACCACCCGAGCCGGACGAAGTAATTAGGAAGGGAGGAAACCATGAAAGCTGATCCCATTGGCGTCGCAACAGGAAGTTATTATTTGGATGGCGATCATGCCTGTGCAGAAGGCGCTATTGCCGGCGGATGCAGATTCCTGGCGGGATATCCAATTACACCCTCCACTGAAGTGGCCGAACGAATAGCAGAACGATTTCCAAAAATAGGCGGCATGTTTATCCAGATGGAAGATGAGTTGGCATCTATGGCGGCAGTATCAGGCGCTGTATGGGCAGGGGCAAAATCCATGACTGTTACCTCCGGACCGGGTTTTTCGCTGATGATGGAAAACCTTGGACTAGCCGTCATGATGGAAGTCCCCTGCGTGATCGTCAATGTCCAACGGGGCGGCCCATCCACCGGTCTGCCTACTCTGACAGGCCAGGCAGATATGATGCAGGCTCGATGGGGATCACATGGCGATTATGAGATTATTGCATTGTGTCCGAATTCCCCACAAGAATGTTTCGATTTAACCATTACAGCGTTCAATCTTTCCGAAGAATGGCGCGTACCTGTTTTATTCATGATGGATGAATGTGTTGGACATATGACCGAAAAAGTGGTTATCCCAAATGCAGATGAAATTGTTGTCATCCCGAGAAAATATTACAAAGGGAAAAAAGAATCCTATCTGCCTTATAAATTTAATGGATCGGATTCCGTAGCTCCCATGGTCAAAGCAGGGGATGGTTATTTTATACACATCACCGGTTTGACCCATGACGAACGGGGTTATCCTGTAATCAATGCCGAAGCCCAAGAGAAAAACGTTACGCACCTGGTAAATAAAATTCTAAAAAATGAGAAAAAAATTCGGATCGTTGAAGAGGACCAAGTGGATGGAGCAGATGTGGTTGTTATTTCGTATGGTATCTCTTCCCGCGTAGCCATGAAAGCTGTGGAAGCAGCGAGAGAAAAAGGAATAAAAGTTGGGACATTAAGACTGGTAACGGTTTGGCCCTTCCCCGAAAGCCGAATTCGTGAACTGGCAAAATCCGTCAAGGCTTTCGTTATCCCGGAAATTAACTTAGGGCAAATTTCACTGGAAGTGGAACGCTGTGCCCAGGGAAAAGCTAAAACAGTTCTTGTACCCCATGCCGGGGGTTGGGTTCATGACCCCACTGACATTTTAAATGCCATCGAGGAAAGTATCGTATGAGTGAAACCATGACAGATTATACAAAAATATTGACTATCCCAAAGCCGGAAGAAAATCTCCGTCATCCTATGGAGACTTTTATTCGATCGGAACGGTTTCCCCACATTTGGTGTTCCTCCTGCGGGATCGGAACTGTTCTCACAGCATATATCAGCGGTCTTCAAAAATCAGGATTGGATCCTGAAAAAGTAGCTGTTGTTTCAGGAATCGGTTGTTCAGGCAGGGCCGCCGGGTACCTGAGGCTGGATAGTTTTCATA
>CAJVYU010000144.1 GCA_913009735.1 uncultured Fidelibacterota bacterium
AACGAGATAAAGGAATGTGACTGGAGTTCAGACGTGTGCTCTTCCGATCTGGCAAATGCTTGTGCCGTGATAGTCAGTTTATAGGCGCTGGATGTAATATTAGACGTTATATCATCTACTTTTTCCGGTTCCCGTTCATCACAACTTGAGGTAAATACAAGAGTGAGCATCAATACTGAGTAAATAATTTTTGTAATATTATTCTGCATCATTACCTCCGCTTGGTTTAATTGAGGTGTTTGTTTCTGATGATTTTGTTTCAACATTTTCTTCTTCGTCGACCGGTTCTAATAACCCGGTTTCGATTTCAATCATATCTTTTGTCTTCGAAATACCAGTGACTCTACCTTTGATTATGGAAGGGGTAATCTGGATTATCAAATCGGTTTTCTTTTCGATAATATCAGTACTGGTAAAAAATTTCTTTCCCAGGAAAGGAATTTTATTAAAATAGGGAACTTTATATTCAGTTTCCTTCAAATCTCTGCTGATCAACCCACCAATAATGATCGTTTCACCATCTTTCACTCGGATCGTTGTGGATGATGTACGTTTTTTAGTGCGGGGAATATTTTTATCCGGTCCGATAAATTCAAAAATAGAAGATACTTCCGGCTTAACTGTAACGGTAATATCATTATCGATATTCACCTTGGGTAATACATAAAGCATTATCCCAACCTCTTCAGTCCGCACCTGAACTTGTCCTCCGACACCACCTGAGCTTAAGATATACGGAATAACATCTACCATTTTTATGAATGCCTGTCGTCCATTCAGCGTTACTAATTTTGAATCAGCTAATATTTCTGCTTTATTATTTTTAAGGAGAAAATCCAGTGTAACATCAAACGCCGTCATTTGCCGGCTGAATTGTGTTGGTATTAAATTTTGATCATTTCCGTTGTTATAATACAAACGGTTATAGATCATATTTTCAGGAAGCTCCTCAAACGGTAATTCACCATACTCCTCTTCAACACCCGTTGCGTTAGCATTGGTTGTCTGCGTCAAACTGGGTACAATGCTTCCTGCACCAGGGAAACCTGCCGGCGGCACACCATTTTCAGCAAAAATGTTGGTATAATGAGCCAGTTTTGACCAATCAATCCCCAGGTTTTCCTCTACGTCCAAGGCCACTTCAATTAACCGGACTTGCAACATCACCTGTGTCGCCGGGAGATCAATCCTGCGAATAATTTCCTCGATTTCCGCAATTTTTTTTGGTGATGCATTCACAAGTAATTTGTTCCCGGACGTATCCACTTGGATTTGTTTCGTTAAGTCCTGAAGAAATGATTTTACCTCAGTGGCATCTGCGTATTTAAGTTCCACGATGTGGGAAGTAATTCCCACTTCTTCCAACAATTTTTTTCGATCAGCAATTAAAAAAGAGTTCCCGACAATTTCATAGCTCAATCCCGCCGCACGGACAACCAGGTTAATGGCCTGCTCAATGGGAACATCTTCCAAATGGATGGATATTTTATCCTGACGATTTACATTGGGATCCGTGACAATATTATAACCGCTTTCCTTGGCTAAAATGGCTAAAATGCCGGGTAAATGGGCATCTTCAGCATGAATTGTTACCAGGGTCGGTTTATCCGACTCCTGTGCGGAAATAGTACTATAATCAATTCCCTGGCTAAATAGAGGCGTACCGACAAAAATGATGCATATCATTATTATTCGTATATAATTCTTCATATTAAAATTCACTCCTGGAATTATTTTGCATAGTTACTTTTTCTTCTTCTGACAAACTGGAAACGGAATAATGAAATTCTGAATCTCCCTTTACAATAACGACTTCATCTGTATCGATCCAAACGACTTCTCCGCCGGCAATAGAATCACCGACAATTACAGTATAAAACTCCCCTTTATATTGCACTCCGGCATATTGTGTTGAACCGTTGATTATGTACGTTACACGTATTTTATTGTTATTTCTATATCTTAACAGCCTGCCTTGAGCATCTGTCAGGTACAACACATTTGTTAAACGCAAAGGTTCTTTTTCCAATGTAAATTGAAATGCATTTCGAGCTTTCAGTCGCTGTTCTAAAAATTCGATTACTTCCTCTAATTCTTCATCTGTACCAAATTGAACGGCGTTTGCTCTTTTCAAAGCTTGATCCCATTTTTTATTGGCAGGAATTAATTTGATTGAAGCACTTCCGATGGATATGATCGCCAAGATAATGAGAAAGATCCAGATTGTTTTATTTCTGCTATTCATTATATCGCCTTTGTTTTGGATTTAACCATCGTTAACGTAGCCAAATGGATTTCAACAATTTGTTTCATTAAATCTTCTTCACTGGTGGTTCTTTTTACTCTCTCGATACCATTTTTAATATATAATTCACTGATAGTGATTAATCGAGGTGAGCGCTCAATTTCAGCCATGAATTTCCCTAACTGGTCATACGTGCATTTGATTATTAATTCATACGGTGTCTGGATATAATTCTCTTTTTCCACTCGAGGTTTTGGTCTCACATTCATCAAGGTTATTCCGTTATTTTCTATGGTTTCACTAAGCTGTTTTAAAAACGGTAAGGATGCATCTTCAGCCAATGAATCCTGTTTTGACAAAGCAAGGTTCTCATCAAATAATGTATAAACCTGATTCAGCTTTTTGGCTAATATTTGAGCACTGATCAATTGCTCATTCAACTCCTGCTGTTCCAGTTCCAGGGATTTAAGCGTTAAGGGTCTATCCCCGAGTAACCAGTTAAAATTCAACCAAAAGGAAGCGGTTAGCACCATTAACACTAAAGCCATTATTCCATTCCGATTCTTCATAATGTTTTTTCCTTTTCATTCCGGCCGGATACTTTCACATTAGCTTCGATTTCAAATTCTACTATTTCTTGTCCTCTGACGGTATTCAATGAACCTTGATTAAATTTAATATTCTTAAAATTCTGGGCCAGCTTTGAATTCCGTTTTAACGAAGCGATAAATCCATGGACAATATTAAAATCCTTCCGGTCTTCGTATACGACGGCAATTCCACCGATTAAGATTTTATTGCGTCGATATTTGATAGATGTCAGAGCCATATCCTCCGGCATCATTTTGCCAATAAGTTGAAGATTTTTAGCCCAGAGAATACGATTTTGTTCGAGATCAGCTAATGATAAAATATCTATTTTTGACAGATTTTTACCTTGCCTCCGTAATTCACTGATTTTTTGTTTCACTTCGGATATTTCAGATTCTTTCCGTTGGATCAAATACGAATAGCCTCTGCCCAACATCCATAAATCAATATTGACATAAAGAAGCAGAGCAATCAAAATACCAAAAATCGTCCATCGGCTTTTTTCGCGCCATACTTCGCGGCGTGTTTCCTTGCTTTCGCTTTGGTTCAGATTAATTAAAATATATTTATTCAATTTTCTAACCCCCCGCCATGTAATGCTAACCCGGCTGCAACGGTATATTGCGGAGGATTTATCACTGAATCTGAATCATATCCGTCAAATAATGTTAATGGATTGAATTCACTCGCTTCAATATTGAGTTTACCCTGAATAAATTTCGATAAACCTAAAATAGATGATGCACCGCCGGTTAAATAAATATGCGTAAAGAAACTTTGATTCGTCATTTTAGCATAATAACGTAGTGATCGGCGAATATCTTCAACAAAATTATCAAAGATATTTCGATCAGCAATTCCAATTTGAAATGAATCATCTCCACCATCAGATTGCTCAAAACTACTAACGCCGTTGTGATTTAACTCGTCTGCCGCACTCAAATAATCTTTATCTAACTTTGTCGCCAGGGCTTTTACGAACTCATGATTGCCAATGGGAATATCTCGTGTAAAAAGCATATTCTGCCTGTCCAAAACCATCAGAGAACTGGATACTGCGCCTACATCCAATAAAACGACGGCTCCTTCATCCGGCAATTCATTTACATACGAAAAGGCATTCATAGCCGCCAAAGGATTAGAATCTAAAATACCCGGCTTAAATCCGATTTCCCTTAATAAATCCAAATGATTGGCAGATGTTTTTTTCGTACAGGCAACTAATACAACATCCACTTTATCTACTTCTTTCCTATTAGAACCCAATACCTGGTAATCAATCACAGCATCAGATCCATCCATGGGTATATGTTTTCGTGCTTCAAATGTCATTGCTGAATGAAATTCATCTTGGGGCATATCCATGGTGGTGATCTGTTTAATACTGACTTGTGTACCGCTTAAACCTGAAACCAGGTTTTTCACCTTTTTAGGATTAATTTTCATCTCTTTCATTAACTCATTTGTAGCCATCACCCATAGAGGTTGACTGACTTTCTCGGGATCGTATGCCTGATGGGTATCCGTAACGAGACGTATCCCTGCATTGACAAATTTGTGCCCTTTTTTGTGTTTTTCCAGGACAACGGCTTTTATGTATTGTCGCCCAATATCCAGCCCTAAAATCATTTCGTCAAATCCTTATTTTTATTCATTGGAATTTCTCCATATGCTTTCATTCTCAATTTCATCGATCCATCTTCGTATACTGCCGGTGGAAAGTATGGCGGTGGGGAAAAATCAATAAAATTATAGTCATAATGATAATCTTTATCATACCCGATCCCGGGTAAGGGGATAGAGTACGGACCGGGAGCATTCCGTTTCATATATCCCCGCTTGTTTTGAATCATGGATCCCCAAAATCGGAAAATGCCTCTGAAATCAATAGCGCCGGTATAGGAAGGAACAATATTGTTTGGGTTTCGTCTCGGTCCTCTCCCGTCACCTAAAGAAGTGGACGGATTGGCAAAATTAGGTCCGCTCAATCCTGTGTTAGATATTGTATTCTGCCAGTATTGAACAACAACAGAACCGAAATTTGCTAATAATGCTCCATTGACCACTAAATCTTCTCCAAAAAGACTGTTTCTGCCGCCATTCGCCATTGTATTGGCTAAAATGACATTGGCGCCTGAGAATAGGCCAAGCCTGTTTCGTGTACCATAAATAACTTCCCCTGATGCCGGATCAGAATCTTCATAGATTAAATCATCCATGATCCAGATATTATCCCACACCCGATCCCAGCGGGTTAAATCATCGCTGCGTCTGTATTCAGTATAATTATCCGTAACTATTGTAAATTGGCCATCCACGATTCCTTTAACTCTCACTTGACCGTTACGAACATAAATCACCGTAGGATGATCTTCGTAAAACATAGTTTCAGCCATCACATCCGGGCCGCCCGGTGGCGGTTCAAAATCAAAATGATGGAAACCGTCGACATTACATATACCCCAACTGGCATCCGGATGATTATGATAATATGCAAAATTATTAAATGGAACCGAATTATCAACACCGGCCAGCACAGCCAAGGATACTTCTTCGGCATCCACAAAACCATTTGAAAACGATTGTTCCAAACTTGAAACAAATATGGTTACACCGGTTGCAGAGATGCTAATATCGTTAATTTCCCCGGACCAAAATTTTGTTGAATCCGGATTGGGTGAAGAAACGGATATGGTATCACCCACATTGAATTGATCCAATACATCGATTATCCCATCTCCGTTCATATCCTCATCGTCCACATAAATTTCATTCATAAAATACACGTTGGATGAAGTGTCCCATGGAGCATTAAAAGCGATTCGGCCATTATTCAGGTTGCCGGCATCAATATCCATATCCCAGCGAAAACTTATAGGAGGAGGACCGGCGGAAACCGGAGGAATTACATAAGACCATTGTTTCACTTTAAACCCATTATCAACAAATTCTATTTCAGTCATGATCAGGGAATCTTTTTGCGATGAACGCCATAATAGATCGTCAGCAGTAAATACGTAATTAGCATTGTTGATGGCCAACTCTTGCGGCTCTTTTATAGGATACCTGATTGAATCCGCTTCATCATCCACACCTGCCCATTGCTCTTCATCACAATTTCCGTAATTAATTCCACCGACTGCGGAGACCTCTGCATCTGTGAAATCAGGACAACCATATTGACTCATTTGCATGGTACCATTTGTAAAAACTTTTCCTTCCAAAACATCACTTCCTCCAAAAGAGACATATGAGCCTAAACCGGGTCCACCTCCGGGTTCTTCAGAATTTGTAAAATACATAAAATTTGCCATGTTATCCGGGACCATTCGGACTTCCACTTGTCTTTCAATCCGAATGGGCGCACCCAATGTATTATTAAAGATGCTGACGCCATTCCCGGTAGCAAAATAATTCGTTTGTCCGATTTGATCAACGTATGTTGAGCAATATACGCTATTATAAAATCCCTTATTGCTATAAGACACATCCCCGGCCACGACTAAAGTCGCCATTGTCAACTTGGGGAGCACCGGTATAGCCTCCAGGTTGATTCCTGTTTCGGCCATATAAAAAGCATTGATTTCTTCAAATCTGTATTTTTGGGCAACACTGGCGGACATGGCATATTTTAAATATGCCACCGAAATAAGCATACTGACCATAATCAAGGTCATTGCCATCAATGTAACGTGTCCATTTTTCTGTTTATTTAACATGGTTTATAAGCAAATCTGGTCTTTCATGGATATATAGCGGTTCGGCATAAAGACTGTTCGCTTGAAACGAAACACTTCTCTTTTTGCCCCGCCAGGGGCAGTATTCATTACTAATTCCAGCTCCAGAATTATATCCCAGGTTGATCGTGAAAAATCAGCTAAAAAAGCGCTGGTTACCGGCTGTTGTGATACGCGAAAATCCCGAAGTGTTACAAAATGCTGATTGCGGGTTCGAAAGGCACCTTTATTAGGTAAGGATAAATTGCCGTCTAATGGACGTTCATAATCGAATAATATTCCTTCTTGGGTATTTGCCGAAATTACGGTTCGGTTAATCAATCCAAATTTATCTTTCCAGGAAAGATCCAGCCTGGCAAATCCATTCGTATTTTCAACGCAAATTTGTTTAGCCAAATTCAGTTCTTTGTAAATTTCCCTCATAACCGTATTGCCATAATACCTGACATCCAAACGGACCGAGATCGGAAGAGCGTCGTGTAGGGAAAGAGTGTAGATCTCGGTGGTCGCCGTATCATTAAAAAAAAAAAAAAAGCAGAAAACAAAATTGATTGGATTAAAGAATACATCACAACGTAGCGAACATGCGCATGTAA
>CAJVYU010000145.1 GCA_913009735.1 uncultured Fidelibacterota bacterium
TTGTTTGTTGTTTTTTTTTTTAATGATACGGCGACCACCGAGATCTACACTCTTTCCCTACACGACGCTCTTCCGATCTCCTATTAATCCAAAAAAGTTAGGCGTGCCGGGTTTAGATGAAAAATCGTCCATTTCATTATTCAAAAAGAATCCGGCTCCCTCAACCAAAATACCACTGCCAAAACTCAAATTAATAGTTGTGGTGACACTGACAGCGTTGCCATTTTTGTCGATTACAGAATAATGGGTTGTTTCTTTACTCTCGTAACCGGATGGGTTACCTGGTAATACATCACTGCTTTTTGCAGCTTTTTCCATTGAAATGCCAGAAAATCGACTTGCTGCATAATCATCTGAAAGCAGCATGTTCAGTGGAACATCCCAGAAATCCGAATCACCCATATGTTCAGCCCGGTCTGCAAAAGCTATCCTCTCAACTTCTGTCAATAAATGTATATATTCTGAAGAATTCCAGCCTAATGATTTTAATTGAGCCAATTCAAGCATATTCAGCATTTCTATCAATACAGCACCCCCTGAGCTGGGCGGCCCCATGGATAAAATGTCAAATTCAAGAAATTTTCCTTTAACCGGTTCCCTGAATTTGGATGTATAATCCAGTAAATCTTCGTGAGTGATTAGACCGTTCCCCCTTTTCATTTCAGCTACAATTAGGTCGGCTGTTCTCCCCGTGTAGAAACCGTCCCTTCCTTTCCGGGCAATGCGTTTTAATGTTTGAGCAAGGTCCTTTTGTTTGAATCTGTCGCCGGCTTTCCAAGGCTGACCGTTTTTACGAATAAACACTTTAGCGGCCGCAGCGTTTTGTAAAAATAAATCTTTAAAATCATTAAAACGGGTTGCTTCGTAATGGCTCAAGATAAATCCTTTTTCTGCTAATGTAATTGCCGCCGCTAAAAGTTCTTTTCTGGAAATATTCCCGGAACCGTGCTCTTCCCAGGCTTTCAGCAACCCGTCTACGCTCCCGGGGACACCGGAAGCTTTCCGTGTATATAATGAAATATTGTTAATGATATTTCCATTGTTATCCAAATACATATTCCTGCGCGCACCGGAAGGAGCTTTTTCTCTGAAGTCTAAGGTAAAATCAAATCCATCCGCTTTATGAGCAACCATAAATCCACCACCGCCAATATTTCCATTGGATGAAGAAGTCACCGCCAGTGCAAAACCGGTTGCGATGGCTGCGTCTACAGCATTACCACCTTTTTTTAATATTTCAATTCCGGCTTCAGATGCTTGCCGACTGGTGGAAACAACCATTCCATTTTTAGCAAAAACAGGAGTTGGAGCAGCTGAGAAAACCTGATTACTGAAAAGAAACAGTAATGTAATAATAAATTTTTTTAGCATAAAGGTTCGTTCGTTTGAATGATTTGAGTATTTTCCAATTGCGTTAATTGTTTATCTGAGTCACCTGGAATATCTTTTCATATTTCTCTGGTATGTTACCCAAAGTTCGGAGCCAGGTATAACGACAGTATCTTTGCCAAATACCTTTCTAACGTGTTCTTGTTTTTCATTGCTCATTTTTTAGTCCCTGCTATTGTAATTAAAAAGCTCTCCTCGCTTGAATGGCAAGCAAACATTCAATTGTTGACTCTGCTCCGGAATTTTTATTAACGGATAACATTCCATTTATTCCATCAAAACAACGACCGGTTTCAGAATCGTACATTTGGGTTTGTGCGATGTTATCTCCTTTAAACCACATAAAAACTCTTTCAGAAAGTTCTGAGTATTCAACATTGTTTTCTAATGCAGCCAATGATTTTAAACCATGATAAATTGAATTTATTCCGTACGCAATTTGTGGTGCAGGAGTCATCTCATAATGACCGGGGGAACTGATAGTTATTTCCCATGGGAAATTATTTTCGATCAAAAAAGGGACAAAGGAATCTGCCCATATTTTTACACTCGACAGTAAACGACTATCGGTAGTGATTTTATATGCCTCAATGAGTCCATAGGCTTGATTGTTGCCCCAATTATGCCAAATATTTTTCCAACAAAAGTACATTCCATTTAATTCATCTCTTGCTGCCTGATATTGATAATCAATCAATCCCACGGAAATTTTGTTAATGGCATCATAGTAATCAAAGTTTCCTGTATTATGCAATTTTGACAGAGCAATTAATAATTCGCTGTTTAAATCCGGAGCATCTTTGATTAACCAGGCAGGTCTCATATCTAAATTGATCATTTTCTTATTAGGGTACCTTTGAAGCGCAGTCTGAATATGGCTGTCTGCAGCGTTAATCCTGGCTATTACTTTAGATAACAACTCTGTATGATCAGGGTCATTAGCAAAAATTTTATAAGCCGCGGCCAGCCCTCTCAATCCCCGAACAGCCCACCATCCAAAGTCTGCTGCACTGTTTTTATGGGTTGTATTAATGCTCCCATCATCGAGCATAAAATTGTACCAAAGACCATCATCCCTGCTCATATAAAGTAAAAATTGAGTCATTCCCCTTGCAATAGGAATTAATTCCCGGTTATTGTAGATTAATATTTCCGTTTCTAAAACTTCCATAAATCGGCCGACGTCATCCACGCACGCGATTCCTTCTCCCTCTGCACCGACAGGATTATAACCGGGAGCATCGGCATAGATCCAGATATAGGTAATGACTGTTCCATTGATATTCATGCTGTCCACCAATGACAGGGCATGGGATAAATTGACCGGTGACGTAATAGCTATTGGATTATTATCTATTTTAGATTGTCCATATCCAAACAAAATGAAAAAAAATAAAATAGGGATTACCCGTTTCATTTTAATAAACTAACTGTTATTAGAAAAAACCAAATCCTGCAAATCAATATAGGCAACTCCAATAACGGTATCAGCACCGGCGTAAATACAATAAATACGATCATCTTTTAATATCGTGGCACAGGAAAAGATCACGCTGGGGATAAAACCATTAATTTCCCAATCCAATTCGGGTTCAATTATGGGTTCTGTCTGACGGGCAAGTACTTTGGATGGATCCTCATAATCCAGTAAAGCCGCACCCAGACGGTAGTGATTTTTTTCATCAACACCGTGGAATATCAGGAACCATCCATCATTAATTTTAACCGGTGGTCCTGCAATTCCAATCCTTGTCTGGTTCCATGAATCAGGTATTGGCGACATGACCTTTTTATGATTACCCCAATGTTCCAGATCATCGGAGAAACAAATCCAAATATCCGGGTGCCGACGGTGAAACATGCAATATCTACCGTTAATTTTTTCAGGAAATAAAGATGCGTTTTTATTGGGCTCATCAAGCACAACTCCATGTCGTTTCCAATAAATTAAATCATTAGAAGAGGCCAGGCATATTCTAAAATCATCCGGGAATCGATTTCCAAAACCCGTATAGGTCATATAAAACTTCCCCTCAAGTTCAACAATTCGCGGATCTTCCGGGCCCCGCAATTCTTGCTGAACATCATTTTTTAAAATGGGTTCGGTTCTTCTTTCCCAATGAATTAAATCTTTGCTGGTAGCATAACCCAGAGTATTAATGTAAGGACCGTACTTCTCGTTTCCGCCTAAATCCGTGGCGCGATAAATCATGTGAAATTGATCATTATGGTATACTGCAGCAGCATTAAAAACCGCTGCTTTTTCCCAACTATGTTCCTCAATAGGTTTTAGTACAGGCACATCCGTCATTCGAATTAATCTCATGTGTTCTAATTTTCTCCTTACTTAAAGTATTTCTATTATTATTCAATTATCCTTTTATACCGCTGGAAGCCATGCTTTCAATAAATTGCCGTTGAAATATTAAGTAGAGTACAACAACCGGGATTGCAAGCAATGTTGCCGCTGCTAATATAGTCCCCATTTGAGCATCTGCCTGGCCTCCGGTAGCAAACAATGTGACCATTTGCGGCATGGTCATCAATTCTTGTTTTCTGATAACAATTATCGGCCAAAGAACATCGTTCCAACTGTTCATAAATGTTATTATTCCTACTGTAACTAATGCTGGAATTGAATTAGGCCACACTAATTTGAAAACAATGTACAGTTCACTGCAACCGTCAAGCCTTGCTACTTCAATCAATGCTTTGGGAAAAGCTTTAAAATATTGGCGAAGCAGAAATATTCCGAAAACACTGATCATAGCAGGAAATATGAGAGCCATATAAGTATTAACCCAGCCAAATTTCACCATTAAAACATACATGGGAATCAGGGTAACCTGGAAAGGGATCATCATAGTCAACAACATGATTGAGAACAGTAATTCCCGGCCTCTAAATTTAAGTTGAGCCAAAGCATAACCAACCATTGAGCTGAAGACCAGGACCAACGCTGTTACGGAACCAGAAACAAAAACTGAGTTAAAAAATGCTCTTCCGATTGGAATTTTCATAAATACATTATAATAACTCTTCAGACTGAATTCTGAAGGAATCAAATTGGGATACTGAATTTCAATTTCAGGTTTCAGGGTTGCAGATATCATCCACAGAAAAGGATAAATAAATGTTATAGCAAAGATAACCAGAATTAAATAACCTAAATATTTGAGGAGTTTAATTTTCATATTTCACGCTCAATATATTTTCGTTGTAGCATAACGACCAAAAATATAACAAAAGCCATCATAAAGCCCAACGTTGCTGCATATCCCATTTTATAAAAACTAAATGCTTGTTGATAAATATATAAATTCGTCGATAAAGTACTATTAAGAGGGCCGCCGCCCGTCATTATGTAAGGTTCGATGAAAAGGGAAAATCCCCCAATTGTTGATAGCACAATAACGGTTATCAACGTTGGATTCACCATGGGAATCGTAATATGAAAAAATTGTTGGATTCTACTGGCGCCATCAATATCAGCAGCTTCATACAAACTTCTCGGAATATTCTGTAATCCAGCTAACAAAATAACGATATAAAGCCCTAAATTTTTCCAGGTTGCCATAATAGCAATTGCGGGCATAGCGATTTTTGTGCTGGTTAACCAGGGGATTTTCTCCAGGTTCATCCCCAATAAAATATTGTTCAGTAAACCTGTTTCAGTTGAATACAGTTGTTTCCATAATAAAGTAACCACAACACCTGATATTACCACCGGCATAAAAAATGTACTTCGAAAAAAACTTTTCCAGATTAAATCCGGACTGTTAAGTAAGGCCGATATCAATAATGCCAAACAAATCTGTAAGGGAATATGAATGATTAAAAAAGTAAAGGTATTCATCAACGCTTTCCAAAATAATGGATCCTGAAACAGGGTAAAGAAATTTTGTAATCCAATAAACTGCATTGAGCTCAGCATATTCCATCGCATAAACACCAGGATTAGAGAAAAAATGATGGGAAAAGCTGAAATAATAATAAAATAAATGATGTACGGTGAAGCTAAAACCCATCCGAATTTTTCTTCTCTGGTTATCATTTAAATTCTCTGGTTATCTGATTTTGGACCTGAGAATTAAGATCATTTAAACCCTGCTCCAGATCTTTTGCCCGATAAATCACAACAGCATCCCAGGTTTTTGAGATCATGTCAAAAATTTCTTGTAGAATTAATGATTGATCCAAACCAACAATGTAGGGGATATGTTCGGCAAATATTTTTAACTCAGGGTTTTTAATGAAAAATTCCGAATAAACAGGATCTGATAGTAAATGTTTACGTAAGGGTAATTGTTGGGTTATTTCCATTAATTTAAGGTCAGCTTCTTTCGATGTCATAAATTTTACAAATTCCCAGCATTCCTGTGCATAATCAGTATCCTTGAAAATGATAATATTTTTTGGATCTCCATATGTATAGGGAAGCATATCCTTTTTTACCGTAGGAATCCCAGTATAACTCCACTCAAATCCAGGTTGAGCAAATTTTTTATAATGTGCAATTGACCAAGGTCCGGTAATATGAAATACAAGTCTTTCTTGAAGAAAAATGTCCTCTTTAAACATACTTATAGGTAATAATTCATTGGCATAATTCTCTCGAAATAAATTAAATACCGTTTTTGCAGCTGATGCATTCAATAGCACTTCCTTATTGGGGGATATAAATGTTTTACCCTGAGAAGCTGAAACATAAAAAGGATAAAAATCAAATAACCTCTGATACCAAATGGGAGAAATATTCGGATCCATCAGCCATATTGATTGGGTATTATTTGCGTTATACTCAATAATCTTTTGTCCAATTTTTTCCAGGTCATCATACGTTTTAGGAGAACGAGAATTTAATTTTTCTTCCAATATCTTTTTGTTATATGCTAGTAATAAGGGATTTCCTTTCCACGGAAACTGATAATATTGGCTATCGGATGACATAAATTGTTTGTTCAGGTTTTCCGGAATCCTTGCCGCCAAATAAACAGGAAAATCTGGAAATTGATTGAAATTAACGATAACACCTGCGTCTCGATATTGTTCTATCACGCCCGGCCAGGCATTTGAATAGATGTCGGGGGTTGTTTTTCCGACAATTGCGGCCAATAACATTTCTTCACTGGACTGGCCTTCGGGAATAGGTTGTAACTTGATATGGCGATGAGTTGAGTCTGAATTCCAAAGATCTACAACATATTTTGCAAATTCCAACTCGAATGTATTTGATGCACACCAATACTCAATGTAGTCTTTTTGACTATCTTGGCTACAGCTAAACAGACTAAGTAGAGCTAGAGAAAAAATAAAGGTAATCTTATTCTTCATTCAATTATTATACAATTTAGCGCACAAATTAATATCAATAAATTCGTGATTGTTGTTGGGCGAATGGCGTCAATTTCAGCAGACAATGTAAATATTTCCTTTCTTACTAAATCAGCAGCAAGGTGTTTTGGCTAATTCTTAAGTTAAGATTTTTCGTATTATATTACATATAAGATTTTTTGATGGGGTCTAATCCCAAATTCCGATATTGATGGCAAAAAAGATAAAAAATCATCATTTTATTATTTCGAAGATAAATTATCAGCGATTAGGAGTTGATTTTTCCAATTGCGATAAATACACAGGCATATTTTCAC
>CAJVYU010000146.1 GCA_913009735.1 uncultured Fidelibacterota bacterium
TATTGTGATTTCGGGAAACTCGACTGTATTTGACGGTGATGATGAAATTCCATCCGCTAACGCATCAACAACGATAATGTAAAATCCTGTACTGTCAATCCATAATGGAAGATTGTTTTTAACGATACTCTCACTCGTACCATCAAACCAACTGGGCCATAAAATGACATTACTACTATCAGAGTTAAGTTCTCCGACAGTCCTATATCCTATTTTACAATCCTTAATAATACTCCCGTTTATAGTTTTAAAGTCACCTATATTGGCCAGTTTTAATCCTTGGGCAGAGATTATATTTGAAGAAAAACATATTGCTGTGGCCAGAAGAAAAGTTATTGTCGTTTTCATAGCTATGGTTTTTAATTAAATTGGTTACAACGTTTTGCGCTATGAATAGTTGCCGATTGCGGAGTGCTGACCTTTCAAGTTACACTAACCTTAATGCGGGCTACAACCATTGAATTTACTACCATACGGCAATTATTTATGAGCGCGTGTTATAGCGCGTTATTTATCTTTAATCCATTTCTCAATCGTATCTGCCAATTCTTCTCTAACATTCCCAAATCCATGGTTTGTATCAAAAACTTGAATTTTCACATATTCTGCATTCAATTCCTGAAGTTTTCGATACAAGGGAAGGATATGTTCTTCGAGTACTATGTTGTGATCTTTCCATCCACCCAATAATAGGATGTCCCTGTCTTTTATAGCATCAGCATGTTTAACCTGGTCATAATTATCCTGATTAGTTATCCAATTATCAAATGCTGAATCTATATCACTTTTTATGGGTCCTTTTGGATAAATGAGTTCTTCCATCATTTGATAAAACATCTTGTAATATTCCTGGTCAGATTTAAACCTTCGGGCAAATACCGATTCATCAGCCCCGGCTATAGAAATTATTCTCTTTATATCAGTATTATAAATTGCAGCCGTTAATGCCATTGCCCCTCCATAACTCCAACCACCTACAACAATATTAGAAGTGTCAATATTGAATTTTTCAATATTTTCTTTCTTCTTTAGAAACAAATGGGCAGCTCCGACATCCTCCATGGAATTTTCCATACTGTTTGTTCCTTCACTGCTATGTGTCCCTTGAAAATTAAATATCAATACATTAATTCCTGATGAGCTTAATTTCTTTCCCAAGCCAAATATATCCCCTTCACCACCCGGCATTCCAGGTAATAAAATAAAGGTTGGGTAATTATCACCCCCTGAAGCCTGATAAAAGTCTGCATTCAATTTATTGCCATTGCTGTATAAATCAATTTTTACCGGTGTAGTTTGAGAATAGGCATTATTTGTAATAACACCCATTACAAGTACTAAAACCAACTTTAATGTTCGTACCATAGTATTATCCTGTTTTGGTTTATTTATCATTATTTATCCATTTCAATAACCGTTTTAAACTTTCAGGATCAACTGTGTGCCCGCCATCAAAAGAGTGAAAGGTAACATCGTAGCCATAGCGGGTAAGGATTTCTTTTGATTTCACTCCAAGCTCATACTTTGGGGTTTGATCTTTAGTCCCATGAGCTATAAATACTCTTAATTTTTTTGCAGGTTCAAGATATTTTTCCTCCAACCAGTCAGGAGCATATTTACCGGCAAAAGGATTTATGAGAGGTTCATTAATTCCAGGTCCAGACAGGCAAATGATACCTTTATAAAGCTGTGGACGCTGGAGACCTGCAATGTAGGTGAAAATTGCTCCTTGGGAAAATCCCATCAAATAAATGTCATCGATACTGTAATGAGCTTTTAATTCACTGACTAAATCAGCCATGTAATCTGCCGTGAGATCCGCTGCCTTATCTATTGTACTGGAATCATAAGATGTCCAAAAAGCCCAGTCAGATACCATTTTATTATCCATTAAGGTGGAATACTGAGCCTGTGGTGTTGCATAAATAAAATCGACTTTAAAACCATCCCAGATAGAGTAAAAGTCATCAAATGCCACAGGAAGGCCTATTACTAATTTATAAGTCTTTTGAGGATCATAATTATCTGGCAGTTTAATGCTGCACTTAAAAAGTGACTCACTTTTAAAATACAATGTTTCTGTTTTTTCCTCAGGTTTAAATTCTGTTTCCTGACCTTGTACGAAATTATTTACACTACTAAATAGTAGAATTAAAATTGCTGTTAAAACATTTTTGTAAATATCCATTTCAATTTCCTATTAAGACTTATAAATTGATTCATCTTTGCGGCATTATTTTTATTAATGCGCTATGACATTTATTAATACTCATTCTTCCAATTGTATAACCACCCCAACAACCTTTTCATTCCCTATTACACGACTTTTATGACCTTTCCCAGTAGTGTCTTCTACAAGTGTGATACTCCCGGGTCCAAATTGTCGAATTTCTCCATCGCTTACTTCAGCTTCAATTGTACCGGAAAGGTAAATCATAAATTGCCGTTTAGGGGTAGGATGCCATTCACTTTCCCATCCGGGCAAAACACTCGCGAATCCATAATCGGATGAAGGATTTAAATCAGAGGTGAAAATAGGCGGAGCTGGAGGCGCGAAATCAATTTCATTCAAATCAATTGTTAAATCCTCAAAATGTGATTCACCCATTGAATCTGCGTATACTCTTACATATTTGATATTATTGATCGTACGTGATCTTTCTTGTGCCTGCAATTTTTCAGAAGAAAAGAGTGAAACAATTAACAGTAACACAAAGCCTATATGGATTTTTAAGATTTGTCTCATATTTTACCTTAAATCTCATTTATATTGTCTCATAATCCTTCTCGAAGGTAATGTTACAAAAACAGTGTGTCAACGCCTAAAAACCAGCTATGGGCAAACCCTTTTATAATTTACTCTTTAAGTACTTTCATCACCCATCCGCATTCACTATTTTAAGTTTTTCAATCACGGTAATGCTTCTTTGTCAAATTTTGAAAAGGCGATTTTTTAATATGTAACTGTTACTCTTTCTGTCATTTTAGCCACTTGCCAAACATTGTAATTAAAAGTCATATATTATTATTACGTCCTAATCGTGAAATTTTATTTGAGCAATCATTACATCCGATCCCGTTCCAACTCCAGAGATAGAAAGTCTCAAAGACTGTATGTTATTCCAAGATATTAAACCATTATATGGTTGAGTAAATTCGGTGTGTGGAATCATAAGTAATTTCCATCCGGTAAGTGATCC
Organism: uncultured Fidelibacterota bacterium; assembly: GCA_913009735.1. Classification (GTDB taxonomy): domain Bacteria; phylum Fidelibacterota; class Marinisomatia; order Marinisomatales; family TCS55; genus JADFRD01. The sequence goes on from CAJVYU010000146.1 coordinate 3,201, forward strand.
GTCTGATTTCTTGGTTTCACCTGCCAAATAAGTCGTATCACTGAGGTCAATTGTTATTGTGAAATAGTCATTAATAGTATCAAGGTTCCAATTACCATTTATATCCTCACTATCCAACATTTGATTGTTTTCACTTCCATTTATATGAGAATAATCGGAACTTCCGACGTCAAATGACCAATTATCTCCATTGGGGTCTTCCATGTCTCTATCCGATCCGGTATATACTATATCAGCCCAAAGGGGATCATCCACCACATCCACGTAAAATGTATCAATGCATCCACCCCAACCGTCTTCATATTCGTCCGTACACCCGTCCAATCCAATGTCTTCACCTTCGTCCAATCGGGCATTTCCAAGCATACCCGCTACCCTTTCATCTTCTGTATTCAACAAACTATCACCATTAATATCTTCACTAATTTTCCCTAAATCGATTGTTAATAGTCCACGAGTTCCTTTAATCCATAATCCAAAATACTCACTTTCAGACTGATCAAGATCCTCAGCCTGTAGGGGAATTACTATGCTTGACCATATAGAGTCATGAGGTAGATTGTCATGTAATACTCTAGGGCGATGTTCTAAAACTAATATAGCCATTGTTTCACCCATTTCAATCCCATAATAGGAGGGGTTCGGCCAGACACTTTTCGTTAATATCTGCACATATGGATTATACCAATTTAACTGCGCTCGTTTTCTATTTGAGTAAAATTGACCTGTTACAGTGTTTATAGGCCGGGATGCACAATGCCAAAACTGACGATATATCGTATAAGGAGTCTGAAATTCATCGACTTGGTCATTGTCATCTTGGCAACTGATGAATATTAATATAAAGAGTACGATTTTATATCTTGTTATCAAATGTTTTATAATATTGAGTAAGTTGATATTAAATGTTATTGGAGTTCTCATACTAATTTTTACTTAATCTTTTTTAAATAATGATCTGCCAACATTGATTGACCCGGCTATAAAGATTGAATTACTGTGTCGGGATGTTTTTATAATGCCCAACTCCAAATAAAGTTCAATAAAAGTAATAACAAAACAACAAATATAAACCTAATCCTCATGGTTGAATGTAACATCCCACATGAATAATTACTGTATTTACGACCATTTTATTTGAATTGAGTCAATGTCCAAAACCAGCCATAACAATCCTTTTATAATTTACTCTTTAAGTACTTTCATCACCCATCCGCATTCACTATTTTAAGTTTTTCAATCACGGTGAATGCTTCTTTGGTATTTCTTTTGTTCAATCCAAATTCTTCAAATTATTTTTATCTCTTTCCCAATTTTCAGGATTTAATCGAATATACTCCACAATGCGTTCATAATCTTTTTCGTTTCGAATAATATGATCGTAATAATTCCTATGCCATAATTTTTTATAAAAAGGCGGCCATCCTTTTTCTTTTACACCTGAACTATAATTTGTCATCACCATGGATTTAAACCGTCCAATCACATCGGGCAATGATAATTTTGTGGGGGTAATCTCATCAGGAATGGCACGGGGACCATTCCCTTCGCATTCGTGCGGACGATTCACCGTGATCGCCCTATTATTATCCTCATCATTTGGGATATGACCTCTTTTTGGAATGGCACGGGGACCATTCCCAACGGATTCGATTGGGCGGTTCCCTGTGACCGCCCCCATTATCGGATTGGCGCGGGGACCAACTCTTTCGTTTGGAATGGCACCTATTTTTGGAATGGCGCGGGGACCATTCCCTACACATTCGTTTACGCGGTTCCCCGTGGCCGCCCTATCATCTGCATCATTAATAATAATTACCCCATGAAAATGATTTGGCATTACAACATATTCATCCACATCGAAACCCGAGTAATATTTTGGAATATCACACCAAACTGATTCAATCATTGCTCCCGCATCATTTAAAATCATTTTTCCATTTTTCACATGACCAAATAAACACAACCAATTCTGCGCGACCATTGTGATATAATACATCCCCGATTGGGAATAATCATATCCCTTTAATCGGATGGATCTGCGGCGATGGATTTTTGGATTATAAACCATTATTTAAACCGTAAAACTCATTTATACTCTCTCATAAACTAATGTTATGCAATCAATGAATCAACGCCCAAAAACAGCCATAGGTACGGAAAATTCAAGCCGGTCTCATCCGTATTTAGTTTATTGGACAGAATAAGAAAATCTACCTAATATTTCTATATGAAAATACTACAGACAGTAAAACGAACATTCCTGATTTTCTCGCTGCTTCTTTCAAGTTCATATCTCCAAGCCCAGCCCTCCCAAAGCGATTATGTTCGAACTATGTCAGAATTAGGCCTTTTTCTTTCCATGCAATACAGATGGATGGAAAACATCACACCGCATTCACCGCGATTTACAAAGCCTAATAGGTTTGATCAATATTTCAGAAATAATCTTCGATGGGATTTAAACGATATTGATAAAGCCGGAAAAAATAGCGATCTACTGCTTTTCGGCGTATTTCTCGGGAGTTTGCCGTTGACGCCCTTGTTATCGAATGAAGACTATCAATCATTATTCCTCATTAATATTGAAATATTTGCATTAAATGGATTGATAACAAACGTAATAAAAACAGCGGTAGGCAGACAGCGGCCATCATCCTATTTTAAAACATGGGAAAATGAAGACGAAGGCAATCTGTCGTTTATTAGCGGACATACCAGTTACGCATTTGCCATTGGAACATCCACGGCCATGATGCTTTCACGTACATATCCAAATATAAAAATGGCTATCTGGGGGACAACCATGTCACTGGCTGCTGCTACAGGATATTTCCGTATTGCTGCGGATAAGCATTATATAACAGACGTTATCGGTGGCGCGGTGGTCGGCTCACTGGTTGCGTATTACATTCAGAAACGGAATACCTCAAAATATTTTCCATCCATATCCACCACAGAAAATCAACAAACAACATTATTCCGGTTTGAATGGAAAATTTGATCACGCATTAGTATTAAGATATTTCTGCTTATTGTTTCCCAGTCATTTTCTCCGTATCCAATTGTAAAACTCATTTATACTGTTTCCCATACCGTTTTGAAGGTAATATGCCGCTATCGGGGAGTTTATGCCCATTCTTATCCATAATCATTCAATAACCCTGTGTAAATACCCGGTGGCTATTTTGTGATACTCACTCCACGCGTTCCACACTGACTTTGCCCAATCATGTACGAGTTTTTCATGCTCTTCGACGGTCTTTGCCTTTGCAACATCAACCACTGTGATGTTTCCCAAAGATTCCGGCGGTGTTAACCAGGTAAAAATTCCTTTGTATTCCTTTACCCTCTTGTTCATGACTTTAGGAATAAAAGGATACGCAACATGATACTCAAGTGCAGCACAAAGAGCCATTAAGTGTAGATTAACCGACTGAATCGTCTGGGGGGATTTATCTCCGGGGTGCTGGAGCGCATACGCATCGACTGTAAGCCGGTGTACGGTCATATATGCAGGATCGCTATATTCTTTGGCAAGAATATCGCCGAAAATTTTCCAACAACCGGGAGAAGCGCCCAAATATTTGTGCGTGGGTCCATTCGAATCAGGAACATGGGCGCCGCAGCCTATACAGTACATAAATTTGTCATAGATCGGAAGAGCGTCGTGTGGGGCAAGAGTGTAGATCTCGGTGGTCGCCCTGT
>CAJVYU010000147.1 GCA_913009735.1 uncultured Fidelibacterota bacterium
GTTTTTTATATTTTTTTTTTCAAGCAGAAGACGGCATACGAGATAAAGGAATGTGACTGGAGTTCAGACGTGTGCTCTTCCGATCTGCAAAAACTGTATTTACAAAATTCGGGTTAAGTTTTGGATACGCAGTTAATATATTTATCGCAAAGGTTGCAATGGAAAAGAGGATTCCTTTTGATTTGAGTTTACCATCGGAAGAATTGGAAATTCGGGCACAAAATATAGACAATAAAAAGAATATTGAAATTTATGAAACTGCCAATGAATTATTTGAAGAATTAGGTATATAACCTTGTAGTTCATTCGCGGCAAAGAGCGCCCGCCACGATTGGAATTAATATTAGTGGGCGAGTGAAGTTTTACGAAATAAACAAAAATTTAAATGATTTTCCCGCCTTTTAGAAATGAATCCATCGAGGAACAATGAAATTATTGCCTGTGTAGCGCAGGTTTTTTTCAAAGGGTTCTATTAATCAACAAGATCAATTTATTTCAAAAAAAGTAATGAAAATAAATAGAAACAAAATTGGCAATATTTAAAGAAAAGGAAATTCGGAACACTATTTACAAAAACGAATGGTGGTTTTTAATGAACAATGTTATAAATAAGCTCGTTTCTTAAAACAGGTAGTTAACCTAAATTTAGGGTTATGAAGCGTGCCCTCTGTGTCTTCTCTATATTGATTATTGGGCTTATTGCGTCCGGTTCAACAACCACAACACGTTATTTTCTGACTGAATTGGATTTTATTAGTGATCAGTCTGTTCCGGAATCAGAAATCCAATTTAGACCTTATATCCAGGCGGAGTACAATGAATATGATTTTGTCATAAAAAAAATATTTGTTAACCGACAGGGGACGATTACACAAACAGAAATATTTACATATGATTCGACTCAGAGCTTAAAAACAAAGGATATTTACATCCCGGAAGAAATACTTGTGCAGCAAGTTCTTTTCAGTATGGAAGAAAAAGCTGTTGATTACATTGAATATGTGTATGGGGTGGATACAGTTAAAGACTGGTCAGACCGATTTTCTATTTTAGATTATAATAAACTTTCCCAATTAACCAATCATGCTTTTTTCGATGTAAATGCATTTCAATATGGAAATGCTCATTTTGAATACGATTCATTGGGGTATTTATCTAAAGAAGAATGGATTCGACATCCTTCAAGAAAAACCATGTACTTATGGAATCATTTCTTCGATCCCATTACCCAACTCACGCGTATAATGGAGTATGACTCCAATGGAGTTTTGGTTAAGGATTTTCGTTTAAATCCCGATGGGACGGAATCCATTTTCTGGTTCAAGGATTTGGAAGATTCAGTTTCGGTTAATCATACAAATCTGGCGTTTTGGAATGAGAGTTTCCTGGAATGGGGGAAAATTGTGTGGTTTCTGGTAGATTCAAGTGGAGGATATAGTGATAGTATTGATTATGATTTATCGAAAAAGTATCTGGTCACAGGACATTTTTCAATCAATATGGGAGTGGATTCACTCTTGGTAGATAGCGCAATGTATGATATTGTATTTAAGGGAAAAGGCAAAAGCGGTTACACAGCATCGGAACGGAGAATCAATGGAGTCAAATATGATATTTCATCGCCAATAATCAATCTGAATATTAAACCGTTTATTAATAAACCAATCATTTCCTTCAACCAATCGGAACCTCTTATATCGGCATCGATTGAATGGGTAGCCATACATGATTCCACACAAATTATTTCAACGAAATTTGATTCAATTGATCTAGCTATGTCAGGAAAGGGGATGTTTTACCCCTCCAATCAACCCGAATTAACGGATAGCGTGTTTTATCAAGTTCAAATATTTGGAACAGATAGAGCCGGTAATGTTTCTAAACCAACCGTATTAGATTCCATTATGTACGATATTCGACTTCCTGTTGTGGAATTAATATCTCCTTATTTTGGCGAGTTTAGAAATTTTACTTCTATATCATTTACTCAAAATGAGCCATTGACTTCATGGAAGATCATTGTAAAATCTATGGCCGGCACACCTGACCCCCAATCTCCTCACTATTATGAAACGGATTCTTCTTTAATTGATTTGGGAATAATCGAAAAAGACCTGGCTGAAGAATTCTATTTAAATGATGGCACTGTTTATCGATTTGAATTGTCCGCGATCGATAGAGCCGGAAATATTTCTTTAATGTATTCAATTGATTCGGTTACCTATGATATTTCTCCACCTATTTTGACAACAATATATCCTGCTTCGGGTGTAGCCATTAATCAAACTACCGTTTCTTACAGTATCAATGAATCGTTGCGAGCTGGTGAATTCCGCTGGGAGCAAACAGAGGGCACCATGGATTCATCAGCTCCACACATTATACCTCTGATTCCAAAAGAATTGGAAAAGGGTGATCATATTCAAGTACGTTTATCAAATCAAAACGAACTGACTGATGGCACGGTATATTCATTAATGTTCGTTGGGCAGGACCTTGCGGGAAATGATGGGATCGCTCCATCGAATTCAGAGATATTATTCGATGCTGTACCACCTGAATTCACTGATATAAAACCGGTTAGCGGTTCAGCATTAAATGATAAATATGTTTCTTATACATTATCAGAAATGGTCGATAAAGGATCGATAACCTGGACTTGGACTGGTGGTATTAAAGATAAATCCGCTCCCTATATTGTTCAATTAATTGATAATGAAATAGAAAGCGGAGTACATGATTCGATCATGCTCAGCATGAGTCCGCCGCTGGTTGATGGCGGGATATACCGATTAGAATTTAATGCTGTCGATCGCGCAGGGAATGCTGCTGAAGCGAAAGTCGTAAATGATGTCCTTTATGATTTTAGTGCACCGGTAATGACTGTTTCCTATCCCATGGCAATGTCATTTTTACCTAAAAAAGAATTTACATATCATTTATCAGAGACATTGTATGAAGGCACATTTTTATTAGAACGAACAGCCGGTAAGGAAGATCTTAAATCACCTTACGAAATTACGTTAACAACCAAAGAGAAAATGGCAGGCGACCACAATGATATTCAAATGATTTTAATGCCGGATGTAGTAGAAGGAGCTGTCTATAAATTATCATTTATCGGAAACGATCGAGCCAATAATTTTACCGGCCCAATCAGCTTACCGGGAATACAATATGACTTCACTCCTCCGGTTATTTCCATAACCGGTCTTGAAGACAATTCGGATGTTAATCATCTGATAGTCAATTATGAATTCAGTGAAATGTTGAAAGAAGCTGAAATTATCTGGGAAAGAACAGGCGGCGTCAATGATCCGAACCGGATCCATAAACAATCCTTAATAGATAATGAACTCGCGGAAGGTCTTCATCAAAATTCGCAAATACTAAATTCTCCAAATTTGATAGATGGTGCCGTATATACTATATCCATTTCTGGTCGAGACAGGGCTGGAAATAAGTCAAATATTCCAATGGTAAGAAATATTCGTTATGATATTACTGCACCTGTGATAATTCTGACACAACCCGTTGAAAGGAAATATATTTCTTCACCCGCCATTCGTTATGAATTAAGCGAAAAATTAAATACAGGAATAATTACTTATATGCAAACAGGTGGATCAGTGGATCCACGGTCTCCTCATGAAATTGAAATGACGAATAATTTACGTCAACAAGGAATGCACACAAATGTATTTCAAAATAATGGGCCTGATTTGGAAGAAGGAGCTATATATACACTATCAATAGAAGGTAAAGACAGGGCTGGGAATATAGCATCGATTGCCAGCGTATCGGGCGTTATTTATGATGCAACTCCACCATTACTAACTTTGCAGACTGCCGATTCTTCATTATTTGTTAACCACAATCGAATTTCTTTTACAAAAAGTGAAAATGTTGAAAGCGGGCTAATTACTTGGACACAAGTGGGCGGCAGCACCGATTCAAATTCTCCTCATAGAGTGAATCTGGTAGGTGATGAACTGAAAAAAACCTCGTTTAATAACTATACATTGACGAATTCTCCGACACTCAACGATGGTTCAATATATTCCATTTCATTTTCAGCAAAGGATTTTGCAGGGAATGAAAGTGAGACAGTTATCATGAAGAATGTTCTCTATGATATATCGCCTCCATCCTTGCAAATCGTTTCTCCGGAAGACAATTATATAACAAATAGTTCCGAACTGGTTTTTTCTATTTCTGAAGATTTGCTGAATGGGGAAATTACATGGGAAGGGATTAATGCTGACGGAAAATCCCTCTCAATATCATGGGAACTATTACCAGAAGTATTGAGAGTAGGCGTGTATGATGTTAATGATTATTATGGTCCGCAGCTTGAGGATGGAGGAACATATTCAATTACCTTCACAGGGCAAGACCCCGCTGGTAACCAATCAATTCCTGTTAAAATAAATAACTATCGTATTGATAGGACTCCACCGGTTTTCAATGATTTAAAACCAATTTCAGGCTCTTTTGTAAATCAGGACCATGTCGGTTATACGTTAAGTGAAGATATACAAAAAGGAACAGTATTTATGGAATCCGGAAGTAGTACCATTACGGTTCCACTCCAAGGTGGAGAACTGGAGGCCGGTGAACATCCATTAGCAAAACTTTTAGCCGACCCGAATTGGATGGATGGTCAAATCTACACATTAACATTCGTTGGAACTGATTTTGCAGAAAATGTTTCGGATACTGTAAAGGTGGAAAATATTATTTATGATATTTCACCGCCGGTTTTCACTATCAGCCATCCTGAAAATGATAACTATATTAGTGAGACTATTGTAAAATTTTCTGTTAATGAACCTCTTATGGAAGGTCAATTGATTTGGGAGCCGGATTCGGGTCCCTGGCTCATAGAAAGTTTATCTGATTCCAACTTACTGGAAGGCGATCATGTCTTGGATGATTCGTTGAATATTGATGAGAAAGTGCCATATTCAATCTTTTTTAAGGGAATCGATCGGGCTGGAAATCCCGGGCTGTCAGAAGCCCAAACCAATATTCAATACGATATAACGAAACCTGGTCTAGCCATACTGTTGCCGGTGGAAAATTCGATTGTAAACAACAAATTGGTTAGCTACCGTCTGGATGAAGATCTACAAACAGGTAAAATGATATGGCAAGATGTCAGCGGGCTGGATAATAATACGGTTCATGAAATTGTATTGAAGGATGGTGAACTGAAAACCGGTGACCATTTGGATACTACATTGAATAAACTGCCTGAATTAGTGGATGGTGCTTCTTACATGATCAGATTAGAAGGCTCGGATTTAGCCGGAAATATAAATGGAGCAGTTCCGATTGCATCATATACATTTGATTCATCCCCCCCGGTATTCTCTGATATTACTCCTCTTTCCGGTACATTAATTAATCAAGTGGAACTTGGATTCTCTATCAGTGAAGATCTCGAATCAGGTAAAATTACGTTTACAAGAACAGATGGTGAATTAGATACAAAAAGTCCCCATATTGTTAAACTTTCAGGCAACAAACTAAAACAGGGTGAAAGGGGCGGAGTATTACCACCCGAACTTGTCCCATTGGTCAATGGTGCAGTTTATAAAATTGAATTTTTCGGAAGAGACTCTGCAGGAAATGTTTCTGCTGAAACGTTTTTGGAAAACATTTCTTTTGATAACGACCCGCCAATAGTCCATCTAAAAAACCCTCAGGCACATACGACAATAAATGACTTGTCCATCGATTATTTAATTAGTGAAGATATGGTGTCAGGCCAGCTGCGTGTAGAAATTGATTCTAAAAAAGAATTGATAATTGAACTCAAAGAAAATGAAATGAAAGCCGGTAATTATACACTTTTTCTACCACAGGAGCTTTCAGATTTGAATGATGGAATAAAACTGGATTTTATTTTGGAAGGAAGTGATGCAGCCGGAAATATTGCCACACCCTCCAAGATTGAGAATGTTAAATATGATACAACGCACCCTGTAGTAAATATTAGCAGACCGGTGAACGATGATGTGATCAATTATACGACAATTTCGTTTGATATCAGTGAGGATTTAGCCGAGGGGATGCTCACGGTAACATACACAGGCGGTGTGCCGGATTCTCGTCCAATGATAAAAATCCCATTACAACCTGATGAAAAGAAAGCCGGTTTGTATGATCATATTCAGCTGATGAATGGCCCTAATCTTCGAAACGGTTCGATCTATTCTTATGAGTTTCGCGGGGAAGATTTTGCAGGAAATAAGGTTTTGTCTAAAGCGGTAAAGAACATTTTATATGATAATGAACCGCCGGTAGTATCATTGAGCAAGCCCATTGATTCAGAGCACATCAAAAATACAGAAGTCAGTTTTATGCATTCGGATAATTTATTTCGCGGCATCATTATTTTTGAACGAACAGGCGGCACTACGGATCCCAATTCACCACACATTGTTGAATTGGAAGGTGCTCAATTACGTCAAGGGGTGCACATGGATGTGAAATTAAACTTGTTGAATGCTTTGGCCGACGGATCGCGATATTCTGTCTCAATCCAGGGGTGGGACAGAGCCGGAAATGAATCTGACGTTAATGCGGTCACGAATGTGCTGTTTGATGTTTTACCGCCTGTGATTACAATATATAAACCGCAAAACGGTGATGTGTTTAATGAACCAATTATCAGTATTGAAATGAATGAAAAGCTGGCTGAAGGTACGCTGACCTTCAAACAAATCGGTGGAACAGCTGATCCAAACAGTCCACATGAAGTGCCCCTATTACCGCCATTTAATGATCAGGCACGGTTTGAGGATTTATCATTAGTCAATGCTATTACGATGAATGATGGAAGAACTTATTCCATAACGTTCAACCCCTGGGAA
>CAJVYU010000148.1 GCA_913009735.1 uncultured Fidelibacterota bacterium
TTATGCTATATCGTGCATCAGTGTTCTTGTAGTTATTTTTTTTTTTTAATGATACGGCGACCACCGAGATCTACACTCTTTCCCTACACGACGCTCTTCCGATCTATCTTTGAATATTTTTTTCACTTCATCATATTTTGATGATTGATTCTTAACGTATTCGGTATAAAAATCAAATAATGAACTATTATAGACATATTTTATACTCATTAGCTGATTTTTTAAATTTACCGTATCAGGTATTGTACTGAATAAATTTATTGCATGTTTTTCTTTTGATTGCAAAAAGGAAGACCCAAATAAATGATTATTTTTTTTATAAACGACATTAACGCCATACATATTTTGGAACGTTGTGTAGTCATGTTTCCGTGTGCTTGGATTCGTTGGAGTACTTAATCGAATATCCGAATGACCTGTAATAAATTGGATATTCCATGGACGACTATTATACTGAATACTTAATCCTCTGATTCCCGTATCACGATCAATAGATTGATCATCTAATGAATTTAAAATTAACCCCCTTCCCCATATCTCATATAAATCACCGAGCTTAATATCAAATCTATTCCGACTATATTCAAAACGAAGTTTTCGCAATCCATTTATAGAAATTCCTAATTCCGGAGGATCGCTGAATTCAAACTGTAACCAGTTAGTAAAATCACCATATTGAAGATTAGTATTAAACAATGTTTCATTATAATAAAACCCATTCTTACTTTCACCTATACGCGTTTCAGTATTGCCATGAAATGAAACTTGAGCGCTGATAAATGTTAAAAAAAGGAGAAAAAATAGAACCCTTTGATAAACCTTATGTGTGAAGAAAGAAGAGTTAAAATTTTCCTGATTGAGGCGGGAAATGCAGTTAATAGCTACGCTATGGACAAATTTACCAATCCGCCGGCTGGCGGACGAAATTTTAACCTTCTTAATTTGTGCAATAGGTTTTTCAAAGGGTTCTAATATAAAATGTTTCATTCATTCATTTCTGGATCAAGGTTCAACACAAGACGAATCTGTTTTTCTATTTCAACTTCATCTCCGGGGATGTAGCCTTGATGAAACCAGACAATTTCTCTGTTTCGATTGATCAGAATTGAAGTCGGAAGCAATATAGCATTCATCTTTTGAGCCACTTGCTGATTGGGATCTAATCCAACAATAAATGTGAATTTCTTAGCGCGGATATAACTTTTTACTTTGGATGTACTTCTTGGACTATCAGTACTAACAGCTAAAATCTTAAACCCATTTTCACTGTATTTTTGATGAAAGCGATCCAAATAAATCATCTCCTTCTTGCAAGGAGCACACCAGGTAGCCCAAAAATTTACAAGAATCGGACCGTCTTTTAATAATTCATCTAATGTTGTATTTTTTCCATCCAATAAATTGAATGATAAATTAGGCAATGCTGTTCCCGGTAATCCATCCGCATTCAGAATTGAGCTGCACATGGCTAATATGAAGAACATTTTTCTCATAAGGATCGTTGGAATAATTATTGGACTATACGGTATTCAAATAAACTACGATTATTATCGAAGATCTACTTACAGTGTCGTTTTTAAATAAGTCATCAGTTCCGTTTCAGGAACGAATTTCAAACTGACTTTACGAATACTGTCTGCAGTTTCCAGCGGTATACTGAAAGAATAGGTCACCGGGATCTTTACAGATTCTAATGCGACTTGAAGCGACCATCCACCTATTGTAAAATTGATTAAGGGTGAAAATCGGTGATCCGGAAAATAGTATACATTATTTGATGATATTTGATACACTGCTTTTTCTGGCGAATCTACGATTAGAACTGCTGGATCGTTTGATTCATCCAAGAATGTTAAAACCGGAATTGACCTGTATTGACCAAAACGAATTTTTTCTTTTATTGCGTTTGAAAAATTAAATTTATCTTTATTGAACGTAAAAATCATTAATGAACCCTCTTGCTTTAATCCGGTATAGGGCAGCGATTTGAGCATGTCCGTTATAATATAATCCTTCAATGAATATTCAACCTCAAAAAGAACATTCATTACTTTTGTATTGTCCGTGTCATATTCAAATGTTGGTTTATTCATTTTAACATTATAAGGATTTTTCATTAAATCGTGTAAAACAGCCATGAGCATTTCTGTATTAGAATCATATTCCGGATTATAACTCGGTTGGGAACTGTTACCCAAATCTAACACCCATTCATCACCTTCTTTTACAGCAACATCCTTTGGTTCTTCTCCACGGGCGCCAATCACAAAATCCATTGTTTTTTCCAGTTCATCAATTGCCGTATCAATTCCTTTACTTACATTCCTGGATTCAGATAAAACGCTGGATCGTTTCAGGGGATTTTTATCAACAGAAAATTCGGGATAAATACTTGTTTTCTTTTTAGCCGTTGGAATATAGGAAGCCAACATTGTTTCTACAGTAGATGTCAATTTTATATTTAAAGCCGACACTTCATTATACGTCCCGGATAATTTCCTTCGATCAGCTTCTTCCCATGTAGCAATATCAACGAGTTGCAGACTTACGTTAATTTTATCCAGTTTACGTTCAAATTTACCTAATAAAAGAAAATTCCTTGATCCACGCGGTTGATGTAATAATAAGGATCGGTTATTCATTATTTCTTCCAAATCATCCTGATTACGAAGTTTAACCTTTTCTTCTGAAGCCATTTTTGCATTAATCATATCCACAAAACCCTGACCCAGCCAGTCAATACTTTTTTCCTGGGTTAAGTTTTCAAATTTGATGACGTATAAATAAACAGCAGGTCCTGCTTCCAGAAATGAAAACAGAAGAATATAGGCAATAGTTGTTCGAAAATGTTTCCACATAGAGAGATAAATTAGTAGGGAAATTCCCTTATTACCAATGTAAAATCAATTTAACTTAATTCATCAGCGATGTAATAATTGGCAAATAATAGTAAAAATTTTGAGAGCTTCACAAACATAAAACGTAAAGCGTAAAACGTAATAAAATATTATTTACGTTTTACGCTTTGAATAATTGTTGATGCACATGATTTTTCTAGATTTACTTATTTCACGAATTATTACTCAGGCAATGGATTGTCATTGCGCGGAGAGAGGAACGAACGACAAAGCAATCTCCTAAAGGCTGCAGTATCAAGGAGATCGCTTCGTCGCTCCACGCCTCGCGATGACAAGGAGTATTGTGTTATCTTTGATACGACTAATGTATGTCGGAATAATAGCAAGGTTGAACTTTTTATGGTTCACCCCGTGGAATAATTTACTCTGAAAAATTTCCTTGAGAATTATCGAATATTCCATAGGGTGAATTATACTATTTGAATTGTTTTTCTATTTTTGCCCATGTATCCCGCAAAGGAACGGTACGATTAAAAAATAGCTGATCATTTGACGAATCAGGATCTTTGCAAAAATATCCCAAACGTTCAAACTGAATTTGTTTTCCAATTTCAGCATTCTGCAGATTGGGTTCACACTTACAATTCTTTAAAATGGTTAATGAATCAGGATTCAAAACATCCAGAAAATTTTCTTCACTGTCCGGATTTGGCTTGGCAAATAGACGATCATATAGTCGAACTTCAGCATGGATAGCTTTTTCAGCAGATACCCAATGCAGCGTTGCTTTTACTTTTCTTCCATCCTGAGCAGAACCACCTTTTGTTTCAGGATCATATGTACAGTGCAGTTCGATCACATTACCATTATCGTCTTTTATAACGTCATTACATTGAATGAAATAGGCATACCGTAAACGGACTTCCCGTCCAGGAGCCAATCGGAAGAACTTTTTAGGAGGATCTTCCATAAAATCACCTCTTTCAATAAAAATTTCTTTACTGAATGGAATCTGTCTGGACCCTGCTTGATCGTCTTCAGGATTATTAATTGCCTCTAATTCCTCAATATGTCCTTCGGGATAATTGGTAATAATCACTTTTAACGGATTTAATACAGCCATTCTTCGCTGTGAATGTTTATTGAGATCACTTCGTAAAATCGATTCCAGTTTGGTAATCTCCATGACATTATCGCGTTTGGCGACACCCACTTCATCCATAAATTTTCGAATAGATTCCGGTGTGAATCCCCTCCTTCTCATTCCGGAAAGCGTCGGCATCCTGGGATCATCCCAGCCATTCACATAATCTCCATCCACCAGCTTTTTCAACTTACGTTTAGACATAATAGTATAACTCAAATTTAATCGGGCAAATTCAATTTGCTGTGGATGGAACACTCCCAATCTATCCAGAAACCAATCGTACAAAGGCCGGTGATCTTCAAATTCCAGTGAACATAAAGAATGGGTGACTCCTTCAATAGAATCCTCCAGTCCGTGAGCCCAATCGTACATGGGATAAATACACCATTGCTTTCCGGTATTATGGTGTTCGGCATGCAAAATACGATACATGACCGGATCACGCATATTCAGGTTTGGATGAGCCATATCGATTTTTCCACGTAACGTCCGGGAGCCATCAGGAAATTCGCCTTTTGCCATGCGCTTAAAATAATCCAGGTTTTCATCAACGGATCTGTTTCGAAACGGACTTTCTTTGCCAGGTTCTTTTAATGAACCCCGTGTATTTCTGATTTCATCTGCGGTGAGATCACAAACATATGCATCACCCTGCTTAATAAGTTGAACGGCATAATCGTACATCTGTTGAAAATAATCTGAAGCAAAACATAATTTGTCCCAATTAAACCCAAGCCACCGGACATCTTCTTTAATCGCTTTGACATATTCCTCTTCTTCGGCGATTGGATTTGTATCATCAAAACGAAGATTGCATTTTCCACCGTACTCTTCCGCAATGCCAAACACAACGCAAATAGCCTTCGCATGGCCGATATGCAAATACCCGTTCGGTTCTGGCGGAAAACGTGTTTGAACCTTGTTGTCAAATTTCCCTGTCAAATTATCTTCATCGATAATCCGTTGAATAAAATGGCGATTTCTGTTTTGTTCAGTCATGATTTAGGAAGCAACTTTAATGCCTTGTTTAATCTTCGAATACACGTTTCTTTTCCAAGCAGCTCCATCATGGCAAATAATGAAGGTCCGTTGGGTACACCACTTAATGCCAGACGGATCGGATGAATGATTCTCCCTGCCGGTATTTCATATTTTTCAGCGACATTTCTTAATTCTTTTTCAATTTGTTCAGTGTTCCAATTCTCTATGGCTTCCATTTTATTTATAAATGTGTTTATGAAATCATTCACGGAATTGTTTGACCAATGTTTCCCCACAGCTTTCGAATCATATTCTTCCGGATCATTGAAGAAATACACTGATTGATCTATAAACTCTAAAATAGATTTCGCCCGCACTTTCAGGAGCTCAATCACAGTATATTGGTACTGTATATTAAAACCATTACCCCAGCTTTGATTGATAGCCAGTATTCCATCTAATATATTTTTATTCCCCAGGCGCTGCATGTGTTGTCCGCTAATCCAATACAATTTTTTTTCATCGTAAACAGCACCCTTTTTATTGACTTGAGCCAGATCAAATTTTGCAATCATCTCATCCAAAATAAATATTTCTTGTTCTGAATCAGGATTCCACCCAAGCAAAACCAAATAATTCAAAAGCGCATCTGGTAAATATCCATCATTTTTAAATTGCTGCACACCGGGAGCACCATGTCGTTTACTCAATCGTTTTTTATCCGGACCTAAAATCATGGGTAAATGGGCAAAAACAGGTATGTCGAATCCTAATGCTTTATAAATCTGAATCTGTTTAGAAGTATTGCTGATATGATCTTCTCCCCTGATTACGTGAGTTATACCCATTGAATGATCATCAACAACAACAACCAAATTGTAAGTAGGGCTCCCATCTGACCGGGCAATAATAAAATCATCTATTTCGCTATTATTAACAGTAACATGGCCGTAGATAATATCATTGTAAGATGTTTGCCCTTCAGGAATTTTAATTCGAATAACGTAGTTCTCACCTGAATTCAAGTGTTTACGAATCTCATTTTCATTCAGATTCCGGCATGTTCTTGGGTATTGGTACACACCTTCAGCGCGGGATTTTTCTAGTAAATCTTTCGAACAAAAGCATCTATAAGCGTTTCCACCGGAAAGCAATGTTTGGATGGCTGACTGATATTCTTTTATTCTATTTGATTGAAATAATATTTCACCATCCCAATGCAGTCCTAACCAGTTTAATGATTCACATATTTGATCTGTGAATTCATCTTTTGAACGTTCTCGATCCGTATCTTCAATACGGAGAAAAAACTTGCCATTGTGATGTTTCGCAAAAAGATAATTAAACAAAGCTGTCCGGGCTCCACCTATGTGAAGTTCACCTGTGGGACTCGGAGCAAAGCGGACTTTGGTAGAAATCATATCAGTCATACATTGAAAAGCTAATCAATTTTCATTGATTATAGAATAGATTAGCTTCACATTTTCATATAATTTTTTTTATTGGTAATTAAAGATTTGCTAGCCAACCGAATTCCCATCTTTTCGGAGCGCCGTTGGCACGTCAACCGAAGATACCGCAAAGCTTTAGCGCAGGCTGGCTTGCTAACCGAAGATACCAGACAGTGGTACACAGGCTGGCCTGCCAGCCGAAGATACCGCAAAGCGGTACGCAGGTTGGCGGAGAGGGAGGGATTCGAACCTTTGAAGGGGGTAAAGCCTTGCTGGTTTTCAAGACCAGTGCATTCAACAGCCCTGCCACGCCTCCTGCACTTTCTTATTTTGTTATATCATTCTTTTAGAGAATATAAAATAGGGTAATCCTGAATATTAAATTT
>CAJVYU010000149.1 GCA_913009735.1 uncultured Fidelibacterota bacterium
ACGGAAGAGTAAATATTGTTTTTTTTTTTCAAGCAGAAGACGGCATACGAGATAAAGGAATGTGACTGGAGTTCAGACGTGTGCTCTTCCGATCTATGATGCTGAATGGAGGTATCTATGGCTGGAAGAGAATCTTTAAAGATGAAACTGTCAAATTGTTTACATCCAGAGCTAACGTAGTTGAAGGCAGTTCCCGTTGCCTTGGCTGGGACAGTCCTGATGGAAAATCTTCCGGTGGCGTATTCTTAAGCGATAGTAGTTTTGGCCATACGGGGTACACGGGAACATCGTTGTGGATTGATCCGGAAAATCAAATGTTCGTCATTTTGTTGACCAATGCTGTCTATCCAAACCGCTCTTGGAAAGAGCCGAAATATTACGATTGGCGGCAAAGGATTCATTCAGCAGTGTATGGAGCAGTGGGGATTACCGACAAAAACCCGAGACTTATTTGGAGAAGAGAATGGAAGTAAAAAGGAAAAAGGAAAAAGTAGGAATAAAGGAAGAAGGCAGAAGGAAAAAGGAATCTTTTTTCTTCCTTCTTCCTTTTTACTTTTTCCTTTTCATCGGTTGTTCGAATTTAAACTCTTGGATTGAATCTTTACCAAAGCCCTGGACCTTAAGAGAAGAACAAGTGTCCGAAATCCTGCCTCAGTTTTATGAGCATTATCCCAATTTTCAGGACCGCTTGAAAATGTTTGCCCTTTGGCAGGTAGGAAAACCTTATGAAGCATTTAAACTAGGTGAAGAAGTTGAACCGGATCCGGATCCAATCATCAGGCTGGATGTATCCGATTGTACAGTCCATATACTGACATGCCTTGCCTTTTCCCAGAGTAAATCCTGGAATGAAGCCCGGGAAAATATGATTGCAATCCATTACAAGAATCGACAGCCCTCTTATAAAACCCGGTGGCATTTTACTTCTGATCGGATCCAGGAAAACCCTTATACTGTTAATATAACCGAAGAATTGTTGGAAAAAGACCAACTGGAAAAAGTTGATATTACCCTGAATCGAAAAGAAAACGGCAGTGAGTTTTTAGATTTGAATTGGGAAAAGAAAACGACTATCTATTTTATTCCAAACAAACAAATTAATAAAAAATTGTTATCTAAATTTCCAGATGTTTCCGGTGTGGCATTTGTCAAAAAAGCGTATTTTAAATTGGGTATTGTAATTGCCCATGAAGGTATGATTATTGATCAGAAAAACTTAATTCATGCATCATCAGAATATGGTAAAACAGTTAATATAGATTTTATGGATTATTATTTCAGGGATGACGGGCCGTTATTTGATGGGTTATTGATTTATTCATTTCATCCATTGGAATAAAAACAATGAATAATTCAAATGTAGAAAAAGTATTCCTGGAACAATCTGAAATCACTAAACAAACGACAAAAATACCTTATATAATCGTTGATAATTTTCCTCGCCTGGGATTTTTGACTTCTTTAAGGTTTCTGGAGTGGGTTAGTGAAAATCCGGAGGGAGTAATCAGTTTACCCACAGGGAAAACGCCGGAATATTTTATCAAATGGACAAAATATTTACTAGAAAATTGGTCCGATAAAAAATTGAAAAAACTACGTCAGAAAAATGGGCTTGATGTAAATCAAAAGCCTGACATCTTCAGGTTGCAGTTCGTCCAAATTGATGAGTTTTATCCCATTGATCCCAATCAGCACAATAGTTTTTACAATTATGTCCAGTATTTTTATATTAATGGATTTGGTCTGGATCCTCAGCGCGGAATATTTATAAACTGCGATGAAATACCCAGAGTCAAGAAAAAATCGTTGAGTGAAATTTTCCCAGATCAAAAAGTTGATTTATCTCTTCGCTATCGGGAAACAACTTCATTCCTTGAAGAAGATCAGCAGAAGACCATTTTTATGGTGGACCAGTGGTGCACGGAATATGAAACTGTGATTCGTCAAAAGGGTGGCATTGGTTTTTTTCTGGGTGGGATTGGCCCGGATGGTCATATTGCTTTTAATGTCCGGGGATCAGATCATAATTCGACAACACGGCTCATGGAAACCAATTTTGAAACCCAAGCTGTTGCTGCGACGGATCTGGGCGGGATTGAACTGTCGAGAAACCGTCTTGTCATTACCATAGGTCTGTCAACGATTACAGCCAAAGAAGATTGTACAGCCATTATTGTCGCAGCCGGAGAAGCAAAGGCAACAATTATTCGAGAATCCCTTGAAAGAGGTGAGAATATTCAATATCCTGCAACAGCATTGCAACGCTTGGCCGGCAGCCGCTTTTATTTAACACGGGGAGCCGCCTGCCGGTTAAATGATGTGATTGAACACAGACGGAAAACCGAACAATGGACGAATGAAAAAACAGAAATGGTCGTGGTAAATCTTTGTCAAAAACGAAACAAATTTGGACATAGACTGTCGGTAAAAGATATTAAAGAAGATTCTGCAGGATTATTGATACCTGATCTGGATGAAAAAACAATACCGAATGTTATAAACTCCTTTCGGAAAAAGTTGGAAAAGGCTCTGCATGTTCCAGATGATGAAACCTTTTTGCATACGGGTCCGCACCACGATGATATTATGTTGGGATATTTGCCTCATATCATTCATTTGGTTCGTTCCCCAAAGAACAAAAACTATTTTGCCAATTTAACGTCGGGGTTTACATCAGTAACGAACCATTACCTTAAGCAAGTATTGAAAAAAACAGCTTCTTTCTTAACAAATGGTAAAATTGAAATGATCGACTATCCAGACTTCTTCGAAGCGGGGTTTAATCTGAAACGGGACAAAGATGTGTATCATTACCTTGGTCGTATTGCTGAAGGAAATATTCAAGGCCAGAAAAGAGGATTGAGCCATCGTGTTGTTAGAGCTCTTGTAGAAATCTATACTATAAAATCAAAATCAGAGTTAGAAGAAAAAATTCAAGAGATAATAATCTATTTGAATTCATGTTATGACGGGCAAAAGAATTCTAATGATATTCAAAAACTGAAAGGAATGATTCGTGAGTTTGAGGAAGAATTGGTCTGGGCTCACTATGGCGTCCAGGTTAAGGATGTAAATCATTTACGCTTGGGGTTTTATACCGGAGATATCTTTACGGAAATACCAGAGAAAAGACGCGATGTTGAACCGATTTTAAACCTTTTTAAACTTTTGAATCCCACTGTTATAACACTGGCATTGGATCCGGAAGGTAGTGGCCCGGATACCCATTATAAAGTATTGCAAACCATTGCCGGGGCTGTACGCTTATGGGGTGAAGAAACAGATGTATCGCATTTGAAGATTTGGGGTTACCGAAATGTATGGTACAGGTTTAACCCTGCAGAAGCAGACATCATTGTTCCGGTTTCTCTTAATTCAATGGCCATGCTCCGGGATACATTTATGAACTGTTATTTAAGCCAGAAAGATGCTTCATTCCCAAGTTATGAATTGGATGGTCCTTTCTGCGATTTAACTCAAAAGATCTGGGTAGAGCAGCATAAGTTAATGGAATTGGTTCTGGGTAGAGATTTCTGGTACCAGAATGAACATCCCCGCCTGAGGGCTACACATGGGTTGGTTTTCCTGAAGGAAATGAATGTGGATCAATTTCTGAAAGAGGCGAGGTGTCTGGAAAAATCCATGGAAGGACAGATTAATTTTTAATGTGAAATTATTTTATCGGGCGATTGTTTTTAGATCTCCGGGAAAACGGGAGAAAATGGAAACGGATTAGTGGAAAATATTGGTTTATAAAATGAACACTGATCCCGATCAATAGGGCAGTTATCTGGAATGATCCAAGTCGCCGGAATTTATCTCAAGGAGCCAGGGTATTTTATATGATATTACTCCGCCGGAACTGAAATGTAGGCGGGTAACAGGGGAAACACAAAGCCTGCTTGCCGAAGTCGAAGCGCAGGCTGGGGGTTTATCATACGACTAACCATTGCCAGATTAATATTAAGAAATTGCGCATTTGGAGTAGAACTAATTTATTTTGTTTAGATTTAGGTTATAAAATCCATGATAACTTTCACCTCGAAATTGTTGGAATCTGAACGATTTATAGCAATAGAAGGCTATGTAAAACCTAATGCACAAATTAAAAAGTTTAAAATCTGCCTGCTTTTCGTTGGAAAACTTGTCCATAGTTCCACTATTGACTACGTTCCCCGCCTTAATCAGACAAATTTTAATTCTTTTTTCTTCACACATAAGGTTTTGCAAAGCCTTCCAATAGATCATAATTAGGAAAAGAAAATAAATGGCAAACAAAAAAACATTCAAGGACCTTGGGCTTTCAGCAGAAGTTCTGGAGGCAATCAATAATAAGGGATTTGAGGAGCCTACCGAAATTCAAATCACAACGATCCCTGCTATGCTAAGAGATGATACGAATATCATTGCGCAGGCTCAAACAGGTACCGGAAAAACAGCTGCTTTTGGTCTCCCACTCATCGATATGATTAATCCGGATTCCAAAACCGTTCAGGCACTGATTTTAGTTCCGACTCGTGAACTGGCTATTCAGGTATCAGAAGAAATCAATTCACTTAAGGGTAAAAAATCAATAAAAACAGTTCCCATTTATGGAGGGCAATCCATTGACCAACAGTTACGCAGATTGAAAAAAGGCGTACATATCGTTGTGGGATCACCGGGCAGAGTCATAGACCATCTTAAACGGAAAACGCTGAAGCTTGGGGAAATTAATCACTTGATCCTGGATGAGGCAGATGAAATGCTGAATATGGGCTTCATAGACGATATGGAAGAAATATTCAAGTACACTAATCCTGACAAAAAAACATTATTGTTTTCTGCAACAATACCGGAGAAGATCAAAGAACTTGCTCACAGATACATGGAAGGTTATGAGCTTATTAGAGCCCAAAAAAAGCAATTAACAACCAATCTGACAGAACAGATTTACTTTGAAGTAAAAGCATCGGAAAAATTTGAAGCACTATGCAGAATCATTGATATTGAAGATAACTTTTATGGTTTAGTATTTTGCAGAACAAAAAAAGACGTCGATTCTGTTTTATCCCACCTTATAAATAGAGGGTACGGGGCCGAAGCGATACATGGTGATATTTCCCAGAGTCAAAGAGAACGAACTCTGGATAATTTCAGAAAACAAAAAATCAATACACTTGTGGCAACAGATGTTGCAGCCCGGGGAATCGACGTTATTAACCTTACCCACGTTATCAATTATTCACTTCCCGGGGATCCGGAAGCGTATGTCCATCGCATTGGCCGGACCGGAAGAGCCGGTAAAGAGGGTACCGCGATTACGTTTATCACGCCAAGTGAATATAAACGACTTATGTTCATACAGAGGTTTGCCAAAACGGATATCAAAAAGTCTGCTGTCCCAAAGGTGGAAGATATCATCAATGCCAAAAAGAAAAAGATATCCGATGATCTAACCGCTATTCAAAAATATAAGATAGATACAAAATATTATAATTGGGCGAAAAAGCTGCATGAGGAAAATAATCCCACGGAAATATTGGCTGCTGTACTGAACTATTGTTTTGATGAAGATCTTAATCCGGATGCGTATAGTGAAATGACAGAGTTCAGTGGGAAGAGCAAGAAGCTTGATAAGCAGGGCAAAACCAGGCTCTTTGTTGCCCTGGGTAAGAAAGACAGGATGAATCCAAGAAAACTGGTAGATCTGGTTACAAGCAGAACGTCAATAAGGCCCAAACAGATTAGCGACATTCAGGTTATGGACAAATTTTCTTTTATAACGGTTCCTTTTGAAAAAGCAGAAGAGATTATAGCCAGCTTCAAGAAAAAAGGAAGCAAGCAACTTATTTCTCATGTCAAGAAATCCCAAAAAAGATGACATAAACTCGTTCTTATTTATAAAACCTCATGGCTACAACCATCCGAGAAAAGTCTGGTTTATTTTGATTAAATTTGGATTGTTTGAATGCAAGAAAACACAAAAAAGAAGAGTACTGGTTCGCGAAAGTGTAACATATTTTACGGATAGCTGCATAAAAAATATTCGGAGTTAATATGACAAAGAAAGAATTAATAAGCCAATTAGATAATGCAAAGAATAACTACATTCTTGGGCTAGCGGCAATTTCTCTTTTTTCAAACAAGAAAGTTTATCCTGTTTTGGATGAGAGCCATGCTAAATTTGGAACCTACACTATTGAATTCAAACAAGTTAAGATTTTACTGAGTAAACCTACTGACCGGGAAATTGCCGTTAAAGAATTTCTTACTTCGCAAATCCGTGCTCTTATCAAGGAATCTTTTGAGCTTATCAAGAACTACTGCAGTGAAACAAATCAAAATTCCAGATTCAAAGCAGAACCATGGTATCAGTTTGCACGAATAATTAGGAACTGTCTTTCCCACAATTTCAAATTTGAGTTTAGGGAATATGACAAGACTCTTCTACCAGTAACTTGGAAAAGCCGAATAATTAACGCCTCAATGGATGGCAAACATCTTGAGTTGAAGTTCTTCGGCTATGTTGAAACGTGGGAACTATTCACTGAATACCATAACTTTGTGGCAAATCGGTTGAGTTAAAGATGCTTCCCATCTTTTTCATAGAGATCGGAAGAGCACACGTCTGAACTCCAGTCACATTCCTTTATCTCGTATGCCGTCTTCTGCTTGAAAAAAAAAAAAAAAAAATACAAATAAGTCACGTAAAAAAAACGAATATTGTCCATCTCTAAGTACTCCCTCGACTATTCATTCATT
>CAJVYU010000150.1 GCA_913009735.1 uncultured Fidelibacterota bacterium
GGGCGATTATCAGGAGAAATTGGGATTGGGAAATTGGATAGGGGACTATTTGAATGGATTATACAAGGATTATGGTTCATATGATTTGGGGAGAACGGCTCTTGAGCTTTTGGTCATTGTGCACGAACGTATCGGTGACATTCAGGGAGCTATTTCGCTTGCCGAAGAAGGGGTAAAATCCCTGGAAGGTGAATCCCGAAAATATATGATGGCTACGCTGGTTACATATTATATTCAGCAGAATGAATTGGAAAAAGCACAAACTCTGTATGACGAGCTGAAACGAAGTTATCCGAAGGATGGGCAACTCTTACAGATGGTCTTTGAAGATTTGTCTGATGCTCCCGGCAAGAATAACAAAGGATTTGAGAAGCAATATCCGGCTGCGCAAAATGAAGAGCAGTTACCTGTTCGCTTTGCCATTTCTCAGAATTACCCCAACCCCTTCAACCCGACCACAACGATTCGCTACCAGTTGCCGAAGGCGGAACACGTAACTGTGGGCATCTATGATTTGCAAGGGCGGCTGGTGGAAACGCTCGTGGATGGTGAAAAAGAGCCGGGGAGCTATTCGGTTACCTGGCATGCCGAAAAGCGGCCCAGCGGGATGTATTTCTACCGCATTCGGGCGGGAAAATTTACGGCCACAAAAAAGCTTTTGCTTGTGAAGTAGGTTTTAGTGTTTCGAAAACCCGAAGAAACTTCACCGCAAGGCCGCGAGGGCGCAAAGAAATCTGGAAATAATTCGTGTATTCGTGGCTACTTTTTTCGCATGTTTCGGGGGCAGAAACTCATCTTGGCCCTCCCCTTTCAGCAAAGGGGAGAGCCCAGGGCGAAAGCTGGGGGTTGGCAAAGATTTCTCAGCTTTCACACAATTCCCGAATTTACTCAGCGCCCTTGGCGCCTGCTTGGCGGACTTTGCGGTTGCTTATTTTTCTTTTCGTTCTTTTCGTGTGTTTCGCGGGCTGATTTTTTTGAATTTTTTGTAACAATTCCCTTTTTCAAAAAAAGTGCTTGACATTTTGTTTTTTTTTTACATTGAAGCGTCATTTCAAGTGAAATTGGGCTCCTGTTCCAATTGCGCCAGATATTTTCCCATTGCTGAGACGACGACCTGCTCTTGAACGCTTAAGAAAACGACCACCTAAACCCAATTTCTCTTCTTTCTAATTTATTTGATTGAGTTTCATATTTACGCGAATCATCCGTGTTTGGGTTGCGGGCCGGGGATGCCGGGGTGATGATTCATCGGTTGGAGGGAGCCACCGATGATGTTTGGGTTGGTAAGTAATCAAAAAAAGAAAATTTTCAGAGAAAAGCCGAATTGGGCATAGAAGAAAAGTATGCTTGGTTCGGGTTTTTTGGTTCCATTGACCTTATGGGAACAGAGCGGCGATTTTACCAAGAGATAAAATGATTTTAGGATGTGGTGGGAATTTCATATCATAAAGAACAGCCAATAGCAAAAATAGTTAGAAACTATAGAATAGGAAAGGGCGAATTCATGAAGAGAAAAATAATATGTATTATTTTTATAATATTGACAATGGCTTTTTCAAAATCTTATTCACAGGACAACCTTAAACTAATTGCTACAATGACTGGAGAAAAGGCTGGTGATCAGTTTGGCGTTGTTTCTGGCGTTGGTGATGTAAATGGAGATGGATTTGATGATTTGCTGGTTGGGGCGGCCGGCGGAAATTATGCAAAACTTTATTTTGGTGGTGCACCTTTTGATACAGTTGCTGATTTAAAATTTACTGGAGAACAGTTGCAATCGCTTTTTGGCAATCATATTGCCGGGGTGGGTGATGTAAACGGAGATGGCTATGATGACATATTGATCGGTAGTGATAATAAAGCTTCGCTATATTTTGGTAGTCCTGATATGGACACAATTCCTGATTTTGAATTCGTGGGAAAATATTTGCCTGAGAATTTAGCTCTAACTGTTGCGGGAGCTGGCGATGTCAATAAAGATGGGTTTGATGATTTTATCATCGGTATACCTTTTAATGAGTATGATTTAATAGGAAGAGTGTACCTTTTCTTTGGAGGAACAATTCTGGACACTATTCCTGCTATTACCTTTGTAGGTGATGCTGCCGGACAGGACTTTTTTGGTTTCGGCATCGCTGGGTGTGGTGACACCAACCATGATGGCTTTGACGATATAATCATAGGTGCACCAGGAGGATTAACGGGAAGAAGTATTGGCAAGGTCATGATCTACTTTGGTGGAACCGAAATGGACAGCGTTGCTGATGTCACGCTAAATAAACCCAATAATTTCGAATATACCTTATTTGGACTTAATGTATCATATGCAGGAGATGTGAACGGCGATGGTTTTGATGAATTTTTAGTTTTGTCATCTAACAATGTATACCTATACCTGGGGATTGATAGTGTTTATGTTATGCCAGGTTATAGCCTCGGTACAGGAGGCGACATAAATAATGATGATTATAATGATTTCTTAGTTGGTAACCCAGACTATATAGACAATTCCGGGGTAATGGTAGGCAAGGTATGTGGATATTATGGTGCTGCTCTATTAGATACCTTATGTGATTTTAGTATGGAAGGTGAAATCCAATGGGGGAAGTTTTCAAAATATATTACAATTGCAGGTGATATTAATGGAGATGGTTTTGATGAAGTGATTGTGGGAGCACCTCAGGTTCCGGATAACCAAGATCCGGTGGGCAAAATATATATTTATTCTTATAATAGGACTGACGGTGTTGATGTCCATGAAAATCCGAATTATCCAAAGGGATTTGAACTCAATCAGAACTATCCCAACCCCTTCAACTCTGCTACTACGATCTCATACAATTTACCATTTTCATATCATACAACGATCGAAGTTTTGGACTGTATGGGAAAAAAAATAAGAACATTGATGTCGGGAAAAGATGACCCAGGCCGTCATCAGGTGGTCTGGGATGGAAAAGATGAAAGTGGTAGTTGCGTTAGTAGTGGTATTTATTTTATTAAAATGGCTGGCCAATCTTTTGATTTAGCAAGCAAGAAACAAACCAAAATCCGGAAGCTAATATTATTGAAATAAAAGAGGCGTTTATGCAAGGCAATCTTTATCGTGATAATCAAGAGAGCGCCTCCTGTTGCACAGAGCATCAAGCTGAACAATAAACTGTTAACAAACGACATTTTTGAACCTAACTAATAACCCTTTTTCAGAAGGGAGGGCCGAAGTTATGAAGCAAAATGCTGGTGGTAAACGAATCAACAAGACCTATTTACTTTACGGTTTTGTGTGGGCATTCTTTGTAATTGTAATACCCTCCATTTTGCTGGGACAGGTTTCTTATTCCGTTAGCTTTTCACGTTCTGAACTGGCATTCACGAATGAAACCGCTGAAGATGGCGTCACATACACAAAGGTGCAAATGAGGGATCTACGACAAACCGGTGAGTTTGGTAGACCATCTCTACTGGTCAAATATGTTAAGCTAATAATTCCTTCTGATCAAGACGTAGAAAAAATAACTCAAACAAAAACAGAAAAAACCGCACTTGACGGTTCATATTTGATTTTTCCTGCACAGCCTGAAGAGCCCATAGCCATTGATTATCGAGGAACCGATTTTGTGAGACCAGACTCTACGGTTTATGGATCAGACGAACCCTATCCCTCAGAAATTCTCAAAGTAGTCCATGAAGGCTATTTTGACGGCAGCAATCACATTGTTACCTTAGCTGTCTATCCTCTCCAGTACTATCCAAAATCTGGCCGTTTGGTATTTTTCTCGTCCATAGATTTTACCCTCAAGATGAAGCCAACCAAAACAAAAACGATTCGTGTACGGAGTAGAAGCGCAAAGAATCAAAAGATATACGATTCCATTCTGAAAAAAATTGTGGAGAATCCCCAGGATATCCCCATGTATCAGGTACGGCCTCCACTCGGTAAGGCAAGTGGAATCCAATCAGGCCCTGTCCCCTTTTACGAATATGTCATCATTACCAGTAACGCCCTAAAGTCCAGCTTTGATACCTTTGTTTCCTGGAAGAAGAGAAAAGGCCTGGACATTGGCGTTGTAACTACTGAAGAGATATTTGCCAATTACACGGGTGACTTTATTTCTGGTATCTTCGATGATGCTGGCTCGGTGCGTCAATATCTTTCCGATGCCTATCAAAGTGGTACCGTGTGGGCGCTTTTGGCAGGCGATCACGCAATTGTGCCGGTGAGGTATGGGGACGGTTCGAACAACTCGTCTTGGGATGAAGATAGTGAATACAGAATACCCGCAGATTTATACTTCGCGGACTTCAACGGTGATTGGAATGTTGATACTGAGACCCCAACAAGATATGGAGAAATGGATGATGATGATCCTGACTACAATCCCGAAATCTTTGTAGGACGCTTACCCTGTACGAATGCGCAGGATATTGCCAACTGGGTTGAAAAAGTATTAAAATATGAACAGAACCCCGGCAATGGGGATAACTCTTATCTTAAAAATGCGTTTTGGATTCAAGGTCCCAACATTTGGGTACATCCAGATCAAGTTAAAACACACTGTCCTCCTGCTTTTGTACACACGGTATGGGATCAAAACCCACCTCATAAAGGATCAGAGGTTGTTGAGAAGATGTCGGATCATTTTGGTCTCCTAAATTGGCATGCTCATGGTGCACCAATCCATTTCGAGGTAAAACCATATCCTAACCGTTTTGTTTGGACAAAAGATGATTATTGCTATAGCGGTGGGTGTAGTGATGAAACAGGGGATGGACTGGATAATATGACCAACGACAAATACTATTCCGTGGTCTACTCTATTTGTTGTAACATTGCTGCTTTTGATGATTTTTTAAGCACTGATTATCCCGGCAGATGTATGGCTGAAGGATTTACCTGCTTTTTTGATCATCGTGGAGGCCCTGAACTCTTGGGTAACACCCGTGATGGTTGGCAATATGCTTCACCTGAGCTCCAGAAAGATTTTTATGATCTGCTTACCGCGGGAACCCATGATCCCGAAAGCGGTGAATCTTACTTTCATCTTGGTGTTTCCGAGCTTGTTTCGAAACAAAACTTTGTTTATTATTCTTACTATGATCACTACTTAAAATATTCGCATAATCTTTTTGGATGTCCTGAGACCGAAATCTGGACAAACACTCCATCAAAATTTTTAAATGTTGTAATTACGGATAATAACAGTTCTATTACTGTTAATTCCGGAGTAAGTGGAAGTGATATTTGTGTTAGCAGCGGCAACAATGGGGCGGATTATTTCTTATTGGCACACAACGTAAGCAGCTACACGTTTACAACTTCTGTTCGCCCTCTTTACATTACAATCACCAAACACAACTATATTCCCTACATGGCCGTTACAGGTGGTACGTTTACCAGTAACGAAATATGGTTTGGTAATCTAAATTTACTCGGTTCCGTCGTTTTTGACGGCAATGATACTTTAAAAATTTTGCCGGGCTCGAACGTTATTTTTAATGGTTATTATGGAATGGCAATAAAAGACGGTTCAAAAATTATCGCCAAGGGAACCTCGTCAGATAATATTCATTTTACGACATCCAGCTCAAATCCTCAACGCCAGTCCTGGGGCAACATCTATATTTACAGCGATAACAACGACCTGGAATACTGCACGTTCGAGTATGGCAACTGGGCGGTGAAGTTTTACGGCTACCCCTCCCACACCAGCGGGAATGTGGTCAAGCACTGTACCTTCAGGCAAAACGACCAGGCGCTTCGGATTGAGAATAGCGATGTTCAGGTGGAAAATTCTACGTTAGAAAACAACCGCCATGCCTTTGTTCTCATCAATGCGGGCAATAGCAGCGGCATTTATCTCTATGGCAATACGGTTGAAAATAATGACAGGGATGGGATTTATGCCTCGCACTCCACTGCTGATTTGTTTCATAATACAATTAGTCAGAACGGGCTGGGCAACAGTTCCACCTACAACGGGGTCTATGCCTACAACAATTGTGACATGGCATTGGGCGGCCGCGAATGGGAAGATGAGGAGGATTACGATCTCACCGGCGGGTTCAATGCGATCCGGGACAATCACGGGAGCGGTATTTATGTGAGCTCGGGTTCTGAGGTTCTGGTTGGTGATTACGGCGCTCCCGGCATTTGTATGGCGGGCTATAATTCCATCTATGGCAATGGCACTTACTCGGGAAAACAGATTTACAATGCTATAGGCGGATATACGGTAAAGGCGCGGAAAAATTGGTGGAACGGTACTCCGTCGAGTTCTCTATTTAGCGGAAGCGTAGACTATTATTACTGGCTAAGTTCTGACCCGCTATCGGGGGGGAATTTGATGGCTATTTCGCCGGAACCAATGGAAACGCCTTTATTATCAAAGGCAACGGGAGGTGGGAAAGACAGGTCTATTAAATTGGGCCGGATTCAGAGGCTTCGCAGTTTTATTGCCCAATATCCCGAATCACCCAAGGCAGCTATGGCGCTTCGTGAGATTTTCCATTATATTCGGGGCGATTATCAGGAGAAATTGGGATTGGGAAATTGGATAGGGGACTATTTGAATGGATTATACAAGGATTATGGTTCATATGATTTGGGGAGAACGGCTCTTGAGCTTTTGGTCATTGTGCACGAA
>CAJVYU010000151.1 GCA_913009735.1 uncultured Fidelibacterota bacterium
GGATATGTCATTGCTTGAAAAAAGAAAAGAAACCAAAATCATGAATCAGCCTGCTATAAAAATAAAAGATGCGGGCGGAGTTACTGTGACCCTTTGACTCATTTTACAGAACTTTTTGGACTTGACCGTCATATTTGATGTATATGATTTTAACCTGTATAAGTTATGTTCACTATTTGATTAGAAATGAAAATACGATATTTTTTCTATTTAAAGTATTTGCATCATAAATATAACTAATCATGAAGTTTTTTCTTTGATAGTTTAATTGAAATATTGAATTGTATACATACCTAGAAATATTATGCTTTATCTCCTCAATTTCATATTCATTTTGGTCAGTTGGATGAGTTGAATCTATCACATTTATTTCTTTAAGTAATTTATATGAGTAAAAAAAATCGTATTTATATGCTTCAAATCCAAAATCAAATGAAAAGTTTCCTAATAAATAAAAGATGGGTGTTACAAATCGAAATTGGAATATATCTATATCTGAATATTTTATGTCAATAATGCTGAATCTTCTTTCAATCTCCGAATGCCATCCATCTGGAGATCGAACATTTTTGTAATCATAGATTAATTCTATTTCACCATTTTCCATATTATAGGAAGGATCATAATTTGCTCGAAATTCTGCATTACCATAACTTAACATGAATCTGAACTGCGAAAATGTATAAAATTTTGTTTTAAATCCTTTTAGATTTATTCCACCTGAAATTCCTTTAGTTTTTACTATTGGCACGATAGTTTTAAAATTAATATTGTATTCGTTATTATATAATGGAGTATATACGTATTTGAATTTTCTTTTTATTGTAAGATAAAGGTCTTCAATCTTTGTTGGATTATTGTTATAACTAATTAATAGATAGTTTTTCCTTAAAAATTCTTCAGAAATTATTGATTTAGATTTCAATAATTCTTTTAACTTAACTCCAATTATTAAATCAGTATCAATATTAACATTATTGATAATTATATCAGCATAATTCAATGGATTTTCTAAATTATAGGTGGTAAGAAATTCATCTTGAAATAAATAAATATATTCTTGAATATCCATAATAAACCGCCATCTTTGACTAATCGTCATATTAGGAAAATTTGAATACTTTTCAAAAATATCATTTATTTTAATTGATAATCCATCTACATATAATTCATAGTATTTCTGTTTCGGATCATAAACAATAGTAGGGTCTTTTGTAAACATCTTATATGATATATAGTATAATTTGTTGTAATCAACCGTAATTAATGAATCCCAATCAACAGTTTCATAATATTTGTTAATATCATACCAATAATCACTATAATAAAGAGATGAAAACATATATTTTAACTTATTTCTTTGAGTATATTCAAGATAGTTGAGCTGGTCCATTGACCATTTATATCGATTATATAACTGTATGTTAAAATTTGCAATTAGGTTAGTAATTATTTGGTTTGATAGAATGAATTTTTTTTCACAATAAACTAAGTTTATGTATTTTATATAATAGTATGGCAATTCTGGATTAACCTTAAAATAAGTGTTTAGATTATTCTCTACTTCTTTAATTAGAAGACGATTAAAATTGAAAATTGTGTCTGGCAATTCATCCCTTAACAAATCAGTAAATTTCATTGATAATCCAAAATTATAAAATAGTATCATTACTACTAAGGTAATTTTGATTTTCATTTTTCTCCTCCCTTACAGTACTTACGACGGCATAGCTCTGACTCAGGGTATAACAAAACATAATAGAAATGATTAACGAGAGCCAAAACCAGAAAAACCACGCTTCCGGCGAACCCTGTTGGCAGCAGCGGGTGTTGTACGGCAAAAAGAACGATAAAAAAAGGAATAATAAAATAAAAATAATAGTAATGGCAACATTTCACGATCAACCGCCTATTGATACACCAGCAAAGATCATGACAAAAGCAAAACAGTTTCATCCTCAAGATAAAATATTGGCAATTCAAGAGTGGGATGAAGAACAGTTAAAGATAATACAAACTGGCTGTTAAACAAAATTAGAATTAGATATTGAACGATGACTATTTTCCGTACAACTTGTTACTAACATGCACATTTGCCATATAGTACGTTTAATCAGCGTATTATACTGTCTTTGTAAAATATTATTCATAAGCTAATTTCTCCGTGAATAATTTAGAGAATAATTCACTGACTTCCAATTTTGCGCATCATCAATATTTAAATGATTGAAAAACACACACTCGCCATTGTCGGACCCACCGCCGTAGGGAAAACGTCCGTAGCCATTGCCGTTGCTAAAAAGATCGATGGCGAAATCATCGGACTGGATTCCCGACAGATTTACAAAGGTATGACCATCGGCACAGCCCAGCCATCAGCAGAAGAAATGGAAGCCGTTCCCCATCATTTGATTGCCATTCGGGTACCTAATGAATCAATCTCCGCTGGGGTATATGCTCAAATGGTGGAAGAAAAAATAGGCGACATAAGAAAACGGAAAAGAAACCCCATCCTTTGCGGCGGGGCAGGATTGTATTTGGAAGCACTGACAAAAGGCATTTTTAATGATAGCACTACCGACCTGAAAATCCGTGAACGGTTGAGTCAAGAATATGACATGGATCGGGATGGTGTATTGAAAAAACTGCAGGAAATTGATCCGGAATATGCTGAAAAAGTTCACATAAATAATAAGAAACGTCTCATTCGGGCATTGGAAATTTATGAGATCACCGGCAAGCCTCCCACTATCCACTTCGCCGCTCAGTCAATCCTGCCTCCGGCAATCAATCATACTTTTTGCGTTATTTTATTATCCATGGATAAACAATACTTGGAAGAGCGCATACGCGGCAGGACCAAAAAAATGCTGGCCAACGGCTGGATTGAAGAAACAAAAATATTGCGCGATAGATTTTCTGTGGAAGAAGCCCATGCTCTGGATTCCATTGGTTATAGACAGATATGTCAGTATCTGGATGGGGAATACACGCTGGAGGGATTGGAGGAGGAAATTGTTGTACGAACACGGCAGTACGCGAAACGTCAGCTTACATGGTTCAGAAACCGCTCTAATCCTGTGGAGATAGATATGAAACAATTTGTTGATAATGATTCAATCGCCGACGAAATTATATCTATTTGGAAAAAGTCTTCAAATATCTCCATCATCCATTAATCTCTTTTTTAAGAAAATATGAACGTTTAATTTCCTAACCGATTTGACCCTTTAAAATGCTCCAGTGAGAGTGAAAAGGGCAGCGAATGGACCTCCGTTCAGCAAATCCGTAAACGCGGAAAATGTAGCTGCCCGGGGGTTTTTTATTAATAGAGGCCTTTGCATAACCTATTGCACAAATTAAAAAGTTTAAAATTCGCCTGCTTTTCGATGGAAAATTTATTAATAGCTATGCTATTAATTGCATTTCCCTCCTTAATCAGACAAATTTTAATTCTTTTTTCTTCACGCTCTAAGTTATGCAAAGGTCTCTAATAGGAGTAATTGTGGAAACAAAACAAACATTAATTGAAAATGCTGCCTTAATTAGCAGCTCAATAAAACGGATATCTCACGAAATCATTGAAAAAAATGCCGGTGGTGAAGATGTGGTGCTTGTGGGTATTCGAACTAGAGGTGAACCGTTAGCTGAACGGCTCAAAATATTAATCCAGGAAAATACCGGCAGGGAAATTCTGTTGGGAGCGTTGGACATTACATTCCACCGTGATGATTTCCGGGAGCGCTTGGTCGTTCCCCAAATAGAGGGGACGCATATCGATTTTTCATTAGATGACAAGAACGTCATTCTGGTGGATGATGTACTGTATACCGGTCGTACGATCCGTTCAGCCATGGAAGCGCTTATGGCCTTCGGGCGGCCGAAGAAAATCCAGTTAGCCGTCCTGGTGGATAGGGGTCATCGAGAAATGCCTATCAAAGCGGATTATGTTGGCAAAAATATTCCCACAAGTGATGGCGAACATGTCATGGTTCTTTTAAAAGAAATTGACGGGAAAGATGCTGTGGTACTTATGTCGTATAAGGAGGAATCATGAGTTTAAAAAACCGTCACTTACTGGGCTTGGAAGGATATCCCGGCGAAGATATTCAAACCATTATCGATACGGCATTTACATTCCGGGAAGTATTGGATCGGCCCATTAAAAAAGTACCGTCCCTCCAGGGGAAGACAATCGTAAACCTCTTTTTTGAAAATTCCACCCGGACTCGGATCAGTTTTGAACTGGCCCAAAAACGGTTAAGCGCAGATACAGTGAATTTTTCAGCATCCACTTCCAGTTTGAAGAAAGGTGAAAGTTTCAAGGATACAGTTCAGAATATTGAAGCAATGAAGATTGATGCCTGTGTCATGCGTCACCCGACACCCGGAGCTCCGTTAAGGCTAACAGAATATGTCGATGCCGTTGTGATAAATGCAGGGGACGGCACTCATGAACATCCGACTCAAGCCATCCTGGATATGACCAGCCTTCAGGCAAAATTTGGATATTTGAAAGGATTAAAAATAGGTATCATTGGTGATATTTCTCATAGCCGGGTTGCGTTGAGTAATATTCATGGACTGTTAACCATGGGGGCAGAAGTTACATTGTGCGGTCCCGCCACATTAATTCCTCCACATATTGAAGAATTGGGCGTTTCAGTCAATTTTGATTTAGATGAGGTGATTGAGTGGGCTGACGCGTTAAATGTACTCCGCATTCAAATGGAGCGTATGGGTGTAAATCTGTTTCCATCTATCCGGGAATATCGTTCCAAATTTGGTATCACGACGGAACGGCTTGCCAAGCATAAAAAGGAAGTCGTTATTATGCATCCCGGGCCTATGAACCGCGGTGTGGAAATTGAAAGTGCCGTGGCGGACGGTGACCAAGCCATCATTTTGGACCAGGTGCTCAATGGCGTAGCATCACGAATGGCTATTCTTTATTTACTCCTTGGAGGAAAGGCAGAATCATGAAAACAAAAAAATTAGCAAAACGAACATTATTCAAAGGCGGAACCATTCTTGATCCGGTTAAGGAAAAGGAATTCATGGGCGACATCCTGATTGTAAATGGAAAGATTGCAGCTGTTGGGAAAGTGAATGTTGACGATGCGGATGTGATTGATTGTAAAGGGTGGGTTGTGACTCATGGTTTCTGCGATCTCCATGTCCATTTTCGTGAACCGGGCCGGGAGGATAAGGAGACACTGGAAACGGGTTCACGAGCAGCCCTGGCCGGCGGTTTCACTCGAGTCTGTGCTATGCCCAATACAAACCCACCTATCGATTCACCTGAATCGGTGCGATTTGTAGCAGAGAAATCACGAAATTGCCCAATCCATATTCATCCCATCGGCGCTGCGACAAAAGGCCAGAAAGGAGAAGAATTGACAGAAATGGCCGGTATGGCTGATGAAGGCGCTGTTGCCTTTAGCGATGACGGTCGGCCCATCATGAATGGCGGTGTCA
Source organism: uncultured Fidelibacterota bacterium (assembly GCA_913009735.1). Lineage (GTDB taxonomy): Bacteria > Fidelibacterota > Marinisomatia > Marinisomatales > TCS55 > JADFRD01. The sequence continues at coordinate 5,479 of CAJVYU010000151.1, forward strand.
TGCGCAGAATCTTGGAATATGCCGGAATGCTGGGTAAACCCGTGATAAACCACGCAGAAGATGACGGTTTACGCAATGAAGGTTTAATGAATGAAGGGTTAATGTCCACACGGCTGGGATTGCCCGGTAATCCAACGCAGGCCGAAGCTATCATGGTTCATCGTGATCTGGAAATAGCGAAATTAACCGGTGCTAAATTACATATTCCCCATATCAGTACTGCGTCCGCAACACATCATGTGGCAGAAATGAAGCAGCGTTATGATCAAGTCACGGCAGAAGTCACTCCCCATCACCTATATTTTACGGATGATGATTTAGGTGAATATGACACCAACCTGAAAGTGGCTCCACCTATACGAGGAAATGCAGACCGAAAGGCATTGATCAATGGATTGAAAAATGGAACTATTGACTGTATTGCTACTGACCATGCTCCTCATACCATTGAAGATAAGGAATCGACATTTGACCTGGCGGCTTTTGGCATGATCGGACTGGAAAGCTGTTTAGGTGCTGTGTTAAAAATATTGGTTCAGGAGGAGGGAGTCAATCTTCTTACTGTTGTGAAGGCGTTGACAGTAAACCCCAGAAAAATTATGGGTTTTGAAACGAATTTATTAACGGAGAAAACTGTTGCTGAATTGACCATTTTTAATCCCCATGAAAATTGGGACTTTTCCAGGGAGAATATATACTCAAAATCAATCAATTCACCCTATCTTGGCAAGTCGCTGGCAGGAAAAGTAAAGTATACGATCGTAAAAGGTCATTTATACTCTTATTAAAGATATATACAGTGCTGTCCAAAATAAATTAGTTTTAACATATTTTTGATAAAATAATTTATGCTTTTCGACGATCAAGGACGGTTTTGGACAGATTTTTCCACTTATTCAAAAAACAATCCCCTTATTATTTCAA
>CAJVYU010000152.1 GCA_913009735.1 uncultured Fidelibacterota bacterium
AACCGGATTGAAATTTCCTTTTGAAAAAAATCATGGGAAAAGGGTTGAAAATTTGAGAATGCAATCAATGGATAAACGTAACCACGGAGACCCCCCAGCGTTGGTACATCACCGGGAGGAAATTTTCCCAGCGTCATTCTTTTCCTAACCATTGGAATGGTTGGAATATATCGGCTACGCCCGTATGGACGGAAAATGATGCTCCAAACGTAATGAGTAAATCTGCCGTTCCCATCATAATGCTGGCCACCGGAATGCCGCTGCGGCCCAACACACCACAAACTAAAGGATGGTCATCAGGGATGAGTCCTTTCGCTTTAAAGGTGGTCACGATTGGAGCTTCGACGGTTTCTGCAAAGGCCAGCACTTCATTTTCAAATCCGACAGCTCCCTTCCCGGCGATGATACACGGACGTTTTGATTTGTTTATCAATGCAATGGCTTTATTTATTTCATCTCTCGGCGGTGCTATTTCCGTTGCTGCCACGCGGCCTTTACGCGGAGTTTCCGGGAATGGGTCAACAGCGGAAAGTTGCTGGACTTCATCAGGTAGAATGAGTGCCGTTGGGCCGTGTTCAACTTCCGTATGTTTGATGGCCAGCGCCATTAAATCAGACGCATTTTTTGCCCCCAACACTGTCTGCTGCCATCGGGTAACAGAATCAAACGCTGCATTTAAATCAACTTCCTGAAATGTGCCGGGACCCATTACTTGCGTATTTACCTGACCTGCGAGAGCCAATAAAGGGACATTGTCCACATGGGCATCCCACATACCGGTTATCATGTTTGTTGCACCGGGACCGGCAATACTGAAACAAGCAGCAGGTTTACCAGTTAATTTTGCATATCCGGATGCGGCGAAAGCAGCTGCGCCTTCATGTCTGATTCCATAATATTTTAGCTTCCCTTCCTTCTCTGCCTGGTGCATCGCGTCTGCAAACCCCAGATTAGAATGGCCCACCATGCCAAAAACAGTATCCACACCCCAATCGGTCATAACGTTTACCATTTGATTTGAAACAGTGGGTCCTCGCTTTGCTTCATCCGTATTTATATAAATACCGTCTTCACGTTCCTCCACGGCGTAGGATTGAACACTATCGTCAAATCCTTCCGGCGGTTTCCCCGTTTGAGGATGATATTCATAGGCGTGCCAGGGACAAATTACCCAACCATTTTCAATTTGACCTTCACCTAATGGACCGCCCTGATGCGGACATTTATTTTCAATTGCGCCGATTTTTCCTTTATGATGGGTTAAACAGACCTGCCTTTTTCCCGCAAAAACAGTTTTAACACGTTCGTCAGGAAGTTCACCCACATTGGCGACTTTTACCCAATCTTTATTATTATTTTCATTCATAATTATTCTACTTTGTCAATTCAATAAAATCTATCCATGCCTTCGCTGCTTCACCAGTATTATCTGAATCACTCATTATGGCAAGACTGGCTTTTTTCGGTGGTGTTTTTCCAAAGGCACGTTGGTAGTCTTCAAGGATATTAACATTTTCAATCATCCATTCTCCAGCATGTTTTGAACCTTTTTGAAGTAAAATCATTTGTGCTTTATTTGTAAAGGAATTAGGAATTATATCTTCTTTATGGTCTTTATTTGCCCAGATATAATTTAAACTGCTATACGGTGGATATTTACCGTAAATCAATTTTGCAGATTCGTATAATGCAGATTTCCAAAAACCGGCAGTTTCCGGGTTATACTCAAACATGACATAAATACGAATGGGATAATCATCACCGGATTTCATTTTGGCATTCCCTTTTGAATACACATTGGACACTTTCCACTTCCACCGGAGAATAGGAGATTCTTTTACATTGAACGATTCTTTCCACACCAAACCGGAAGCAGAAGCATCTGAATTTGCTTTTAAAACAAACCCATGGGGATTTTCTGCTTCTATAGTATAACGAGTATGTTTTGCAATCTTTTTGAATGTAAGTGGTTTCCAATTATCCAAATTTTCAAAATCATCTCGCAGGATATTTTGTGAAAAAAGGAAGGAGTAAAAAATAAATAAAATAATTAATCGTCTCATTTTCATGCTCTATAATTGTTCAATCATGACTTTTTGAAATTCGCATCCTTTTTACAGCACAAATCAACAACTTTTTTCCTTTTATTAACTCCATTAATCTTAAATAGCCTTGTAAAAGATGGGGAAACCGTAGTTCAAGTCTCCCCATCTCGTTTGCTACACTTCGATTGACAAAGTGTAAAGCGTTGGCTTTACTGGCTTCATTCCCTTTGAAAATAAAAAATTGTGCTGCTATTATCACCAATGACTCAAACTAAAAAGTTTATCCAATGGATCAATTAGCACTTTCTCAATATTGATTACAGTTTAACCATCACCATAGACAAGTCCGGCGACAGCACCGTAAACGAGATGACCCAATAGACCGCCCATGATCATCATCATGTTACCGCCTTCAAAGAGCCCCATTCCCATCATGGGTGAAACCATGATCTCCTTCAGTAGAAAGGGTATAAGACTGAATATCATCCCTCGCTTCCATCCGTCCGATGGCAGCAGATTTAAAAATACAGAAGCATAAATTCCGGTGAGAACAATGCCAAGTATAAAATGCATGACCCAGCCCATGGCGTAAGGCATTTGAAGTATAGGATTCATGGGGCCTAACATTTGGCCCATATCCATTTTTGGCATACCCATCATGGGACCTATAACCATTAATACCGTCATGGCCAAAGTTCCCAGGAACCCGGCTGTTACGACCTTTTGGATGTTTAGATTCATAATAATCTCCTCTGTTATTGTTTAGTTAGTTGATAGAAAAAATTATCGATAGCCATATTTTTTACTTCATCCAATTCATAAGGATCATACTCCTTCGCGCCAAACACCTCTTGCTCTAATACAAACATCAATATACTTAAATGCAGTAATCGAATTTGTATTGGACCATTTGCATCCGTATTGAAACCCCAGTGTTTTTTTCCATATTCAATCCGGTTCTCAGCGATATTCCAGAAACCGTTCATCACTTTGGTATATTTTTGTTTCGCCAACGGATGCTTCTGCATGCTGATTTGCAGTAACAACCGTAAATATGGAATCCTTTTTTTATCCATTGTTATCATGCCGGTTAAATATCTGTCGATAAATTTTCGAAATTCCTTAACAGTTTTTATACTTCCCGCTTCAGCAAGTGGATGCGATTTCTCGAGGTAAGATTCGATGATTTTACTTGTTAATTCATCCTTGGATTTGAAATATTTGAAAAGAGTCGCCTCAGAGACACCGGCTTTTTCAGCAATTTCCGCTGATCGGATCGCATCCAGCGACTTTTTACCAAGAAGTTCACATGTACAATCCAGAATCTGCTTCATGCGATCTTTTCGTTTCATACGGTGTAAAGCCATGGATTAAGTTAGTAAGTACTTACTATTTTAACTATCGTAAAGATGACAAAATGTTGATTTTTCATAAAGGGTTCTACAAGTTTATTTAATTGAGGTTGTGATTTATAAAAGAATCCAGTTTATCGGAAAGGTCAGATGTTATTAATTCTCCCACTTTCCATAAACGATTATTAATAAAAATGGAAGGAGTAATGATATGCCCATAATAATTTGGCATTGCTTCCCCCCTATCCAAATTAATGACAGTTAACTGAAATGGTTTGTCTTTCATTCGGAGAGAATTCAGTTTATTATAATTTTCAGTGCATAGCGCACATGAATCCCGGACAACCAGATGTACCTGCGTTAATTTTCTATGTAGGAGATTATCCATACATAATATTAATAAAATTAGAGATATATTTTTGTCAGTTTGCTGACAAAAGGGTTAATTCAGCCAGATTGTATCCGTGACTTTTAAAAACCGACGAGTATATTTTATAGTTCCTTTTTCCGATAGTTCATTTAACACCATATTAACGGTTTGTCTGGCGGTAGCAGTCAAGTCTGCAATTTCCTGATGTTTCAGAAAAGGCCGTACCATCCATCCGTCAACCATTTGCTTCCCAAAGTTTTTTACATACCGCTTAAGAAAGGATTCAATCCGTTCCTGGGCATTTTTAAACACAAGATCTTCAACATGAGCTTGGATAGTTCGTAATCGAAACCCTATAAATTTAGTAATGCTCAAATTTAATGAAGGATTATCTTTCATCATTTCTTGAAACGTATCTTTGCTGATTGTGCAAATAACAGCATCTTCCACAACTTCGGCGATATTTTCATGTTTTTCCTGTCCTAAAAGAGATCCCTCGCCAAATATTTCTCCAGGACCAATGAGCTGCATGGACATCGTTCTACCATCTTCAGCAATACGGGAAATTTTCACCTTTCCCTCTTTGAGAATATAAATGGTGTCACTCCGCTCATCCGGAAAATATATAATCTCTTTCTTTTTGTTGGATCTCATTTTGCTCATGCGATCCATATCTTCCATGGATTCTTGATTCATCCCGGTAAAGAGATTGAAATTTTCCAGATACCAGAGTTTTGTTTTCTCTGCCATTATTTAATTTACAACCTAAATTGAACGATTCTTTCTTGATTAAAGACAATAAGTATATCACCTATTGGGTAACGATGTTAATGGGTGAAAGAATGGAAAACTATACAAACCGTGATAATGAATTACCCAAACTTTAGAACCGATTTACATTTGATGAGCCTTTATATTTACACCACCTTAAACCCCTCCTCGTATGAGGAGGGGACTCTCAGCTCGTCAATAACACTTATTAACATTGATAAGGGTGGTGCAAGAAATGGGAAGACCCGCATGTTTTCGAGAAATAAACAAATGACTCATTTTATGGAATCGCTCAATTTAGGTTACAAATAATTTCTTTGGATAAACCCCGGCATCAATGAGTTTTTGGATTTCACCCTGTACAAACGGTTTATCTTCTTTATACGTTACTCCAAACCAGGAAGAATCGCTTCGCAACACATGAACTTCTTCCAGCCCGGTTTGGATCAGGTCATTAATCACTTTGGGAATCAAAAATTCACTTTTTAATTCTGTACCGCTTTCCTTCAGAAAATCCACAAACATTTCTTGTAAATAATCAAACAGGATTGGTGTAAAACCCCACATGTTCATGGAAACCGGCTCGCTGCCGTCCAGTATAATGTCCCGATTTGATGAAACACCGGTATCCGTCTTTTGAAGATTCTCCGTTTCAATGACGGTGGATAGTTTATCATTCTCCACTGTACATAGTCCGCGAGTCACACCGCCAAAGATCGATAATGTTTTATCCAGCCGGAAGGCGACCATGCTGAAATGATCGGCACCACTGTTATAATGTTCCGCCACAACGTTGAAGGATTCCCTGCCGTAATAATCATCCCCGTTGATCACAACAAAAGGTTCATCAATCAGGTCAGCTGCGGATAAAATAGCCTGGCCGGTTCCCCAGGGCTTTTCTCTTCCCTCCGGACAGGTGAATCCCTTCGGCAGCGCATTAAGATTCTGGAATGCAAATTCTACCTGAATCACATCGGCATATTTATCCGTAATCTTTTCCTTGAAATCATTTTCGAAATCTCTACGGATGATAAAAACCACTTTATTGAAGCCCGCTTTAATTGCATCATAAACGGAATAATCGATGATTGTTTCACCGTTAGGACCAATCGAATCCAGTTGTTTTAAGCCGCCGTAGCGTGAGCCCATACCGGCAGCCATGACCAGCAGTGTCATATTGTTCATAATACTTCTTAATATTCCTTACTTTTTCTTTTATGTGATTAGAATTATTTTAGTTTAAGTCTATCAAGCGGGCTTCGTATTCTTTCAAATGCAACCTTTGAAATGTGTGTGTATATCTGCGTGGTTTCCAATCTCTTATGACCCAACAATTCTTGAATAAAACGTATATCGGTTCCATTTTCCAATAAATGAGTGGCAAAGCTATGACGAAGGGTATGTACTGTAGCATGTTTTTTTATCCCTGTTTTTTTTACAGCTCTTTTCATAATTGCCTGAACTGAGCTGGCACTGTACTTTCCGCCGCCTTGACCTTCAAACAAATATTTAGACGGTTTATAGTTATCTAAATATTTAAATAGAATTCCTCTCAATGATCTTGACAATACCGATTGCCGATCCTTTCTCCCCTTCCCTTGTTTTACGACAATAAGATTCCGATCAAAATCTATATCTTTCACTTGCAAGGATAAGAGTTCATTTAATCGAATTCCGGAAGAATAAATGGTCATTAAGATAGATTTATGTTTGATATTTTCAACTGAGTTCAAAAAACCAGTCACTTCATTTTCTGATAAAACAACCGGAATTTTTTCCTCTTTTCGAAAACGGATATTTAAAACATCCTGTACTTTTTGTTCTAACACATTTGAAAAAACAA
>CAJVYU010000153.1 GCA_913009735.1 uncultured Fidelibacterota bacterium
CTTCAGCGGGGCATCAAGCCAAAACATGCTCGAACTTTTGCTAAACACAATTTGGTCCCGCATCTGCGGGCTATTAGTCTTTTTGAGTCAACTCAAAAATCCTCCGCCCTCGATGCAGAACTCCGTTTAGCGCCTTTGTTATATTCAATTCTGGGCTGGAGTTTTAAATAAAGAAAAATTCTTGCTCAGAAAAATATAGATTTAGAAAAATAAATAATAAAGAAGTAGGCATAATAAATGAGAAAAAAATATTAAATTTATTACTCTATGCATATATTTGATAGAATATTTATAACAAGCTTTAAATTCAATTAGACCTTATAGGAGAGGATAATCATGAAAAATTATACTGGGAATAATAGATCTGAAAGAGCAATAGGTTTCAGTAAAAGAAGAGGTAACGATTCGGGAAAATCTTCGATGCACCAAGCTACCTGTAGTAATTGTGGCAAAGAATGTGAAGTCCCCTTTAAACCTACTAGTGGCAAGCCTATTTTTTGCAGCAGCTGTTTTGAGAGAAATCAAAATGAATATCCAAAAAAATTCGGTAAAGAAAGAGGCGATAGAAAGTTTAAGAGCGGAGATTCAAGAAAAAGGAGTTTTGGTGATAGAGATTCTGTAATGCATAATGCGTTGTGTGATAACTGCGGAAAAGAATGTGAAGTCCCGTTTAGACCTACAAAAGGGAAACCGATTTATTGTGATAAATGTTTTGGAAATAATAAAAAAAAGGACACTGATCAATTAACAAAAGAATTTGGAATATTAAACAAAAAACTTGATGAAATTTTAGAAATTTTAACACCTGTTCTCTCTGTAAAAAATTATCCAGAGGAATTAGAAGAAGAAACAGAAGAAGAAACAGAAAAAGAAACAGAAAAGCCAAAACCGGAAAAAAAGACTAAAAAGAAAGTGGTGGTCAAAAAAGCAAAGAAAAAAAAGGTGTGAGCTTTTTACTTCTTTTCTATAATTTTGATAAGAAAAAGACTTTTTGGTAAAAAAGTCCAGAACAGTATATAACAGCAGGTCATAGTTAATTGCCGGGGCTAGTTTATTGATAATATATAAAAATTTATAAATTTATGGTTATGGACAAAGTAAAAAATATGCATCAGCAACTAACCATACCTGCGAAACGTTCAAGCACATTCCGCAAAAGCGGAACTTTGTATCTTCGTCCCGGAAAAATTCGGGACTCCCGATCCAAAGTAAATGTGCTTGAACAAAGGCGCTAAACCAAATTGTTTATTACTAAAATAAAGGGATTTCCGCTTCAGCGGGGCATCAAGCCAAAACATGCTCGAACTTTTGCTAAACACAATTTGGTCCCGCATCTGCGGGCTATTAGTCTTTTTGAGTCAACTCAAAAATCCTACGCCCTTGATGCAGAACTCCGTTTAGCGCCTTTGTTAAATAACTATATCCAACTTCTTTATCCGTCTTTGATGTCTCCCGCCTTCGAAGGGTTCATCCAGCCATAAATTGATCACATTATAGATTTCAGCTTCCGTCATGAAACGTGCTCCTAAAGAAAGGATATTAGTATTATTGTGTTGACGGGAAAGTTTTACAATTTCTTCAGGTCCGTTATAAAATACGGCTGCCCGTACCCCTTTTATCCGGTTGGCCGCCATGGCTTCTCCCTGTCCCGAACCGCCTAAAACAATGCCCCGGCTTTCCGGGTCTGCTGCCACTGCTCTGGCGCAGGGAAAAATAAAATCCGGATAGTCATCCAATGCATCGTATTCATGAGCACCATGATCCATAACATCATGTCCTTTTTCCATTAAATAAGCTTTAATGGCGTTTTTCAGTTCGAGTCCGGCATGATCCGTTGCTAAATGTATTTTCATTATTTTGCCACAGAGCCGCAGAGATCGCAAAATAACTTTCTGGCTGCTATCATCATGGCTCCGTGTTTCCTTTGGTTATAATAGGTTATTTAAATAGTCTCTTATTTTTTGTTCAACCTGTTCCGGTGTAAAACCAAATTCTTTCGCCAGATCGTCTGCAGGAGCAGAAATGCCAAAATGATTGATACCGATAGAGAGTCCGCTGGGTCCGGCATATTTTTCCCAGCCTTGGGTAATCCCCGCTTCCACTGTCACTTTTAAACAACCGCGAGGCGGGATTAATTCGTTTTTATATTCATCGGATTGAGATTCATAAATTTCCATACAGGGCATACTGATCACACGGATCCGTTTATCACTCATCAGGTTTGCTGTCTCCAAAGACATTGAGACTTCAGAGCCGGTGGCAATAAAAATAATCTCGGGAGTACCGTCACAGTCTTTTATGACATAAGCGCCTTTTCGCACCCCAGCTTCAATATCACCAATATATTGATTGAAAACAGGTACTCCCTGCCTTGTCAATAAAAGTGCCGATGGGGTATTTCTATTTTCCAAAGCCAGCTTAAAACAAACTGCGGTTTCCTTCGCATCCCCTGGTCGGAACACATTGAAATTAGGTATTGTTCTTAATGCCATGATATGTTCAATAGGCTGGTGAGTGGGACCGTCCTCGCCAACAAAAAAGGAATCATGAGTAAATTCGTGGATGGCTCTCACTTTTTGCAATGCCCCTAAGCGCAGAGCCGGCCGGGAATAATCTGCAAAGACTAGAAATGTCCCTCCAAACGGAATCACACCACCATGGAGACTCATTCCATTCATCAGAACCGCCATGGGAAATTCCCGAACACCGAATGCGAAATTTCTCCCATTAGGATTATCCTTTAAAAAATCTCCGTATGTTTTTGCAAAATTTCCAGTATAATTAGAAGGTTCAAGATCAGCGGAACCGCCTACTAGATTCGGCAACTGCTTTGCAAATGCATCCAGTACAGTACCAAACGCTTTCCGTGTGGCTATAGATGAACCTGCCTCAAATTCAGGATATATTAGTTCAGGTAATTCATCTCCAATGATCATTTTCCACAAAGCATTAAATGTGGTATCCTTTTGTGCTTCAGCCAGCAATGAATTCCATTTTGATCCTTGTTGTCTTAATTCTTCAAAGCGGGATTGAAAATGAGCAATACATTGGTCGGGTACATAGAAATTTTCTTCCGGAAGCAGCAGTTTTTCTTTTGTAGCTGAAATTTCTTCATAAGACAGCGGCGCTCCATGAGTTTCATGATTTCCTTCCATACCAGCAGTGCCATGAGCCATAATAGTTTTACCTATTATGATGCTGGGCTGTTCAATCACTTGGGCTTTTTCAATGGCGTTTCGAATAGCATCGTGATCATGACCGTCAATGGCCTGAATATGCCAATTCAAACCTTCAAATACCCTGGCAACATCGGTAGAATCAGAACGACTGGTCTTTCCTGATATCTGGGCATCATTGGCATCATAAAACATAATGAGTTTGGATAAGCCCCAATGCCCGGCCAAAGCTGCAACACCCAATGTTACCGGCTCCTGAAGGTCACCATCACCGCATAAAATATAGGTGAAATGACTCAATAAATCTTCTGTATTGTCATTATATTTTTTAAATAACTCCCGGACGACAACTTCAGCAACAGCCATTCCTGCGCCCATGCCAACACCTTGCCCCAATGGCCCGGTCGTGGCCTCTACACCTTTTAGTTCTACTTCCGGATGACCGGGTGTTTTACTTCCCAACTGGCGAAACTTTTTAATTTCATCTATGGGCATCCAACCTATGAAATGGAGTAATGCATATTGAAGCATGGATTCATGACCGGCAGAGAGAACAAACCGATCCCGGTTAAACCATCGATCATCATCAGGGTTAAATTGGAAATATTCCTTAAAAAGGATGTAAGCAAAATCAGCGGATGAAAGGGCTCCGCCGGAATGGCCGGAATTAGCATTTCGGACTCCGTCAAGAACCAGCATTTTAATTACATTCAAGGTAAAGTAGTCTTTTTCTTCTAACGTCCAGGATTCAAAGGAATCCAATTCTGAATATGATTTCATGTGTTTCCTAACGTGTAAAATATTTTCATCACTTGTACTGGATCATCTGCTTTAAATATTTCCGATCCAACTACTAAAATATCTGCTCCTGCATCCAAGACCTCTTGAGCATTCTGGAGTTTAATACCACCATCCACCTCGATTTTTACCTTGTCTTGTATACATTGTTTAACCAGAAGTTGTTTTAAATCGGTTATTCTCTTTGTGGATTCCGGTATATATCCCTGGCCGCCAAAGCCCGGTTCTACGCTCATGATCAACACCAGATTGATTTGATTTAAATAGGGTTCAATCTCTGATATTGGTGTTTCTGGTTTCAGGGAAATTCCAACGTCTTTTCCCGTGTTCTTGATTAGATTAATTATATCCTGTGGATTATTAGTTGCTTCTATATGAAAGGTGATTCCATCGGCGCCGGCACGTGCAAATGGTTCCACTAATTTTTCCGGTTCAATCACCATCAAATGAACATCCAAAAACTTTTGGGTGAACGTTCTCAAAGATTTTACAACAGGCGGACCAATAGTAAGATTGGGAACAAACTGGTTATCCATGACATCCACATGAATATAGTGAGCGCCACCTTCATCACATTGATCCAGTGCCGAACGCAGATTTGAAAAATCTGCCGATAAAATAGATGGTGCTAATTTGAATTCAGAAGTCATATCCAAGGATGAAACTTAATTGTTGATTAAAGTCCGAACAATGAAGAATGAAGTATTATTTTAATTATTTAGACAAACCAATTTATTATCTGTTCCCTATAAGTTGATCACGCCTGTAGCAATTTTTACACTTTCTTTTCCATTAGATCAGCATCCAAACGTGGTTTTATAAATATTTTCTTCCTTCCTTAATATTTTCTTTATTGAATTCTAATCCGGTTCCTTGTTAAACCACCATTACTATCATTGGCTATTGTTTCCATCAGACTCCGAAACGACCGCCATCAATGGGGAAATCTGCACCGGTAATATAACTTGCTGCTTCTGATGATAAAAAAGCCACCGCTGCGGCCGTCTCTTCGGGTTTACCAATACGACGCAGGGATGTTTTTTGAGCAGTGTTTTCCATCATTTCTTCATAACTGATTCCATTCATTTCCGCCCATTTTTCCAAGAGATCTTTGAGGCGATCTGTATGGGTATACCCCGGTAAAATGTTATTAATAGTGATACCCTCATGTCCCAGCTCCAGCGCCAATGTTTTTGCCCATTGAGCCACAGCGCCGCGGATGGTATTGGAAACACCTAATCCGGGGATCACTTGCCGAACGGATGTAGAAATAATATTGATAATACGGCCATAACCCAATTCTTTCATCCCGGGAACAACTGCTTGAGCCAAATATTGGTTGGCGATAACATGACGGCGAAAGGCGATCTCAAATTCCGCTGCTTTTGCTTCAAGGAGTGGACCACCATGAGGACCACCGGTATTATTCATTAAAATATGTACCGGACCTGTTTCGTTAAGATGTGCTACTGTTTTTTTCTTTAAATCCTCCGGTTCATCAAAATTCGCACAAATATAACTATGTCCTTCTCCTTTTAAATTACTTATAACAGATTTGATTTTCTCTTCATTACGGGCAGCCAGAATTATTTGAGCTCCGCGCTCAGCCATGAGAACCGCACAGGCTTTGCCGATACCATCGGTACTACCGCAAAGCAAGGCGCGTTTTTCTGCAAGATTCAAATTCATTTGTCTTCTCCCGCATCGTAATATAATCCAAGATTGTGAGTAATATAGTCGGGTAGCATTGGTAACGCAGAGTGTGGAATGTGGAAAGTCGGTAGATTGGCAATGTCTTTAAGAATCTTATCCAACCTGAGGTAATTGTAATAGTATTGTTGAAGATGTTGCTTTTTCATAGGGTGAAAATAATACCACTTATTGGACATTCACCACAAACCAGTTACCCATCATCGAAACGGTGCGGAAATACTGTACGCGGAGTGTCGGGACCGCTCGAACAGTTCCTTCTCAACCACCCACAAGTCCGTGCTGTCCAAAATAAATTAGTTTTAACATATTTTTGATAAAATAATTTATGCTTTTCGACGATCAAGGACGGTTTTGGACAGATTTTTCCACTTATTCAAAAAACAATCCGCTTATTATTTCAATACCACAAACAGAAGAAGAGAGTTGAGCGAATAATCCAAAATACCTATTTTATAAACCCCACTTCAATTCTCCCCTCTTACAGGGGAGAAAGCAACCGGACTATCGCCAAAATC
>CAJVYU010000154.1 GCA_913009735.1 uncultured Fidelibacterota bacterium
ATTTATCGCCGACAGAATGTTTCTGAATATTGGATTTCAAAGCAACTGTATTCTCCATCCTATATCAGTCTGGAGACCGCTCTGGAATACTATGGTCTCATCCCGGAAGCGGTTACCGGTATTCAAAACATCACGACGCGAACAACAAAAAAATGGAAAACTTCATTAGGCATGTTTCGGTATTACCACATTAAACAAAATAGATTTTTCGGATATCTCCAAAAAGCACTGCTAAATTCAACATATTTTTTATGTGCATCACCTGAAAAGGCATTACTGGACATATTTTATTTCGGGAAAGGTGAATGGACTTTTCCCCGTATCAGTGAACTTAGGCTCCAAAACCTTGAACAACTTGATTTGAAAAAACTACAGAATGATGCAGAAATAATGGCCAGTCCAAAAGTAACACGAGCTGTAACGATATTTATTAATACCCGAGCAACATAATGAAAGACCAAGCCATTGGAATTGTAAAAAACATTGAGAATCCCCGTGAAGCAAAAAACGAATTACGGGAATACCTACAGCATTTAATTCTCCGTAAAATCTTTGAATTGAATTTGAGCAGTGAGATGGTATTCCATGGTGGGACAGCTCTTCGGATAATTCACGGTTTGGATCGATTTTCAGAAGATCTCGATTTTCATGTTCTGAATCTAGACAAAATGTTTGATTTTGAAGCATGTGTTCAAAAAATCGATAATGAGCTTCAATTGAATGGATATTCAACAACGATAAAATTGAAAACAAACAAGCTGGTTCAAAGTGTATTTATCAAATTTTCGAAATTGTTGTTTGAAGCGAATTTGTCCCCGTTACTTACTGAAAATATCAGTATTAAATTTGAAATTGATACCAATCCGCCATCTGGCTTTTCCATTGACAAATCAATGGTGAACAAATACTTCCCATTTTCGGTAATCCATCATGATAAAGAGTCTTTTTTTGCAGGGAAATGTCATGCTGTAATGCAGCGTCGATACACCAAAGGCAGAGACTGCTTCGACCTGATGTTTTACTTATCCCGCTGGAAGGGGATTCAACCAAAATTTACCTATCTGAATAATTGTCTTGTCCAATCCGGTTATACCGAAGATCAATTTTCTATTGATAATTGGAAATCATTACTGCTACAAAAATTGAAAAATGTTGATTGGGAATTAGTACAAAAGGATATTCTACCATTCATTGGATCATTATCTGATGTTCAATTATTGGAGTTTGACACCTTTGACAATCTATTGAAGCCGTAAAACATAAGATTCAAAGTAAAAATTATAGACCATTAACTTTGGGAAGTTTCCGCTCTATACCAAAATTTATTCTACTTCCAACAATTCTACTTCAAATATCAATGTAGAATTCGGGGGGATTGCGCCCATATCTTTATCACCATAACCCAACTCCGGCGGAATGGTCAGTTTCCGCTTTTCTCCAACTTTCATTCCCATCAGACCCTGATCCCAACCTTCGATCACCTGTTTTGCACCTACTGTAAAACGAAACGGATCTCTGCCCGGGTTCAGCGATGAATCAAATACAGAGCCGTCTTGCAATGTGCCTGTATAATGCACCGTTACAATGCTGTATTTTTCAGCGGTAGTTCCTTCTCCTTCTTTTAATATTTCAATAATGAGTCCGTTATCCATAACAGTCCTTTCTTTTTGACAGCCTGAAATAATCAGTGCTATCATAATTAAAATTCTCCAATGTCGAATTATCTTAATAGATTTCATTTTTATTATTCTTCGTGAAACTTCGTGTACTTTGCGGCTAAATAAATTCCATATTTTTACCGTAATTTCTCATAGAGTTTACGAAGCACCATGGCAAAAACAGAAAATATGTTTTCATCTACACACATGCCGCCCCTGGCTGACCGCATTCGTCCCGGCACTTTGAACGAATTCATCGGGCAAAATCATCTTGTGGATGAAGATCGAATTATTCGTAAATCATTGCAGAATAAAAAACCCTTTTCCATGATCTTCTGGGGGCCGCCCGGTTCAGGTAAGACAACTCTGGCCAGAATCATAGCCAAATCTGTTGATTCGGATTTTTATGAGCTCTCTGCAGTCTCAAGTGGAGTAAAAGATCTGCGAAACATTATTGCGAAAGGAAAACGCAATCTTGAGACGGGTCTTTCAACGATTCTTTTCATAGACGAAATACACCGTTTCAGCAAATCCCAGCAGGATGCCCTTTTGCATGCTGTGGAAGAAGGGATTCTAACGTTGATTGGAGCCACCACTGAAAATCCGTCATTCGAAGTCATCAGCCCTCTTCTCTCGCGCTGTAGAACACTGACGTTAACATCGTTAACGAATGACCATTTGAATCATGTATTAACCAGGGCCTTCGATCTGGACGTCCTTTTATCAAAAGGGACTGTTCATATGGATGAAGAAATCAAGGGGAAGCTGATTAAGTCCGCCGGCGGTGATGCCAGGAAAATGCTGAATACCCTCGAAGTCGCTGTGAGTCTCATCAATGAAAAAGGAATAATTACAGATCAGGTTTTACAGGAAGCTCTCCAAAGCAAAACACAACTTTACGACAAAACAGGCGATTACCATTACGACACAATCAGTGCATTCATTAAATCCGTCCGCGGGAGTGATCCGGACGCTTCCGTATACTGGTTGGCGGTTATGCTGGAAGGTGGAGAGAAACCGGAATTCATCGCTCGCAGGCTTGTAATCCTGGCATCAGAAGATATCGGCAATGCCGATCCCAATGGGTTAACCATTGCCACCTCCGGATTCCAGGCCGTTCACATGATCGGTATGCCGGAAGCTGCCATTATTTTGTCCCAGGTTACAACATACCTGGCCAGCGCACCGAAATCCAACGCATCTTACCTGGCCGTAAACAAAGCAATGCAAAAAATTAAAGAAGATGGAACTCCCGGCGTGCCCTTGCATTTACGAAATGCACCAACGGGACTTATGAAAAATTTAGATTATGGCAAGGATTATAAATATCCTCACAATCATCCGAATCACTTTATTAACGAAAATTATTTTCCGGAAAATGTGCAGGATACCTTCTACAAACCAACCCAATTAGGTTATGAAGAATTTATTACAAAGCGGTTAAAAAAGTGCTGGCCGGATAGATATAAGTAAGAGCAATTGTTGAAAACTTTTCTTACAATATTTTTATCACCTTCCCCAAAAAACCTTCATCAGTGCCGGGGATTTAGCGGTAGTGTGTTTCTGGTTGTTTTAACCCTACTGTTTGTTCAACTCTCCGCCAAGGATAATCGTCTCCGGCTGAAACAGGCAGACTTGTTGGAGAATAAAACAATCAATGGTCAATCAGTGCAGATCCTCACCGGAAACGTTGTTTTTCTTAAGGGAGATATGACCATTACATGCGACACCGCCCGTTATCATGAAAAGACCGGTCAGGGCCTGCTTACCGGTAATGTAACCATGAAAGAAAATGATCAAAATCTCACAGCTGATTCCGTTCATTTTGATTCACCAAACGATATTTTCACCAGTTACAATAATGTTCACATTTGGGACAATGATTATGATTTGACAGCCGACACGGTCATTTATTATTCGAAATTGGACAGCGGCATTGCCAATGGCCGTGCCCGAATGGATCAACAGGGCCAACTTATTACAGCTCAACTGCTGCGCTATATAAAATACGAAAATGATGATGCTGTTTCTTATACGGCAGAAAACAATGTTCGTATTGAGGAGGGCGATCGGGTGGCAACATGCGGCTTGGCTATTTATGACGTTCGTAATGACCGAACTCTGTTACGAGTAAATCCAAAGCTGATGGAAAAAAACCGTATTTTAGAAGGAAGTGAAATCCAGTTGTTCTACAAAGATGACGTTTTGGATTATGTATTCATTCCAGCCAAAGCTCATGTAGTCAATACATCCGGGGGATTTCGTGAAATTGAAGTAATAAATCAAGATTCCACAGTCGTTCAGAAAAAATCTATTTCTTTTAAAGATGACATGACAGGATCAATTTTGAAAGGGTTTTTTAAGGATGGCTCCCTGGATTCTGTGCGATTGGAAGGAATGGCAACAACCTTATATCACATTTTTGAAGATTCTGTTTACCAGGGAAATAATCTTGCATCCGGTGACACAATTATCATGTCTTTTGATAATGTAGACAGTGTTGAAGTTGAGTTAGGTAATATTTATGTCTCCGGGGGGTCAAGGGGCGTGTTTACTCCCGATTCATCCAATAAGGACATGGATGCCCCAATCATATATACATCAGATGAAATTGTTTACGATATCGGTTCTGAAAAAACGGATTTGACCGGTGAAGCGAACATAAAATACAATGATGTCAATTTGAGTTCCGGTTTTATAAACGTTGATTGGAGTAATAATTTACTCAGAGCCTTTCCAAGCGCTCCTGCGGCAGACTCTACCGCAAAAACTCAAAAACCCACTATTGTTGAAGGAGGCAAGGATCCCATGGTGGGAGACACGTTGATTTATAATTTGAAATCAGGAAAAGGACGCATAAAGCAAGGACGATCCAAAGCCGATGACGGCTATTATGCCGGAAATGAAATACGCAATCGTGACAAGAAAGTATATTATATCGAAAACAGTTCCTATACCACCTGTGACCTTGAGACGCCTCACTTTCATTTTGAAAGTCGAAACATGAAGATCATTAATAATGATAAGGTCATCGCCCGTCCCATTGTTTTATATATCAGCCGGATCCCGATCATTGGACTGCCTTTTGGCATTTTCCCGCACAAGAGTGGCGGGCGCCATTCCGGCTGGCTCATGCCCGGTTATGGTGAAAATCGTTTACGGGGTCAATATTTTAATGATTTTGGATATTTTTGGGCGCCAAATGATCATTGGGGATCCAAATTCACCATGAGTTTTGGTGACCGCCAGGGATTTGTTTTCAGACTGAATAATTCATATAACGTGCGCTATAAATTCAGCGGTTCGCTGAATTTACAAAGCAGGCAATTCTTATTGTCCGGGTCAGATAATATCTCCGATATTAGCGGCAACCGTACCACGAGCTTTCAGATTGGATGGCAGCACACACAAAAACTTCGCCACAATCAGAACTTTAACGTGAATGCCAGGTATTCCAGCAGCGGTGAATTCAGCCGAAAGTATACATCGGATCCACAGCAGCGTATGGGCCAGCAACAAACAATTTCCAACGCTACGTATTCCAAACGCTGGCCGTCTATTCAGGCTTCCATGAGTATGAATTTATCCTCAACTACAAATCTTATGGCCGATGACAGGATTGATTCCACTTCAGTGTTTTATATGAGACCAACACGAACCGGGATGCAGACTAATATTACCACATCCACACTGCCTTCTATGAGTTTCCGTCTTGGCCAGCGCAATCTGTTTCCGGATAAAGGTGGAAAGCAGCGTTGGTTTAATAACATTACCTGGAGTTATAATACATCTGCAATCAATAAAGATCGGATATATTATGAAACAGACGAAAATACTATTAATGATACAACTTCAATCTTTTATTGGAATGATGAAAAACAAAATTTCAGCGATAATATTATGCGTCATTCCATGTCGTTGAGCGCACCCACAAAAATCTTTAAGTATATCACTTTTAATCCAAGCATGGGTATTAAATCTGATTGGGTGAACAGGACGTTTGTCGGACAGCTGGACAGCACCACCAATACCATCCAAACAAGAGAAGTCCCCGGCTTTGCTATGCGAACTATCGGTAGCTTCGGCGTTTCGATCAATACACAGATTTATGGACTTTTCCCAATTAATATTGGTAAAATAACCGCAGTCCGGCACGTGGTATCCCCGTCTATCGGTTATTCGTTTAAACCGGATTTTTCGAAACCGATTTTTGGGCATGATCTCGGATATTTTGACACATTCTTGGACACATCCGGCAATGAAATCTATCATGACCGCTTCAGCGGCACCTTGGCCGGCGGCACATCACGGAACGAAGCTCAGTCCATGACTATTGGTATAAATAACAATTTCCAGGCAAAAGTTAAAGGAGATGAAAAAGAAAAAATCATCAACCTGTTTTCCTGGCGGATGGGTAGATCGGAAGAGCACACGTCTGAACTCCAGTCACATTCCTTTATCTCGTATGCCGTCTTC
>CAJVYU010000155.1 GCA_913009735.1 uncultured Fidelibacterota bacterium
GCTGCATTGATTATTCCTTCATTCTCTTTCCACTCCCCCCAAGTCAAACCAACGTATGTTTTTGATACTAATTGTTTTTCAAATTGATCTGCAATTATGCGATGAGCTTTATTCGTTTTTGCTGTTACAATAATCCCTGATGTCTCCTGGTCTAATCGATGCACAATTCCCGGCCTTAATGGTCCATTAACCGTAGATAATTCATTATAATGATATTTCAATCCATGCACTAATGTTCCTGATAATTGGCCGGTTCCCGGGTGAACAATCAACCCTGACGGTTTATTTATAACCAGAATTGAATCATCTTCATAGATAATTTCTAAAGGAATATGTTCGGGTACAATTTCCTGTATGTTTGTTTCATCATCAATCTGTTCAATAGTAATAACGTCATTATTTTGAAGCATATAACCTGTTTTTACACCCGAGTCATTGACTAAAATAATCATATTTTTAATCATTTTCTGAATTCGCGATCGCGATAAATCAGTAAAAATGGTTACTAAATAGTGGTCCAGACGTTGTTGATCTTCGTCGGGATACACCAGTTTTTTTATATTCAAGAAGCTGTCTTGGCCTGGAGTTTTGGTTGAATAAAAAATGAAAAATATAGAAAAATAGACATCCCAACTGTCACAGAAGAATCTGCTAAATTAAAAATGTACCAATGAAAATCACCAATCATAAAATCCAAAAAATCTACAACTTCACCGAATAGGATTCTATCAATTAGATTTCCAATCGCCCCACCCAATATCATGGATAGTGAAAATCTCATTAAGAAATGGCTGTCTTTTTCCTGCCACAGGAACCAAAAGAGGAAAATCGTCAGGAAAATTGATAATGTTGAAAACACATAAATACCTCCCGGAAAATTTAATCCAAAAGCCATTCCGTCATTTGTAACAAATGTTAAATGAAAAAAATTCGGTATAACCGTGATAGAATCGTAGAGAGAAAGGTACGAGCGTATCAGCGCTTTTGTAATTTGGTCCAGGATCACGACAATTACGCTCACCTGTAGTATTTTCATGTTAAGTTGAGTTTATCTTTTGTTTTACACTCAACACATTTAGTCGCATTTGGAACTTCGATCATTCGTTCTTCTGCAATTAATTCACCGCAAATATTACAGACACCAAACTTTTCTTTATCAATGCGTTCCAACGCCAACGAGAGATTATTATAATAATCACTTTCGCGGCTCATGAGCATATAATTCTTTTCCTTTTCAAAGGAATCGGAACCTGCATCAGCCATATGTACACTATACACAGAATCTTGAGACAGGCCGGCTTTTGGGTTTCCTTTATCTAAGAGACCTTCCTTGAGTTCATCCATATCTCTAGTGACTTCATCCATTTTTGTCAAAATGGATTTACGAAATTTGTTCAGTTTTACTTTTGAATATTTTTTAGCCACAATTGTTCCTTTCTAAGTATTCTTTCTCTCAATACTTATTGTTAATTCTTGTCCCTGTACATTTACAGTCGATTCATATTCACCTTTTTTATTTGAATCTGTTAATTCAACCGCCAATGTTTCATTACAAAAGAATTCTTCAAATTCCTTTAATGCATCGCCTACAAGACCATTGAGCAAACCATGAATAATAATACGATCTTCCACCGCGAAATTAGCATTTTTTCGCATAATTTGCACGTGACGAATGAGATCACGAACCATTCCTTCCCGAAGTAACTCTTCATTCAATTCAGTCGTGAGGCCAACGGTCACTCCACCATCCATTTCAGAGGTATAGCCATCAGCAGATCCCATTTCAACAATAAACGCATCTTTTTCTAGTATTAATGTTTCATTCTCAATTGTTAGTTCAATTGATTTTTGTGATTGCAGAGAGCGAACCAGTTCATTTACGTCCATGGCACTGATGGAATTTCGAATATCATTCAAGCGTTGCCCATATTTCTGCCCTAATAATGGAAGATTTGGTTTCACAATGTATGAGATCAGATCTGTTGCTGAAGTTGTTCTTTCCATCTGCTTTACATTCAGTTCATCCAGGATCACCTTCTTATTTTCTTGAATAAATGCTTCAATGTTATCGTTATCAATAAAATAAGTTAATTTTGCCAGTGGCTGACGAATTTTGAGATTGGCCTTATTTCTGGCGGATCGTGCAAGTTCAACAATTTTCCGCATGGCATCAACCTGTTTCATTAATGTATGATCGATTTTTGCATCATCGACGGTGGGGAAATCACATAAATGAATGCTTTCCGGTGCATCATCTACAGAATTCTTTACAAGATTCTGGTAAATATTTTCTGTAACAAATGGCAGACACGGCGCTAAAACTCTTATGGTGGTAAACAGTACTTCATGCAGTGTGTGATATGCAGTTAGCTTATCATTATCGTCTTCCGTTTTCCAAAAACGCCGCCTGTTTCTCCGTATATACCAGTTAGACAAATCATCTAAAAATTTTCCAAAGTCTTTCATGAATTTGTCCACTCGGAATGACTCATATGCTTTTTGAGCCTCGCCGATCATACCATGCATTTTAGAAATAATCCACTTATCCAAAACGGTCTGGTCGTCTCTATTAAATGATGTTTTGTTAGGTGAAAATCCATCCACAGCCGCATACGTAGCATAAAATGAATATGAATTCCAAAGTTGAATCAATTTTTTACGGACTTCATCGGCATGTTCATAACCAAATAATAAATTGTGTTCCACATTCTGTGAAGCATACATCCAGCGCATAACATCCACACCCATTTTTTCAGCAGCGTCATCAAACCAAATGGCATTCCCCCAGGATTTATGCATGTCACGTCCGGTTTCGTCTTTCACAAGAGCATGACCTAATACTGTTTTAAAAGGTGCTGTTTCCTCAAGGCATGCGGACATAGCCAGTAGTGAATAAAACCAGTTCCTGAACTGGCCCGGAAAACATTCAGTGATAAAATCGCCGGGAAACCACTCTTTCCAATAATCATTATCTGTTGTATATCCCAATGTAGAAAAAGGAACAATACCTGCATCCAGCCAGGGATTACCAACATCCTTGATGCGTTCACCAATCAAACCGGTTTCCGGATGCTTGATTTTCACTTTGTCAATCCATGGACGATGGGGAGTATGACCTTCAAATTCATCCCAGCCTTCTACGGCCAGTTCCTTTAATTCTTCACGGGATCCAACCACAAAAAATGATTCATCTTCAAAAGTCCAAATAGGCAATGCTAATCCCCAAAAGCGCTTTTTGGAAATCATCCAGTCGCTCATATTGTCTAACCATTCATGCTCACGATCCTGACCCCATTCCGGAATCCATTCAATATCGTTTACAATTTTCTTAATTTTACCACGCCAGTCCATATTGATATACCATTCATCCACCAAACGGAAAACGAGTTCATCTCCGGACCGCCAGCAATGGGGATAAATGTGAGGATAATCTTCAACATAAACGAGAATTCCTCGCTCTTTCAGATCATCTATAATAGCTTGGGTCGTTTCCGGTTTTGTAGCACTTTTACCTTCTAACCAGGCAAATTTCTCGATGAACTTTGATTCACTATCGAGAGGAGCAATATTAACCAATCCCAGTTTTTTCCCAACCTTATGGTCTATATCACCGCAGCCGGGTGCCATGTGAACAATACCTGTTCCTTCGCCGGCAACAACGATATCATTTCCGATACTGTCTTTACCGGGGTCAATCACACAATGTTGATTGACAGCAGTAGCGTTCTTTTCTTTTAGTTCATCATTGATAAACGGGAATCCACCCGGTTCGTTTTGGGCTTCCAAATCATCAAATGCTCCTTCATATTCCCAGCCCACCATTTCAGATCCCTTGACGGTCCCCAATTCTTCATATCCACCGTGTTCTTTAAAAATTTGAGCAATAGTCTTCAATTTAGGAACTCCGTCTACCCATTGCTTTTTTTCTTTAAACTGTTTCTCCAGACGTTGGTATTCAAGATTTTCTTTAGCAAAATAATAAATAGATCCATCAGCAGCTTTAAGTTTGACATAATCGAGGCCAACGTTCACCCCAACGGCGATATTCGATGTTAACGTCCAGGGTGTTGTTGTCCAAATGAGTAAATATTCTTTTTCCCTGTTTTTGATCGGGAACCGGACAAAAACTGATTTATGTGCTACGAGTTTCCGCCCTTCAACAATCTCCATTTGTGAATAGGACGTTCCGGACCGGCCACTCCATGGAACAACATCATTCCCTCGATAAATTTTCCCTTCATTAAACAGCTTTTTCAAGAAAGTCCAAATAGTATAATTATTTTCCTCGGACATGGTAAAATATGAATTTTCCCAATCCATCCAATAACCAAGCCGTTTTGACTGCTCAGTCTGAACACCTGAATATTTTTGAACGCGTTCCTTACAGAGATTAACAAATTTTTCAATTCCGAATTCTTCTACATCCCGCTTTGATTTAAAACCAAGTTCTTTTTCCACTTCGATTTCTACCCAAAGCCCTTGGCAATCAAACCCATTCTGATATCGCAACTCATGGCCTGTCATTGCCTTATACCGGTTGTATATATCTTTTAGCGTTCTTCCCCAGGCATGGTGAACTCCCATGGGATTATTTGCTGTTATGGGGCCGTCGATAAAGGACCACTTTGGTTTGCCTTTATTTTTAATGACACGCTTATTAAATATATCGTTCTTTTTCCAGAACTCTAAGATGTCGTGCTCTAGTTTTACAAAGTCAACTTTTGGATTTACTTTTTCTATCATAAACTATAAAAAATTGGGTGCGAAATTACTCCGAATCCCTATGGGATACAATTAATCATGGTTATTTGGTTATGGATGGATCGTAACTGGTTCCGACATTCCGACCTGCGGTACGGGACTGGAATCTTCGTGAACGGGATCTACGCTTCGCGCCTGTAAGCGGTAGCTGGTAGAGCGGTACCAAAGAAAAAAGAAAGAATGAATGCCTGCCTACGTTCCTTCCCGCCTACATTCTCCCGGACAGACGGCAGGTAAAAATGATTGGGTGATTGAAATGACTTTATCACACTTGATTGAGCGAGGTCTTTTACCTACCCCATGTCTTCCGAAGCCTTGGCATAGGAATAAGGCAAAGCACAGTTGGGTCAACCTCGTGAGATTTTACATGTTTCCAACTTCCTAATCTTAATTCCTCATCTTTTTCCATATCCCAATAGTAAGGTATTTTCAGACATGATTACGCTGGAAGATTTGCTGCATGATAATACCCGAGGTGCAACTTCAATTTTCAAAGATGCAATATCCGTATTTTTGTCTGAAAACAATCCTGGCACCATCAAATACGGCGTTGAAAAACTAATAGATCAATTTCCTGTTATGGGTTTATTTGTAAACCTAGGTATACAGATTAATACAAAGAACACTGTAGAGGAAATTCATAACATTTTGGCAGACCTCAACAGACGCCTGAAGAGTTCTTTTAATCAAGTGATTGAAAATGCCGGCAACCCATTACCGGATGAGTGTCGAATAATGACCATTTCCCATTCCAGTTATGTCAGGGAATTGATCATTAATAATAAAGAGAAACTAAATATCGTTTATTGTTTGGAATCAGCACCGGAATTTGAAGGAAAAGAATTGGCAAACCTCCTCATAGAAAATGGAATTGATGCATACGTTGTACCGGATACCGGTTACCTACCACAACTCACCAAAACAACACATGTCATTGCTGGATCAGATTTAATCAGTGAACATTTTTTCATCAATAAATCCGGAACAAAGAATCTTGTTGAAATGGCCGTTAAACAGGAAAAAAACGTTTGGATATTAGGAGATGAACTGCGGTTTGTATCAGATTATGCTCCTGAAAATATTCCTGAAGCTTTCGAGATTATTCCAATGAGGGATGAATACAGGGTTTTTTGTTTATAAATAAGGACAATGAATCCATTGCCCTTTTATAATCGTATGAAGAAATCTTTTACCCTGGATTATTCATCAGAAAGAAAATATTTGTCATAAGGGCAGAAAATGAGTGAGGATGATAAGATTACACTGAAA
>CAJVYU010000156.1 GCA_913009735.1 uncultured Fidelibacterota bacterium
GCGGTTGTCGTCATGTCCGTAGATTG
Source organism: uncultured Fidelibacterota bacterium (assembly GCA_913009735.1). Lineage (GTDB taxonomy): Bacteria > Fidelibacterota > Marinisomatia > Marinisomatales > TCS55 > JADFRD01. Next base: position 27 of record CAJVYU010000156.1, read on the forward strand.
ACTAGTTGATGGTTGTACGATACTGTGCACGTTTCGCATGCGATTTTAAAAATATTTTCAATTGTTTTTTTAAATGATCTTTTATTATTTTGTTGTTTTTTCTTGTTTTTTTTTTTAATGATACGGCGACCACCGAGATCTACACTCTTTCCCTACACGACGCTCTTCCGATCTTTTCACTTTTAAAACACTTGTTAATTCCTGTCCCACAGCCCCGGTCAGACTGTCACCGGACACATATTTAATTTGGGAAGCCACACCATTTGTAATGGTGGTTTCAAATAAGATGGTGTCCGGGATTCCTTCCGTATAAGAAAGGACTTTATTATAGGGCAGAATATTGCCGGGAATTAACGTGGAGGATGCCTGCCCGATTGAATTGGTGGTGACAGGCTGATTTTCTACTAATGATCCCCCGCCTTTGACGACTTCAAAAGTAACGGGACTATTCGGCACGGAATTATTGTATTGGTCTGAAATTTTTACAACAAAAGGTTCCGGTAAAGGCTGTCCGCCCACTCCGTTGGTTTGATTGTTTCCGGAAACATAAGAAATCTGACTGCGCACATCGGGCAGGCCAGTTAACGCAAAAACATACGGCGTTAAGTCGGAATAAGAAGCTTCGACCTTATTGACTCCGGCAGTCGTCCCCAAAGTAAAGAGAGAAGAAGCCAACCCGTTTTCATCTGTTACCCGAATATTGTTTAATTCCTGGATGACAATTGCATTCACTTTCGGATCCGAAGTACCCACCGGAACAAAATCAATATTTAATTGTCCGTCTCCCACATTCACATAAAAATCTTTGTCAATAGCCGTGTATTGTCCTGCAGCGGCATAGATATCAAAATTTTGCAGAACGATCTGGTTTTCCATCAGTACATTGAAAACTCTCTCACCCGGTGCATTATAATAGATCTCTGCAAATTTGAGCGTCACATGATAGGTTCCATTCGGCACGTCAAATTTGTAACTGTTCATACTGTGACGTTCCGATTGATAAAGCGTTTCATTAGATGTATTACTGATGGAATTTGATGTAGAATAGCTCCCCCCATTATCATATCCCCAACCCCCCGAGGCATACACCTGATCCGCATTCCAGGTGTGATTATTATTATCAACATATTGGTTACCGCCGCAATTAACATAATTTGAATATGAAGTGCCCCCGAAGATATTGCCATTCCCCTGCGTTACTGAAAACTTAATAGGTTCACCTTGAATGGGATTCCCATTTTCATCGGAAAGGCGAACAACCAATGGATTTTGTAACGTTTTGCCAACGGTATCAACTTGAGTATCGCCGCTCACATATTCGATATTACTTGGTGCGCCCAATGCCGTCATTACCTGGAATTCATCAATATTATTATTTTCGCCCCCATTCAACATTACTCCGGCATAAGTCGGCGACCAACTGACTAAAGGCGCTGTAACCGTCGCATCTTTGTTATTATTAATATAGCAATCAAATATATAATCAGTCGCATTTTTGCTAATAACAACCTTAAATACATCTCCGGCAACAGGATCCGGCAAAGCACTATTAGCCGAACTCACTAAACTGCCGGGCGCACCGTTTACAACCGTCCAGAGATAGATCTTGTTAATATCCGTCCTCCGCCAGATCATATATCCATTCGCATTGGGAGAAGGAGAATCGAGCAATAAAGTGATGGCCCCATTGTTGATTCCGTTTGAATCGGCACTTGCCCCCCATTTAATTGAAACTTCAAACGGGTCTTTCCGCGCGGTGAAAACAGCCATAAAATCCCAGCGGTTTTCTGTGCTTGTATTGGCCAATTCGCCATTTTGAATGGCAAATTCGGGGTCATAAACCCAATTGGGACCAATGGTAGAACGATTGAAATTATCGACGAAAACGGAGGCAGAAATAGTAGACGCACTGACTACATTTGAAATACCGGATGCATTAGGCACTTCATCCAGCACTTTTATCGCAAAGTAATAAGTAGTGGCCGGATCCAAACCGGTTACTGTAAATGTCTCGGCCGTTCCCGGATCAGAAGGGGAGAGTGGATTATTGACTAAAGTGTCTGTACTGAAATTTGCTTCCGTAATGGGTACAGTAGAATAACGAATTTCATAACTCGATGCTTTTCCTGTATTTGCATCATCTCCTGTGGCCGTCCAGGCCAGCATGACTGAAGAAGATGTTGTACTGGTCACGACTAAATCCGTTATTGGATTTGGCGGGACATTATCCACACCATAAATAATATTAAAGTCGGTTATCGGATTATTATATTGACCTCGTGTCAGTATTCCGGCATATTGAGTCGAACTGTTTCCCTCAAGTTTATTGGGGTCGGTGGCAGTACCGTCCTTATTGCCGTTCACATAGCATTCAAAGTGATGCCCACCCCCATCTGTGGATATCTTGACATCAAAAACATCTCCGGCACTTATGCCGGAATACGTTCCGGCAAAATTTCCTAAATCCGTTCCAGGTTGTCCATTGACGATTGTCCATAGATTGATATCCCCGGACTGTCTTTTAATAATTAAATAGCCATTGGCACTTGCCGTTGATGTATCCAGCATTACAGCCAATCCGGCTTCACCAATTCCTGTGGCATCTGCACCGGTGCCCCATTTTACACTCACCTCCGTCGGATTCGTCATCGCAATATAAGTCGCAAGATTATTCCAACTATCCGCGGCATCATTATTCGTTAATTCTCCATTTACAATGGAATAATTCGCCGAAGTTTCCCATGTAATGCCGATATTTGTTCTATTGAAATTATCCGTCACCAAAGAATTATCTTTATTAATCACATTTAAGATGGCATTTAGAAAAACCTGAGCCATAATATGATAACCGTCATCATTCGGATGAAAACCATCGGCTGACATTAAAGTCGAAGCCCAATTCGGCTGCGCATTAAACACCTCATTATTCCCCACATAATAAATATTGTAGCCTATTGATAATTTATTATAAAAAAGTTCTTTGATTCTTGCATTCAAATCGTTTACTTTTTGATTTCTTATAGCATCTGTTTGCGGGATAACACTTGAAAAGAGAATAAAGGTATTGCTGTTGAAATTATGTATTTTGTCGAGAATACTCTCGATAGCGGAAATTGTTACGGAATTATCTTCTGAAGGAATATTATTTGTTCCAATATGCAAAAGTACAATGTTCGGCTGATACGTACTCAGCCAATTTAATATAGTGTCATTAATAGCTTCAGCAGTGGCTCCATCAATGCCTTCGTGATTGGGGTCTGGCGATATTCCATCATTATAACTGCCCACAAAATCAAATGAAACGGCATTATTATTGAGCAAAGTATATAGATCATCTCTATATCCCCCGGTTCCGGCCGAAGAGCCCGTGCCTTCGGTAATTGAATCCCCCAATGGCATAATTATCCATTGCTGGGCAAAACTATTTTTTGTCATAAAAAGGGTTAAAAAAACCGGAATAATTAAGAATATGCTTAAAGTCTTTAAAAAATTATTTTGGTTTTTCATATTTATCTCCGCAATTTTAATAAATGAAAAATATTTTTATTCTGAAAACGATACCCGTTCATTAGCATTATTTCAAACACTATGCCAAAGGGAATGTATTATAAAGTCTTGTTACTGCACAAATTATATCTTTATATCCTGATTACAACCTCTGTTTATTTGTATATATTCTGTACAGTGTTTTAAAATCAAACATTTTTAAATTGACAATATCTTTTCCATGGTTCGTTTTTACAGGTTTTATTAATTGTTCCTCACAATTTTAAAAATCAAAAACGGAACCGGCTCCTGCCGGGATTTGTAAATTAATTGCCAGTTATGAATGGGTTTTAGCTGTAAAACACCCTTAATTTTATTGTAGCTGAAGTATTCCTTAAGAATATTTTTTCTCCTTTGAAGATTCTCTTTATGAATAACAACCTTTGTAATATTCTGATTTCGGATAAAATCTTGAAATGCCTGAAAATTTTTAACATTTGGCAAGGCAATGGATTGACCCGGAAGACCGGCATACCAATCAAACCAGTATTGATGCGCAGGCCATAAAATATAATGATCATTTTTAGTCAGATGCCCTTTAAGCCAATTTAATAATTCTTCATATCCTGGTGCTAACTTATAGGAATACTCAGGACTTTTTAATCCTTTCGAATAGATACTCTGCAGAGGAATTGTGAACACAAGAATCAATAAAAACGCGTAACCCCCATTTCTGATCACGCGAAGATTCCTTACCTTTAACAGCTTTAGAATATTATCAAATACTTTTATCATGCCTAATGAAGAAAGCATTATCATAACCGGCACCACGGGCAAAATAAAACGAACATCCACTACGATCGCATTATACCAGGAAAAAAATAATAAAAACAGAGCGAGAAACAAAAAGTTAACGGTTTTATTTATTTTACGCTTATCAAACAGATAACCGATCATTAAAAAAAACGACACGAGTATCCCGACATAAGTCCACCTTAAGTAGCCGATCATCGTGAGGGAATCAAATGTAACAAATATTTCGGTTTTGATTCCTTTGTATAATCGATTAAAAAAAACAGAGGGGGAGTGCGTTTTAAAGTATACCCATGCATTTGGAGGATCGGCGACATAAGCCGGATTGTAGGTCTGTTCCCAATTATCAAGCCACATGACGTGTGAATTCAAATTATAAATCGGATTATGGTATATCAGGCTATTTCTCCAGAGTAAAGGCGCTGATGCCGATATAAAAAGCACGAAAAATAGATAGGCATACTTTTTCTTAAAGAAATTTTTTGGATAAATTAAAATTAGACTAATTAAGAAGACAGCCAACATAAATATTCCGGAACCTTTTGAAAAATAGGCCAGGCCAGAAAAAAAACCGGCCAATACCCAATACTTATGATTTTTGAATCCTTTAATGATAAAAAAATAGGCCCACAAACTTGTGAATACCAGTACAGTCTCAGCGGCCACATGCGATGATTCTCTTAGAAAATAAAAATTGAGACTCATCATTAACGTGGATAAAACGGCCACCTTGCGACTGTACAGATTAAATACAATCAAATAAAGGCTGATGATTGTTAATAAACCAAAAAATAGTGAAATTAACTTTGCGGTTACAAAAAAAGACAATTCCTTTTTTGCAAAAAGTGACAAAATCAGAAGATAAAGAGGATGTTGATTGGCTTCTGTGTAGGTTCCTGAATAACAATGTATAATAAATCCAATAAGACCACCGGAATATTTAATGTCTATTGCGTTTTTTAAATATTGACCGGTATCGTGCCAGCCTGTATTTACAGACTGATCCACTTTGCTAATTCCTAAAACTAAAAACGCAACGATAAAAGCAACGATAAAAAGAAAATCTAATTTTTCCAGAGATTTTTTCATTTAAAATATTGCTATTAAAACCGGTGCTAATCCACAAATCTATATTTAATTAAGGCCAATACGGCGGGAATCGCATCAAACCAGTTAATTTTCTTACCTTCATTGTAATCCCGACCGTAATAAGTAATCGGCACTTCAACAATTTTATATTTCCGTTTGAAAACTTTTGCAGTCAATTCAGGCTCCAAATTAAACTTATTTGACTTAATGGTTATACTCTTAAATATCTCGGTTTTGAACACTTTATAACCGCATTCCATATCGGTCAAAATTGTATTAAATAAAATATTAGTAAGAAGAGTCAAAAGTTTATTTCCAAAATAGTGCCAGACCAGGAAGACACGATGCGTACCTAAAAATCGCGATCCAATAACCACATCCGCATATCCATCTTCAAATGGTTTAATTAAAACCGGGTAATCTTCAGGTTGATATTCCAGATCGGCATCTTGAATTAACACAATATCCCCGGTAATATGAGCCTGAGCCGTGCGAACGGCCGCACCTTTCCCCATATAGATCGGAAGAGCGTCGTGTAGGGAAAGAGTGTAGATCTCGGTGGTCGCCGTATCATTAAAAAAAAAAAATGTACAATAA
>CAJVYU010000157.1 GCA_913009735.1 uncultured Fidelibacterota bacterium
AATTTATGCGAAAATCATAAATTAGCTCTGGTTGATCCCAGAGTGACTCCCTGGAATCAAAGGAAACCCACCCACTATCATCAGAAGTTACTGCAAGTTTTAAACCATTTTTTAAATTTTTATGAATAGTCGTTAAAGGGATTGTTATCCATTCATCTCTTGAAAATTTGCTGCTTAAATAAGTGCCGGCAAGAGAATCACTGAAAACCGGCTGGTTTTGCCATGTGATTGAATTTTCCTGCCAATCGGAGTTTACGTTGTGAATTTTTAAATTATGTTTACTATTGAAAACATTTCGAACATGCAACCGCAGATAAGCCCTTTTTAAAGGAAGACCAACATTAGCGTCTGGAAATTTAAAGTAACAAATTCTTCCATTGCCAACCATCAGATATAGCCAGCCCATATTGGCAATATCCCGCATAGGTGCAATTATATCTTTTCGTTCAACAAATGAATCCGCATTGGGTTTGAAGAAATAGTAATCAGTTGAATTTGTCCTGAAAAATATTGAGGCGCCTGACGTAATTTTTCCATATATATTTTTTATCAAGACTTTAGCCTCATATTCCCGGGCGGGTGTTAGATTATCCAGTGTGAATTCATTTTTTCGGGAATCGCTCAAAAAATCAGTGCTGTCCCAATCTGTCGAACCCACTTTTCTAAAAATTAATTTAGAAACTGCGCTGTCTGAAAGCTCCCATACGACTCTTGCTACATTTGCGTAAATATCCCTAGTTTTTAAGTATAATATATCCGAAGAGTAATTTATACTATTATCAACTATTTTTTTAACAATCACATTCGATAAAACAGGTCCAACCATTGTCGGATATTGTTGATTTTTGTAATTTGTAAAATAATCACCGCTGATTGTTCTATCACGGCCTAAAAACAAATAGCGAAGTGAAAAATCATGGGCTAAACCAATTGTAATTAATAAAGTATTATCCCGAAAAAATCGAACCGTATCCCCTTTCCAGATAAACTTTAAACGGTATGTCTTATTAACATTCCATTTCAACGATTTTGCCGTTAAGATGACTTCCTTTGCGTCTTCATACGCGGCTGCCTGGAGTTTTACACCATTGCTATAATTAAAACCGGTATGTAAATCCCAATCCGTATTGAATGATTCAATTTGATGATGTTCTCCCCATTTATTTTTATACATTGAGATGAAATGGTGGCGGTTGAAAGTATTTTCTAGCGCAGGATCAAAATTAGAAAACTTAACTTCCATAATCCCATGAGAGATGTAGGTGTTCAGATCGAAAAATATCATATTATCCTTTCCTGTGACTTTCCAACCCCCTTCGGGCAGAAATTCGCCGCCGGTCACGCGACCCAGACTGCTCTGGTTCAGGCTGTCGGAAAGAACAAGAATTGTATCAGAAGTAGCCGGAAGATTCGCTGATGCCTGAGCAAAATCAATTTTAAAAAGGATATCCGGTGCAATCGTTAAAAATATTACAGAAAATATATACGTTAATTTCCATAACTTGTATTTGAGAAAGATGCAAATTTTATTTGTTTTTCTAATTTTCATGAGCCATTTTGTTAAGTTGATCTACCAGGCCATTTAATTCTTTATATGTCAATTTTTTATCGCGCAGATCCCGCATAATCATTCTGCCTAAACGTTTATAGCTCTCTTTGCTAACTCTATGTGCTTCCGTTGCATTTGTAAAATCATCCAGAACGTTCATTATGCGGTCTTTATTGTTAGTGAAATAGGCATCCGGGAATGAAGCAAAAATTTGCTCCATCGTCCCCGAAATAACATCATTCAGCAATTTCTCCTTTAGCGGTTCACCAAACAAAAGAAAAATAAGCGAAGCAATTAAAGTAATAGAAATAAGCGATGCAAATCCGGCGAGAAAACCAATTTTATATCCCTTTTTGAAGCTAATTCTTTTCTCTATAACCAATAATTTTTCGATTTTATCTTTTTGAAATTTTTCGTCAAGCATAGAAGCCCTCAATATTTTCTGTTTCTCATTGTTATTTTAAAAGAATCATCTTTGAAATTTTTTCAAAATTTCCAATCTTTAATCTATAAAAAAACAACCCCGATGCGACGTGATTTCCATTTAAATCGGTACCATTCCATTTAAATTGATAAATCCCTGCCTTAACAGAATTTTTAGTAAATTTTTTAACTTGCTCTCCTTTGATGTTATAAATCAATAATTGCACATTATTTCCTTCAAAAGTTTGCGGGATTGAAAATTTTATAATCGTTGAATTATTAAATGGATTCGGATAATTGGGAAAAACCGTTAAATTGCCCGGCGCCGATACATTTATGTGAATTTTTTTACTGTATTTAAACGCACCGTTTATATCAATCTGTTTTAAACGATAGGTATAATCACCGCCTTTTTCAACTATATCTACAAAATGATACAAATGCGGGCGCGCAGAAGTACCAATGCCATTCACAAATGCAATTTTTTCAAACGGAGAATTGGCAAAACTTCGCTGTATTTCAAATCCTAAATTATTGGTTTCGGATTGCGTTTTCCATTCAAGTACAACTTTATTTATGTGCTCTAAGTTTGCCCTGAAATAGGTCATCTCAACAGGGAGAAACTTTGAAAAGGGCTTTTGCCCTACTGCCCACAGGGAAAAATGGGATAAACCGGAAACCATAATTACGTTATTAACGGTATCCGGAACAGCATTTGTAACATAATTCCAGGTATTCCCAAAATCCTCACTCCAGCCAATCGTCAAAGAATCTTCAGAGGCAATCCCGGCCTGACTGAGCAGACTATCATTGTACTGATACACAAACGACCATGTAAAATCCTTTAGAAAACCAGAAATCAGAAAATAGTCATTTAGCGTATTCTCGAAATAAAACTCAGGACTTCTGGAAAAATGCAGAATTACTATTGAATTTTCCAGTGAATCTGAATTTCCGTAGATTCGATTGCCGTTATCAGAATTAAAATGAAGATCAACTTGCAACGAAGAAGAATGGTTTCTTAAAGTAATGGTTGTATCTTTTTCTGAAAAATTTAATGATAGTAATGCATCGGGCAAAACCGGTACAATCGTACAGACTTTAGTTCTATACCATTGACTGTGTAGATTTCCATTTTTCAAACGAAATATTACATACCAGGTATCCCCTTCGCCTGAATTAATCGGAATTATTCTTGAGTGATTTATACTCAGGCTGTCAATTTCCCCATTGTGATACCAGAGTGATTCCAGTGCTACCGAAGAATCATTATTAGCATTTTTAACCCTGTAGTTAAGTTTAATAGTGTCTGAAGTACTGGCAGCATATCTATTTAAATAAAAATTGACCGCTGCAGGCGGGGGTGATAATCTTGCAAAATTTGCCGATAAGGATAATACAGAATCTACTTGCAGCATCAGGGGATTTTCAGTGCTAACTGTATCGCCATTCCACCCGATAAATTGATATCCTTCATCAGGGGAGGCCACTACTGAGATGCTATCGCCCAGCGTATACCACAATTTGGCAGGATTTATCTGAACGGATCCGCCGCTTCCCGAAGAAACATTTATATTCAATTTATACTGATGAAAGTATCTGGCAATATAAAACATCCCATTTGAATCAGCCACTATATGATGTGCTCTCGGTAAACTGTCGCTCCACGAATTCCATAAATATCTTTCATTTTGATTTACAGAAATAATCGAATCTGCAAAGATAGCATGTTCCGAACCCTTTTCCCAGTTAAAAACTTTTTGTTTATTATAGAATTGATTATCCACATCGTAATTCAAATCAGGCGGATTTGTGCCAATCGTCACTCCAAACACAGGAGTAAAATCAGCTATAATATTATAGGCTTGATTCATAACAAAATTTAACGGGTTGTTCGTACTTTGCAGACTGCCGCTCCAGCTTCCAAAAATATTTTTATTGAAAGGTATCGCGATTAATCTAATATGAGATCCCGAATTAAACCATGGATCCGAAATTGAAGCATATTTATTTGTTGTGAAAATGAGTTTGTCAATGAATGTATTCTCCTCTCGGGTATACAAACAAAAAACATGATGTCCCTTTGTCAAATAGATCGAAAACTGGGAATCAGCCTGCCGTGATTTTAAAGGAAACCATTCATATTCTCTTGGAGCAATATCCCATATGTATTTTGGACCATTATCAAAATTGAAGAAATAGGAATCTTCTATGCCTGATTTGCCATGCACCCTGCCATATCCATAATACGTCCCACTGTTTTTGATATCCAGATCAAATGTAATTTTCCCGGAATCATCATATCCTGAAGTATCTGCCACGGCTGCACCACCAGATGCATTATTATCCGGAATAATCCGCATCGGCAGTGTTAGAACAGCATCTTCGGCTTCAATACTTATAAAATCATCATCGAGGTTCTTGCTATTTACAACACCATATTGAATATTGTTCGATCCATAAGTCAATTTGTATTGTGTTCTCCAGTTTGCTGTTACCTCCTTTGGACCATCCATTTTAACCTGAAATTGCAAAGAAGATGAAGAAGCATCCCCTGTCCAATTGATAAAAGCATATCTTTTTGTATCACCTACTTTAATATATCTGTTTCCGATAGATACCTTTGCATTATCATTCTCCTTATACCAGCCCTTTCCCTCCGGATTGCCATACGGAGAGTTGACTTTCATGTAATAATATCGATCAAAATTAGCAGTATACGATTTCGAATAATTGGGCACATAAATCGAGTGTTCAATCTCTCCGTTATCGCTCCAGGATTTAAACCGCAATTCTTCTCCATTGCCTTTTGAGATAGAAGCATCGACTTTTACCTTGTGATAAGAGCCCGGCTGCCAATAGAACACTTCCGGAGAAGTGTATTCATTATTATCCACGTAAATTTTATTTCCGGCCGGATCTGTATTTATTGTTATGGACACACTAGAAATTTTATAGTTTGCTGTAATGTTTTTGGGACTATCAATTTTTACAGAAAGCGGATTATTGCTGTTATTGTAATCACCGCTCCAATTTGTAAATTTATAGCCGGAATTCGCATTTGCCTGAAGTGTTAAATCATTTCCTTCTGCATACCATCCGCTTCCAGGTGAAACGCTGCCCGCATTCGAGGGATTTACCTGAATTGACATATAATATTCTTTTGAAAAATTTGCTGTCAATCCAGAAAACGAACTTGTTACATGAACTTGATGGCTGCGTTCTCCCTCATCTGTCCAGCTTTTCCATCTATACCGCACATTTTGTCCACCACTTTGGGGTGATGCCGTTTCCATAGAATGTGTTGTGCCCACAAGCCATTTGACCGTAATTGGAGCTGTTCCCTGATTACCATCTGCAGACACCTTCAGCCCTTCCGGATTCGTATGAATCACAATAATTTGGTATTCGCTGAATTTTGCCGTTATAGTAATAGCTTCATTTACGGCAACCGTTCTGGGATTTTCATCTCCCTCCCAGGAGCCCGTCCAGTTTAAGAAGCCATATCCCTGATTCGCGGTTGCCGTAAATGTCACCTGTATTCCCGCATCATACCAGCCACTCGCCGGTGAAACACTGCCATAATTTGAAGGCGATGCCTGTGTTTGTACATAATATTGTGTTTTATAGGATGCCTTAAAAGTGGCTGCCGACTGGGGCGCCTGAATTGAATGACTCCGACCCCCATTATCACTCCATTTCGTCCAGACATATTTTTTCGTTGTGCCGGAATTTTGCTCTTCGACCGCCTCTATGGTGTGGGAACTACCCGGCTGCCAGGTAAACGTCTGAGGAGCCGAAGAGGTCGCGCCATCTACCGTAATCTGCATGCCTTCCGGATCAGTAGTCACGGTAATTTCCGGCCAATGTTTAAAGTTTGCCGTCACATCTTTCGCCGTGCTCATGGTTACCTGAACTGTGGTATTTGATCCAGTTGCATCACCTGTCCATTTTTCGAAATCATACTTGCTGGCGGGTGCGGCCGTTAACTTAACCACCA
>CAJVYU010000158.1 GCA_913009735.1 uncultured Fidelibacterota bacterium
AATAAAGGATTAAACAAAAACATATTACTTTCTCTTCTGTCATAAGGGAGAATTCCTGCCTGTCCTTTTTTACTTTTTTCAAATGCAGCAGACGGAAATGGGTGATTGGATGGTTGGATGATTGACTGAATGTGTGAATTGCTTCTCTTGCTTATCCTGTTGAAACTTCCGCTACCAGTTACCCCGCCTACGTTCCTTCGGCGGGCAAGCACTCTACCAGCTACCACTTTATCCATCATCGTACCACCGCAAATTTACCGATATAATCTTCCATACCATTGGCCTGGACAACAAAGATATAAAGCCCCGGCGCCACTTCCTGATTGTTAACCGTTCGCATATCCCAAATGGCTTCACCGCCGGAAGTGATCGTATTGGAATCCTGACCGGTCAAATCTTCATGATAAATTGTTTGAACGTGTTCTCCGTTTACCGTATAAATCTTGATAGTGCATTTAGGCGGTAATTTTGTAAAGCGTATATTGCGTATCCATTCTGTTTCATTAATCATAGACCGGACTTTATACGGATTAGGAACAACACCGATTTTCCCAATAGTTGCCTGGGCTTTATAGCCGGGATATACTTGAACATAATTCTTGTCCAATACAGTCGTGCCCTTTGAATTTTCTATACTGGCATATCCATCGGGGCTGGACCAATGTTCCGGATTGGAATATGACCATACCGTATCTGCAATAAATCCACCGCTGCCGTCCGGTTGCCAGGCAATAGTGAAATCCGGATCAACACCCATATCATAAGCGGTGACTGCGTAGGTATATTTCAAACCGTCCTTCACATTCCTGTCTACAAAATAATATTGGTACTCTTTACCATTGATGGTCACATTTGTATCTATTGCGTCAAAACCGGTATTTGACCCAAGACTGTTCCACGGGGCATGTGGATCCGGTCCGGAAATAGAACGTCCGCGGTTATATCCATCATCGCATTCATCATTTTCATAAATACAACGGATTGAATCATTAACAGCGTCTAAATCAAATTGGGCTAAGGGCTGCCAGCCAACAAAAATATCATTTTGATCATAAAGTTTTTTATCCGGTGTCCCCCATGTACTGCCGCCATCGATACTTTTATATATTTTATATCCTTCAAAATCAGCATAGCCGGTCACGATATCATTCGAAAACTCTGCTGAATTATTCCAGTACAAGGTGACTTTTTCATGATCCGCTACAGCATGAACATTGGGTTTTGCCGGAGGTGTATAACCCTGGTAATGGGAATTGTACATAATCTGGGCAAATTTCGCGTTATTCACCAAATCAGAAAAATCCACATCCCCGGGAGCATTGTATTTTAATTGCCCGAAAATGACGCTGAATGAAAAGGGGACTTCTTCTCCGACCTTTAAATCAAACGGTCCGCAGCTCATGATAAAAACACAATCCAGTCCTTCATCGAAAGCGTCTTCTTTTTCCAAGCCTTCTAAAGAATCAAAGTGAGGATTTAATTCACTTCCTAAATCCGTATCCGGGTTTGGAGTATGAAAAAACCAGGCATTTTCATTACTGGATATATTAGTGGTGTCACCCACCATTAGTTTATACATAATTTCTTCTTTATTTCGGGCTTGCGGTCTTCCCGCCGCCCCGGCACAACAATTGGTATTGCTTTCTCTTGAAATAACTCCGGGACGATTATACCAATCGAACCAATGCCAGTCAGTCATTTTTAAATCTTCTCCGGGAAACCGATCCGGGAATCCATCCAGGTCAAGATCTATCTCCCGCGTGGCTTTCGGTGTATCTAATAACTGTGTTGCCACCACACCCAAATCCGTAACACCACCGCTGTTGCCGTCATAATCATAAATCATGGCCATGCTTATAATGAGCGATTCACCACTTATTTCAAAACGCTCATCATAAAACTCCATATAATCATCATCATTCGTATGAATTCCAGAATTATATCCATTAATATCACCTATCAGTGCATCAGCATCCATGTAGAATCCGAGTGTAACACCTTGATAATTAAATCCTTTTCCACGATTTAATTTTGTACCGTCCGGCATAATCATTCCTTCATGAAAGTTTCCATCTTCGTCGTAAAAATCACCACTTTCATTTCGAACTTTTACCGTGACAAACATAATATCTTCTGCATAAGAAACGCCATAAGAATGTGCTTCTGCTCTTATCTTTAATCCCATAGGATAGCCGGACTGGAGATATTCATTATTTGTATTCACCAAATTACCCCGATGAGCCCAGCGGTCATCGAATTCCATATATACATCCATGTCAGAAATAAAACGCCCCGGTACTTCTTTCCAGCAGTCTGCATCTTTCCGGGTTCCACTGCAGTCTGTTATTTCTTCGTCTGCCCATTCCTCGGGGCGATCACCGTAATACTCTTCCGCCCACCAACCTGGCCAGAATGGTTCCATTTCCCCTGTTTCTATATTATATTGTGTTGGCCAAGTTTGAGAATAGGCACTATGAGCCAGTAATGGATACGTATCATCTTTATCTACAAATACGGTTTCACCAAATATAATCCCGGCATCTACTTCCGTATTATGGGTGTTTACCCTTGCCTTTGTGGATGCCTGCCAATCCGTATTGGTACTTGGGTCAAATCTGGTAAACCAGGATTCTGCCACATTTGCCCCATAATATTGATATTGATCATCTTCTGTCCACTCTTCCATGTCATCGCCATAGTTATAAATATCAAAATCGTCTGTTCGTTCTTTCAGGCTTGGTCTCAAAGCCCAGGGATAAATAAGACCCATTTTTGCCCAGGAATTGTTGGGATTGATTTCTCCTTTGGTACTGATATAAATACGGTTCTCAACATTATCTATCCCCCACTGGTAATAAGCGGTTATTTCATCGATTGAATTTATTTTAGCAATACTATCCGGTTGATACAAACCTCTGCCATCTTCTGCTTCAAAAAGAAAGCCAACAAAATTAGTGTCTCCATTCTCAAACCAGGCATTGAATGCATCCGATGATTCCCATATCTGACGAACCGTTTCTCCATTTTCTATAACGGTATTATAGAGGTTCCATTCGAATGCAGATGAATATTGATGTCCGGGAACGCCGGCAAGGAAAGCCACATTGGGTAGATACGTATATTCTCCCCATAAACCTGCCGGATGATTATTCCAATCAACAAAACCTCCATAATTGCCGATGGCATTTTTTATTTTCCCCTGGAGTAAATATCCCAGTGCACGATCATTCATTGGATTTGTGGGAAACGGATAGTCTCCAATTTTTTCCGTACGGGATGGAACTATTTTTCTTGCAGGAACAGCTTGGGTATTCTTACCGGGTTTTACTCCGGCAAACATAAAACCCAAAAACAAAGGGATAAATAGTATATGCTTCATTATTTGAATTCTATCCTTACGTAAAAATTGATTTGACGAGGCGGATAATATTTCCATGGTTGGTCATAATAAGAGCTTGGTTTATCATGCTGGGCGTCCGGTAGTCCAACCTGGTCTGTATAATAGGTTCCCGGATCATCCGGTTTTCCGGTTAACTGGAAAATATCCAAAGCATTTTGTATATCAAATACGTTATAAATATTCAATCCCAAATTCAGCTTTAATCCCATATACTTTACAGATTTGGTAAACAGCAGGTTAACACTTCTGAATGGCGGTTGGCGTTTAGAATATGGATTTCTCCTATCCTCTTTGGGATCGCGGCCGCTGAAAATATAAGGTGTGTAAGGTGGCCCGGATTGGTAAAATGCAGTAATACCGGCATTGATACCAAAGGGCATTCTTGAGTAAAAGGAAATAGTCAAATCATGGGGACGGTCGAAAGGCATTCGAAATTCCTGGGAAGGCGAATCTATCCATACACCGGTCTCATCCGCCCAATCAAAAGCGCTGTTGGCTTTTGCAATAGAATAGGTGTATTGAATTAATGTCGTGAACCACATGCCCCTATTCTGCAAAGAAAATTCCAGTCCTCGTGCGCTTCCATAGTCTCCATTTGCAAAAACCTTGTATTCATATACGCCGGACCTCTGGGTTTTGAAAAACAAATTCTGGGCCATATTCTTATTGTATCCACCCAACGTAAATGCCCAGTTACGGCTGAATTGAATATTGAAAGCAAAGGAATAGGATTCAGTCCGCTGGGCAGTCATGGTTGCATTTCCAATCACCGGGGATTCAGATTCCTCAAATAATGTTTCAGGATCTTCCATCTGGTTCGTATTCAGAAAAACATTCTGGTACGTAGGTGTTTGATAATACACACCATAGTTAAAAGTGAAAGTGGCTTGGTCCGTAATCACATGGCTAAAACCTAATCGGGGACTGATCTGATACTGCCATTTTGAATCTTTCAACAACACTTTCTGCTGGGCAAGACCTGCCAAATTGCTGGCTTCTTCTAAATCCCGATCCCATTTATCGTTCCCATTCAGATCGGAATAGAACCAGGGACGACCGGGAGAAAATTTTCCTAAAGTGTCTGACCAAACTTGTGTATTATAATTGACAGCATCCACTCGAATACCTGCATTCACTACCATCCATGGCACTTCAAAAATATTTTGGATATAAGCAGAAATTTCTTCCGGTTCGCGGAATGCATCCCATTTACCATTTTTATTGGCATCTGAAAACGGCTCTCCGGGATCGTATCGATTATTCCCCTCGCCTTTATCCGGCTCTTCATATCCTTCATCCGTCTGGGAAAGCCCATCGGGACCCACATCATCCCAGTATTCTGCGAAAGTCTGAACAAATGCACCTTCGCCCAACCAAGGTGATTTCACTTCATAGTAATCCAATTTATGGGATTTATAATCAAACCCAGACCGTATTTTCAGTTCATCGGTAACCTGGGATGTGACATCGAGACGAAGTTCATTGGTCTCCGCACGGGAGGTGTTATACAAACGGTCATTACCGCCAAATCTGCGCTTTTCTTCCCAAGCGTATCCCTGAAAAGTCGGCATGAAATAATTTGGATCATCCGGCGCTCCGGTATAAAGATTACCCAAATATGGAGCATAAGATGGAATTAAGGGCGAAGCGCCTGGGTTTAAAGTCGGTTCAAATCCGATCATTTCCTGTATAAAACGAAAATCTTCAAAATCTTTATAATCTTCATACATTTCCGGTTCCAGCCAATAACTGCCATCTCTTTCATATAATGTTTGAACAAGCTCAGGTCCGTCCCAGACACCGTTTGTATATCCTTCTCCACTCCGATCTTCCCAAGGCTCACCTGCTTCCCAAATTCCATTGCCATTTAAATCAGTAAATTCCTCAGCCGACTCCCAATTATATAGACCCGGTTCCGCGCCGACATACCAACCGCTTCTCGGATCCAACATTGTGTAATAAAGCGTATCTCCAAATTCCGAAACAGAATAAGGAACTATATCCGGATTGTATGGATTTGACCTATCCTGGTAAGGACCTGCGCCATGCCGATATTCAAACCAATCGGGCCGGCCGTCTTTATCATTATCCTGCCAGCGAACACCCAAAAAACTCTCTTGCACAAATCGTGATGCCCGTACAGTATAGAATGTCCTGCTGGTGAGACTCTGATTGAATTCAAGATACGTTCTGTATGTATCCTGGAATAATTCTGATTGGCCGTCACTCCAAAACATGTATACCGGACTGAATATTTTTCGGTGGTTCGCCACCTGCCAGTAAGATCCATTTAACCGAATTTTGTTGGTTGGTTTATATGAAATTTTTGTGAAAATATCCCAGGTTTTCTGGAAACCGAACCCACGAAATCCTGCTTCTGTATCCCAGGGCTGAACGAGATTAGATTTATTTTCATTCAGAACATTGATGTATTCCTGATAATTGGAGCCATCT
>CAJVYU010000159.1 GCA_913009735.1 uncultured Fidelibacterota bacterium
TATCGCCACGCTGACATGCCCTTGGTGCGACGTGTCCTCGTCACACTTCCAATCAAGTTCCCAGTAGAAGTTCTTTGTCTCTTTTTTTTTTTAATGATACGGCGACCACCGAGATCTACACTCTTGCCCTACACGACGCTCTTCCGATCTGGTGTAAGTTCTTCGTCGCTTACAATCGTGTCAGCCTCGGTAACGGCGGCGGAGAGTATCATTGCATTGTTGCGTGATAAACCGAAGGCCCAGACAGCAGATGTGTCGCTAACCCTGATTTTCAGATCTATACTTGTTATTCCAATCCTTTCCACCGTCAGATAAATCGTAGTGTCGGGAATGCACTCCGTGGAATCAACTCCGCCCACAATATAACCCGGCGGGCATTCGGTTACCCCGTTGCCGTTATCCGGAGGTTCGGAACAGGCGGTGAAAAGGAAGAAGAATAAAGCAAGCCCAGCGAAGTTACGTAAGGAACGTAGATGGGGAAGAAGGAAAATTGGGAAATATTCTTTTATTGGTCGATTCATATTCATTATTGTTATTTGTTATTGTATTTAGTTCGCCTGTAAATGATCTCAGCAAATCTGAAAAAAGAATATTTCAATTGCGAACTCCCTTCGCAATCACCGCTTGCCACGTACTCGTCTTTATGCCAACCATGTAAGCAGTATTGCCGGACTCACTTCCTTTTAACCAGACACTTAGTCCATCATATACTGACCAATCTACTGCATTATAATAATTCAATGACCGGCCTGTATAACCTTTGGGATTTGTTTGTCCACTCCCAGATATTCTGTAAATCTGTATCAGATGTATAAGATTTAAAATCATCAACCGTAGCTGCTAAAGCATTTGTTGTTAAACCAAATATTAATATAAAAAATAAAAGCATTTTCACTTTTTTTGCTATCTCATTGTCTCCTTGTATTAATATAACATATACCATTTGCGGTAATTTTTGCAAACGTTCCCGCAAACGTTTACGGTCTCGGAAGTTAGTTTCTAACGTTTCACGTTGTCAAGTTGTTTTATAGAACAATATTGATACCGCATTGCCTCATCCATCATACAATTATGCGATCTGACGAAATTCCAATAATATTAGATCATTTGTGTAAACAAGATTACTCAAAATACTATAATCCCCCTCCATTTTAGATAATGTTGGGACAATTAAAATCGTCGCAATCATCACCTTTTAACCGGGATAGGTATTCAGTAATTTATTTCCTGAAACTAATTCGCATAACCGTCACTGAATGCGAAGGGAAAATATAATCAATATTTTCATGTTTATAATCCAGGGTTGATTCCACAATTCGTACCTCGTTGGGATGATCCAGATCATTCCTGGCATACACATTCGATCCAATCAGAGTAGATACGGATATTTTATCCCGGGAGATTTGCGATGTCAATCCGTCAATAGTAATTTGTGTTGAAATATCGCTTTCTTCGTTCTTATTTACAACTTTCAGGATTAAAGTTTGACCTTCTTCATCCCGCGTGGCCACAACATCCAGATAAGGTACCTGACTTATTCTTAAACTATCAAATGTATCACATTCAACTTTACTAAAAACGAGCACTGGAGCATAATTCTGACGATAAAGTTTAAACGCTAAAGCAGTTGGCGATAAGTATGTCCTATGATTGTCAAACCAGACAAGTCCTTGATCAGACGGGTGATTCCATGGAGATTGGATCCTTCTTAATGCCGGCCAAACAATGGCATGTTCTACAATATCATTTTGTCTTTCTACAATATTGAGGAAACTCGCTGCATAAAGTCCTTGTTTAAACTTATTGGCGTCTTTCCAATTATCGTTAGAATTCCACTCAAGAATGGAAATTTTTACCTCTTTGCCTGGGGAGACTAAAGATGGAATTCGTTTTTTCAGATCTATCAGATATTCTTCATACTTTACAGGTTCGGCGACTGTTCCATAATAGTCTTCATCCATATAATAATAGTGAAGATTGAGAGAATCCATGTCGTCGCCGGCAATCTCCAGTACTTTCCTGTTCCAATCATCATTATACGCATATCCACCACAGGCTATTAATTTTATATTTGGGTCTTTTTCTCTCAGTACCTTTGCAAACCTGATATACCGTTCGGCATATTCTTCCACCTTCATTTCCCATGGTTCGTTTCCGAGTCCCCAGTACTCAACATTATACGGTTCCGGGTGACCATTTGTGGCTCTCATAGAGCCATATTCGGTTGTAGTATCTCCATTACAGTATTCTACCCAATCCAGGGCTTCCTGTATATATTCCTCAACATTATCGCCGATATCATATCCTATATTTATTGTTAGCATCGGTGTAGCGTTTATATCGTGACAAAATTGCATGAATTCGTCAGTGCCGAAACTATTTGAATCCCAGGAAGGATCTTCTTTTGATCTGACACTTGCATGGTATTTTCTCAACAAACGTCTTTTATCTACATCTCCAATACCGTATTTCCAGCGGTAACATTCTGCTATACATCCGCCCGGCCACCTGACAATGTTCGGATTAAGTTCAACTATTTTTTCCATTATATCCTTGCGGGTGCCGTGTCGTTTAAAGGTATCCTCGGGAATTAATGAAACCTGATCAATCCACAAATTTCCTTTTCCTGCCAAAGTGACTCTGAATTCGGCATCCGTGGAGGAATTTGAAGGGATTAAAATAAATGTATATTTTTTCCACTTCGATGATATTTTATCAACGCTAATAGTATTTTTAGTATAAACATCATTCTCATTTGTCAAATAGATATTAACAGAGCTTCCATTTTCCAATTCTCTTTGCTTTAGATATAGAGAACAGGTATATCTTTTTCCTTTTTCAATAAAAAGCCCACCTTGTTTAATTCCAATCTCTCCATCTGTGTATGCAAGCATTTCAATCTTTTGTGAATAATCACCGTGGAAAGCGCCTCTCCCGTCTCTGCGGATTCTAACAGTATTGGTTCCCCATCCGATAGGAAGCCATTTATCAGATACTCCATCACGATTAACATCCTCTTCTTCGAAACTGGTTCCATCCAGCATTTGAGCATCTAAACCTTTGGTGACAGCTCCGGCAAAATTTTCAAACCCAAAACCATATAAATGGGGATTAATCTCTCCTTTTAAACGATCATATTCAACTCTAATAGTTGCTTCGATTGGTGGATTTCTTTTCGTCATTTTCGGGATATCTTTAGCTATTTTAACCAATGTTATTATTACCTTTTATTGTGTTACTGTAATTTAATGACAAATAAAATAACGCCCATGAAACAGATCACCTAAAATAAGATTCTGTTTTATCAGGAGAAAACTGACTTGCCATAGATATGCCATTATTTTATCAATAACAGTTTTCTGGATGTGCTGTTGTTCCCGGATTTCAGTTGATAAATATAGACCCCGGATGCCATTTCCACGCCATATTTATCTCTGCCGTTCCATTTGATATTATGTGTACCGGCATTTTCTCTATTATCCACCAATTTAATTATCTCCCTGCCAACTATATTATAGACAATAAGCTGAACATCACTTGCGTAAGCTAATTCATAGTTGATGGTTGTTGTTGGATTAAATGGATTGGGATAATTCTGGCTTAGATTAAATCTATGCGGTACGATGTTTTCTCCGGAATCGATCGCCAGCTCATTGATATAGGTAATATCATCAACCATAACGGAAGCCGTACTATTTAGCGTGACTATATTATCATAGGCCAGGAATAGATAGGATAATTTGATTTTATCCAATTCCATTGATTCTGTAGAATTGGTATAATATTGATAGAATTCGTCGAATGCAAAGTAAATGTATTCACCGTTTGGGTTTAGAGTATTCAAATACACTTTGGGAGACATCCATTTTTCCTCGGATCCATTGGCTTCGTCTTCAATCAGATTTAACTTGAAATAGAAATCCTCATTTCCAGTGTTCGCTCCCGGCATAAGCCAGACCTTGACGCCTTGATATCCTGTCATATCAGTCTGATGTTCAGAAGCGGTAAAAAATCCGGTAATTCCATAAACGCACGGTTCCCAGTTCACACCGAGATCGGGATCGGCGCTGGGGGTTGTTTCGGATTCAACTGTTATCTCCAACTTCATCGCCTGACTGGCATTAACACCATTAATTACGTCAAGATTCCGTGACATATTGACGGTGTTCTTACTGCTCCATACCATGTCCCATTTTGCCCCCAAAGCTGAATTATTTGCATAACCCTCAAAGTTATCGTCAAGATGGGTAGACGTAATGGAAACCAGGAAGGCAGAAATATCATCCACAAGTAGTGTTGCGGTACTGTTTTGAGTGGCCGGGGTGGAAGCGGCTTTTGTTCCAACGTAAAAAGTGGAAATATTATCTAAATCCATAAGTCCGTCTGCTAATGAACTATCCGGATCACCGGCACCATACCATTCAAAATCATTGAAATAGACTGAAACATATTGACCGTTTTCGTCCAACTCATTTAACGGTTTTGTGGCAACCCACTTATCACCGCCGTTCGCTTCAAGAATACGAATCTGGTAGGATTGATCAGCCTCGCCGGTGGTGACGGCTTTGATCCATAAGTTGATCCCGTTGTGGAGTGCCCAGTTCCACTGACCAGAGAGACCGACAGCTCCCCAGGCATCTGCACTTTCAGCAGGAAAACTGAAATCTAACTGCATAACATTACTGGCTCCGGTTTCGCCGCCGGTGGCAAGAGCGTGGTCAAGGGAGACACCCAGACTGTCATATTCCGATGGAATAGTGGTAAGATTCCATATTCCCTGCAATCCGTCGGTAGTTGTGTACATTTCAAAATCGTCAATTGACACGATCTGAGGATAATTGACGGTACCATCAGCACCAAGTTCTATCCAGTGGCGAAGATTATTATCTTTATCATATAGATTAACATATAGTTTCTCCGGTGTTACATCGACTTGTGTGAAATGATAATCGAGAAAAGATCCAATCCGAGTTTCGGGCCAGGCATACCAGGGAATCGAATGTAATTTTCCTCCTCCCCCACCCGTCATAATGTAAGTAACATCATTACGATAATTGGAATAATAAGCATGACCATGTCCATAAAATACCAGGTTAACACCGTAATTCTCAAAGACTGTACTCCAACCTTTATTATAAACACTATTATTCCATGCCTGGATATGAAAATAGACTACTTTCCACGGTTTGGTTGTTGCCTGCAGATCTCTTTCGAGCCAAGCTTTCATCGAATCATTGTAAGCCACATTGTAGTAAGGTTGTATATCGCCCCAATTTCTTACACGTTGAGTATTCAGACAAACAAAATGAACGAGACCGTAGTCAAATGAATAGTAGTCCTCCGTTCCATCTTCAAGACTATTGTTCATAGGCAGATCCATCAATTCATGATAATTCTCTATATCAATATCGTAGGTATCACCAGCTGGTTCAAGAAGCATATCGTGATTCCCAATGGCTGTGTAAATAGGTGTATTTTTTTGTATCGGAGCGGCATTAGCAAAATAGTAATCATTAAATTGATATAACTGTCCATTTTGGGATATATCTCCGCAGTTGAGGATGATATCCGGATCATGGGGTATCATCGCATTAACAACCGCACTATGTTGAGTCTCCCACCAAGGACTGCCCTGACTGTCGCTATAAACAATTAAACGAAAAGAAGCATCTTCATTTGGTGCAGCAACGGCATAGTAGGTAGGATCATTAAAGCCTATATTTTCACTTTCACCGTCACGCACGTAGTAATAAATCGTTTCACCGGCAGTTAAACCGGGAATCGTAGCAGTATGAATGTAAACATTATCGTTATCCTGAAAAGCAACAC
>CAJVYU010000160.1 GCA_913009735.1 uncultured Fidelibacterota bacterium
GAAGATCAGATAAAGAAATTAATAAGGGAGATTTGTATTCAAAGTCTAAAGTCTTACTACCATTCATTAATGAAATTGTTTTCGATTGAAAGGAAATATTTGTATTGCTATGGGTAATATTTACCACATAATTCAATGGCGGCAGCCCGGTTATTTCAATTTTATTATCCGAACCGGTTGCTTTCTCCATTAATTCAATAGAATAACAGGATGGCGTTGTGGCTACCGTGACATCTACATTACCAATGGGATAAAAACACTCGCCGCCACCAATTTTTACCGTCAGTGTCTCTGTTTTTGCATCGGTAAAATCAACTCCGGCGATGTCTTCATCGATATTTGCAATGGTGTATCCCTGTTCAATACCACCTAATAAAAATGTATGGCCATTTAAATAAGACGTATCAATTGTCGTATTTTCGCCGACTATGGTGGTATCATAGTGGAAATATCCGCCAAAACGAACGGACAATTGCCCGCTTTCATCCGGCTCCAGATCCATTGACCATTCTCCGTCTTCGCTAGTGAATGTCTGTGGGCGGGTGGATGCGGAATCCAATAATATTTCCACTCCTGCCACCGGGCAAGTCGTACTATTGTATGATATGACACCACTAACAGTGAATAAAGATTCATCTAAAAATTTTACATCATTCAGGACCGGATCATTCCGGGTGAGTGTCGCTGATGATGTCGGTGGGTTAAATATCGCATGGTTCAACTTGTAAGGCGTGACTGTATATATTGTACCATTATCATCAGAAGTATTATACCAGACTCCGCGAATTTCATAATGCCCTGTTACGTCTGTGTGAGCGCTCAATTTCACTTGCGCAAATTCATCGCTCCAAGCGGCTCCGCTCATCAATTGTGCGTTTTCCCTGGGATCAGTCATATCAAATGAAATGGTTGACTGATTTTCATCAAATTTCCAGTATCCGACTAACCCTGATTCATCGCCGAACAATGCCCTGTCTTTATTCCGGACAATATCTGATTCTGACTGAGCGACCTGCCAAATTCGTATATCGTCCAGATACCCATCAAAATAACCGGTATTGTCGCGTTTTTTCCCAAACATTAAACTGGATGGTATCGGCAGCGCATTCGTATATGAAATGGAATCTACCGGAGAGCCGTCCTGATATAAACGAAGCTTTGAACCATCATATGTTGCGACAATATGTTTCCAATTCCCGGAATTAGCTAAATCTGCCTGTACAATGTAACCACTGATTTCCGCTTTAATCTTTTCAGATGTATGATATATCTGCAGCCGGGAGCCCCAGTCAACAATCGTGGCATTTTCAGGAGCAGGATCAACATTATACCAAAACTCCACTGTGAATTCTGATGAAATTGCGCCGGCATAATTTTCATCAACAGATACATAATCATTCGTTCCGTCCAGTTGTACGGATTTCCCCATAACCGGTGAAAGGGATACTTCCACATCAGCCACCGGATTCCCGGTGGGTGTCCACGGCGCCCCTGGTGTTGGACCCGGTGTAAAGACACGTCCTGCGATTTTCCCGTTCGGGATAGTAAAACCAATGTCTAATCCTTCATTACTATAGCCAAATTCATTGGAAACCCGGACACCGTATTCATACAATATCCCGGGGAAAATGCTCTGGTCGTCATCAAATGCAGGGTCATCGGCCGATACATTCGCTCTCCAGGTTCCATCCCGGGTCACAACCCAATTGCCGGTTGTAGAACTTCCACCGGCAGGAATGGCTGTGGAAAAATCTGCCGGTGGACTCAATTTGTCCGCCTGCCAGGAAATGCGAATGAGTTCCGGGTGTGCCTGGGCACCATCGGTTGCTGAAACAATGGGTGCATCCGGTTCTTTCAAAAAGACAGACCAGATACCAAAATCAGCAGAATATTGTGTGCCGTTTGTATTTCCGATAAAGGGCTGCCCGGCAGTAAAAGTGACTGTATGAACACCGGTCAGCGGATTTTCGTTTGTGGTGGATACATCACCTGCCGTACCCCATACTTCCACGTGCTGGGTGACCTGATTATCCTGTGCAAACAGGATACCGGTAAAAATGATTGCTAATGAAAAATATTTCATAAAAGCTCCTTCATTTTTCGTGAGCATAGGTTCATTTATGGGCATTATTTATTTCGATTGAAGAAGGGCTTTAATTTCAGTCAATTCCGCTTCTAAAGCAGCGATCCTTTCTTCCTGATCTCTAACTTTTTCTTTTATAAAGGTACCAACACCTTCCCCTCCCATATCAGAACGGCCAGAAAAACTTGATCCCTGTGGGGAATAGACGTACTTATTCCCTAAATCATCTTTCCAATAAAAATAGATTCTGTCCCTCCAGATGCCTCCAAACAAAAGTGTTTCATTGGGCGCGCTATTTAATTCCTCGTTTGCCTCTGCATTATTCGCGGTTGCATTATCCATTCTGATATTATTGGTTCCAGTGCCATTTATATGAAGGTTATGCGATGGATTCGTTGTCCCGATGCCGACGTTACCGGTTGCCACGTCCATTACCAGACCCCAATTGGCCCCATGCATTCCAAAAAACCAGATGTGTGAATCGTCAACTGTCATTCCGACAAATGCGTCGTATGTTGTGCCGTCGGAGAACCAAATTCCGGCTGTGTGAGCACCGCCGCCTGTAATGGCATCCCCGCGTATGCGGGCACGTCCGTCAACATCAAGCCTGAACCCAGGCATCGTTGTCCCGACGCCGACATTGCCTCCGTTTAATATTGTGACCCGTGCCGTTGAGAAATCTTCATATATATTGAATGACCCTAGTCCTAGCTGACCAATTCGCCATTCGTCTGTTCCATTGTATTCAAAATCAAGTGTTGCATATCGTGCTCTGCCATTTATTGTCAAATATGCACCATTTCCTTCAAGCTCCATTGTCCCATCAGAACCCCCGCTCTTGTTCATATGCAACAGCGAGCTTGGATTCGTCGTCCCGATGCCGACATTGCCTGCGCCCGGGAACACATTTTCGGCGCCGCTTAAATATGCCATTTCATAGGCTGATGTATTGAGCTTTAACCTTGGACTCATTTCGCCGTCACTGCCCACTTCGATGCTCATCCAATAACTGGCATCACCCTCCAACATATTCACCGGATTAGAAGCATCACCCAGAGTCGCGTTAAACACACCATTGATTACGTCAGTGGAATAATTATCAGTCCATTTGATGGTCCCGCCTGTCTCTGCATCGTAAATGCGAAAGATGAGTTCATATGTGCCGTCATCCAGGGCATAGCCGTTCGCATCCCTTAACACGCCTTGCGTATTGATAGACTGGGCAAATACAGTTGATAAAATGATGAACCATATACTGATTATTTTTTTCATGTTTCTACTCCTTAGTGCGACACTGATTTCAAATCAGAAGATGCTAATGAATTAAAACCATTTTATTCTCGTTAACTTAACCAACCATTTTATTATTTCCAATCAATTGAAATTGTATTGTTCTTTCTGAATTATTAACCAACTCACTCCTAACATTCGCTGCACCAGACGGAATATGATGGAGGATTCTGAATGTTGTATTATGGATGAATTAAACATCAAAAATCAAATTTGCCGGTGAGATTAGCGTTATATAAAATAGATTAAACGAATTCGTTTTAACATTCAATCAAGATAATGTCT
The DNA here is from genome assembly GCA_913009735.1 of uncultured Fidelibacterota bacterium. Classification (GTDB taxonomy): domain Bacteria; phylum Fidelibacterota; class Marinisomatia; order Marinisomatales; family TCS55; genus JADFRD01. The sequence continues at coordinate 3,659 of CAJVYU010000160.1, forward strand.
GAACTCGATTTCAAAAACCAAACTGAACTCCACAAACATTTCTCTACGCACTGTTTCAATAAAGCATGGGAATTAATCGATAAAACAGATCGAAGTGAAGAAAAAACGGAGGAAATGGTCCATTATGCCATAGCTTCTTTATTCCACTGGTCTAAACGGGACGATTGCACAGACCGGCATAAGAGCGTAGGTTGCTGGCAAGTATCACGATGTTATGCATTGGCGGGTGATCCGGAACAAGCTGAACGCTATGGCAGATTATGCCTTGAATTCAGCGAAAACGACGAACCTTTTTATTTGGGTTATGCTCATGAAGCATTAGCCAGGGTTTATGCGCTTACCGGCAATACAAAAGAAAAAGAAAAACATTTAAATATCGCCCGTGACTTGTCCGAAAAAATAAAAGATAAAGAGGAAAAAGAACTCCTCCTGGCTGATCTGAAAACGATAAAATAAATATACTTTTTTCAAATCTCAACCACTCTGTAATCCCTCCTTATAATAAGGAGGGATTTTTAGTTTTTATAGTCCCCTCCTTCTTTTTTAAGGAGGGGTTCAGGGGTGGTTAATAATTTCTGTTAACAAAATATGTAGTATCAGAAGCAGTTTATATGGTTGAATGAAATTTAATGTTCGCAGGGACTTGAGGCTCTGCTGGAATTTAAATACGAACTTGTTTCAGGCAGTGGTTATTCGTAAAAAAGTAATCAAAATTATCACAGGATTTGAGTTAATCCCGCCCGTCCGACGGAGGTGGAGCGTAGTCGGGAAGCAACAGCGCAGACAGGAAAGTACCAAGCGGGGTGGTGCAAGTATTACGAAAACCATAACCACCTTTTATAGGTAATTAGAAAATTTTCTAATTCACTACATGTGCCTTATATTACATGACTTACAGATATATTTATCAATTCTATTTTTCCTATAATGTGGGTTTTCACATCTCAGTACGTGGTGGTGTTAGGATAAACAGGTTGAGTTATCCACGCCGGTTAAAGTTTTTGGGAGGAATAGTCTTTATTTGAAATAAATTTTAAAATTTATTTCATCAAAATCAATTTCTGCGTTTGGCTCAAACTCCCGCTTACCAGTTGAACAAAATATACACCGCTGGGTTGATTGGATGCATCCCAACGGATTGAATGATTACCGGTTGATAGTTTTCCTATAAAAAGTGTTTCTACCAAACTTCCGTTGATATCAAATATTTGTAGAACTGCAGTATACTGCGTCTCTAACCCAAAATCAAAACGGATCGTGGTGGTTGGGTTAAACGGGTTAGGATAAGGTTTATAAAGTTTGAATTCAAATGGAGACGTTTCAATGTTAATTGCCAGATTATTAAGAACTGTAACAACAATTGTATCGGGTGAAGAAATATTAACACCATCAGACACTGTCAAAAAAATTTGATAATGTGTCAAAGCATCAACATCTGGTGTCATAAATGACGGTGTCGGTGATGTTAGGTCATCCAGTTCAATTTCTTCTGGAGCAGACCATGAAAAGGCTAATTCATCATTGTCTAAATCATAGGAACCTGTTCCGTCCAACGTAACCCATTCCTGTTCACCAACGACTAAATCCAGACCCGCATCCGCTACAGGAGCAAGGTTTATACCTTCACCATGAAAAACATAAGGAAAATCCGGCGTTCCTTCAGATCCGCCGGGATTAAACACCAACATTTCTTCTATGTTAAAAACAGAATCCAATACTCCGTCATAATACTTAAACTGTATTTCACTATCACCTGTGTTTCCGTAAACCATTAAAAAGATCAGCCAATTATCTCCCACCGGAACGGAATTATTTACCCCCCGGCATTCATCACCAATAAACGCAGCCACTGTTTTGGTTGAATCATGATTTAGTGTATCATGAACTGACAATTGTGCTGTAATGGTAAACACATGCTCGTAATTTTCAGGGTTGACATACCAGTCTGCGGGTATATCAGCAAACAGAAATGAAGATAAGGATATGAATAAAGGGAAATGAAAATTCAACACTTACTTCAATATCATCATTTTCTTCACATCTCTAAAACGCTGAGTAAGCCCCTCCCCTTCCATCACAACGAAATATACACCCGAACTGACCGGTACATTCAACTGATTTGCCAGATCGGAAGAGCGTCGTGTAGGGAAAGAGAGTAGA
>CAJVYU010000161.1 GCA_913009735.1 uncultured Fidelibacterota bacterium
ACTTGCATCTGTTGTTTGATTCTCATTGTTATGTTCAAAAACCTCCAATTTTAAGTACGGACATTGCCAACATTTTGCATCTGGTGTAGCGATTTGTTATAAACAGTCCTAAAATACACTTATGATGAAAATATATTTTTTTCCAGTTATTAATTTTTGATATGTTAAACATCTATTTTATGAGTCCAACGAGGTACTCCATTACGAGATAAATAATCTACAAGATTTTTATCGCCATAAAATTTAATCCGACCAGCATAGTTAAATGCTAAAGCTGATTGATCAATTTTTAATCCAGTAGCACGGGCTGTAGTAGTAAGTTGTGCCAATAAATCAGCATTGTCGGAATTTGTTCCAGTAGAAAATTTTGCATTAAAAACGGCAAAATCTATCCAACCACCTGAAGAGGATCTTTTTCTTAAGTGTGCTAAATTGATTTTCATTATGCTCCTCCTTATTTAGGTCATAACACGGCCAATATGCGGAAACAATTGCTTCACACCAGGTTTTGCAAAGCCCTCTATAATATTATATTTGGATTCAGGAAATATGATTGGTAGTATTCTGTATATCATTATATTAGTATTGTTTGTATAGCCTATTAAAATTTTACAGGGGTAAAGTTATGGTATTAATCAACCGGTCTCAACCAAAATTTGTACCTGACCGGAATTTGAAACTCATGAATCAGGTACGTCAAGTATTGCAGTATCATCATTATGCATATCGAACTGAACAGGCATACTGCGGATGGATAGTGAGATTTATAAAATTCCACGGCAGTACACATCCAAACAATATGGGGAAGCTGGAATTGGATTCGTTTTTAAGTTACCTTGCCGATAAAGGAAAAGTATCTGCCGCAACACAGCGCCAGGCAATGAATGCCCTTATTTTTCTTTACCAGCGAGTGCTTGATATTCAAGTTGAAGGGCACATTGAGCCTGTTAAAGCCAAGAAGCGTAAGGCTCTTCCGGTAGTAATGACCCAGGAAGAAGTCCTCACTGTTCTTTCTAATATGCACCGTAAACATAAGCTCATGGCCGGTCTATTATACGGTGGCGGATTAAGATTAATGGAATGTATCCGCCTCCGTATCAACGATTTGGATTTTGCCCGGAATCAAATCTATATCAGGGGAGCCAAAGGGGGAAAGGATCGCTTAACATTGTTTCCACAATCTATAAAAGAGCCATTAAGGGCTCAGGTTGATCTGGTGAAGGTTATACACAATGAAGATTTAGATCAGGGTTTCGGACAAACAATAATCCCCGATGCTCTGGCTCGAAAATATCCATCAGCTGCCAGGGAATTTATATGGCAATTCGTTTTTCCCTCAAGAAAACTGAGCCAGGATCCTCGATCAGGAGTTTTCAGGCGACATCATATTTTTGAATCAGGTTTACAGAAGGCGGTCAGAAAAGCAGTATTGCAATCCGGAATAACCAAACGCGTTAGTTGTCACACTTTTCGCCATAGTTTTGCCACTCATTTATTGGAGAATGGCGTAAACATAAGGATTGTTCAGGAGCTCATGGGTCACGCCAATGTGAAAACCACCGAGATTTACACTCACGTGATGGAAAGGGATTTGACAAAGTTGCGGGGTCCTTTGGATGTTTTGCATGATGAGGAGAAAATTCCTATATTCCCCGACCACAAACTAAAGAAAAACCAGTACTAAGTGTATATATCAAACCTGAAGATTCACGGCTTTAAATCTTTCGCCAAAAAAGATTCCTTAACGTTCGGTGAAGGCATTACCGCCATCGTTGGTCCCAACGGCTGTGGGAAAACCAATATTGTAGACGCCATTCGCTGGGTGTTGGGGGAACAGAAGTACAGTGTCCTCCGCAGTAGTAAAATGGAAGATGTCATTTTCAACGGGGCGGATTCAATGAAGCCTTTAAGCGTGTGCGAGGTGTCACTCACTGTCCATAATAACAAAGGCAAACTTCCCGTAGAATATAACGATATTGAAATCGGTCGTCGGATATTCCGAGATGGCGACAGTGAATATTTTATCAATCGATCTCCATGCCGCTTGAAAGATATCCAGGATTTATTCATTGATTCCGGCATGGGAGCCGATGCGTATTCCGTCATTGAGCTTAAAATGATTGAACAAATCTTATCAGAGACAAATGATGATCGTAAGCGGCTGTTTGAAGAAGCAGCAGGAATCAACAAATATAAGCAACAGCGTAAATCCACATTACGAAAATTTGATGCGGTACGAACCGACCTGGAACGGGTCCGGGATATTATTCTGGAAATTGAAGCAAAAGTCAAAGCGCTGGCTCTGCAGCTGAAGCGGTTTGAAAGACATGAGAAATTAACAGAAGAATTAAAGCAGCGTGAAATTGCCCTGGCGTTTGTAAAAATAAAAGAATACGAAAAGACGGTTGCTCCCCTCCGTAAAAAAATTCAGGATTTCAAACATCTTCGGGCATCCACAGCCACGGAATCATCCATTCATGAAAAAGAATTGGAGCAATTGAAATCCATATATAAAGAACAACAAGATGAATTAGAAGAAATTCGGTCAGAAATTTCACATGCAGAAGAAAATAGAGATGGTTTGCAGCGAAAGGTTCTTGTTTCCACAGAACAGCGTCGTTCCGCAGAATCCACAATCGAACGGTTAGGCCGGGAAAAAACAAACAATGAAAACCGTATCGTTCAAATGGAAAACCAAGTGGGCGAATATGACAGTGAGGCGAAAAAGATCCTGCCGAAGATCGATACGCAAGTTGAATTATATAAAAAAGAAAAAAACGCGTTTGACATAATAAATGCGGATTACAAAAAATCCCAGGAGAAAGTTGATGCCCTCCAGGATAAACGCTGGAATGAACAGCGTAGATTAGCCGATCAGGAATCATTATTCAAACGTACATCAGACATGCTGGAGGATAAACAGGGGCAGCTCAATTCTTTAATATCAAAAAAATCATTGCTTGATAACGAAATATCCACATCAAAAAAAGAAATCGATTCGCAAAAGAACAGTATTAACTCATTACAAAAAGATATTGAACACTTTCAATCCAAATTAAAAAAAGCAGAATTTGATAGACAGACCCTTGATATAAATAAACAGGAATCCATCCGTAAACAGCATTCCCTTGAAACAAAATTAGAAGGCTTGCAGAGTCAGGTACAGTTTTATGAATACTTACTGGAATCGAAAGAAGGATACCCTGGCGGTGTTAAATATGTATTAGAAAACAGAAACGATTTTCCCGGAATTGAAGGTGTTTTATCTGAATTAGTGGAAGTGGATGAGCAATATGCGGACATTATCGAAAGCGTCATGGGGTCCAAAGCAGGTTGTCTTGTGGCAATAGACAGAAAAACAGCTTTGGCAACGCTGAAAAAATTGAGAGATGACACGCTTGGCAATGCATCCATATTACCGTTAAAAGAAATTTCTTCACTGAAATCAGAAGTGAAAAATGCGCCTAAAAATGATCAGATTATCGTCAGGGCAGTCGATATAATTAAAACACAAAAGAAATTTTCTTCCATAATCCATCTCATTTTAGGAAATGTGTTAATCGTCAAAAATCTCTCTGATGCATTAGCTGATAAAACATTGGCGGGATGGGATTTAGTGGATACAAAAGGAACCTACGCCGGTTCCAATTACGTATTAAAACAGCAGCGTAAAAGTAAAGGACTTGTGGGCAGGCAAAAGCAGTTAGATACCTTATACGCTACCATCAAAATCACTGAAAATAATCAGGCAAAACTGCAGGATGAAATAGAAACCGGGACGAAAAAACTGGAGAATTCCATTGCTGAAAAAAATGAAATTGCAAATGAGTTAAATAAATTAAATGAAAAGCTCAATGCTGCTGAAAATGAATTATTGCAGCTTACGGTTCGCCAGGAACAAAATAATGAATTATTAACATCTATTGCGAATGATATTAATGAAACGAACGCAGCCATTTCTGCCTTGGAACTATCCAAGAAAAAACTGGCACCTTCAGCCGAAAAAGCTGAGAAAATTTTATCCAAACTTGCTGAAGAATTGTCCAAGGCAAATGAATCACTTTTGGATATCCGCAAAAAGCGCGATGAATTCCACCAACAGGTTCAGGATCTGCGAATAGAAGTCTTGAATCTTGAAAATCAACGGGACAATCTATTATTTCAAAAACAAACAGCAGAAGAATCCATCAAAGAATTATCCGGGCGTCAGGCAACGATTGATAATGAAATGAAGGAATTGTCACAAAAAGGGGATGATTTAAAGAAAAATATTGATGTGGCTGAAAAAGAGTTGCAAAAATTCAATGCAGTTGTACAAAAACTGCGTTCAATTCTTGATCTGAAAAGGGAAACCACCCGGGATACGTTTAATGAAGTGGAGGCAGTTCAGGAAAAAATCAATGAAGAGCAAAGAAACAGGGAAAATTTATTAGAAGAGTTAAAAACAGCTGAACTTGACGTTACCCATTATGACCAAAGAATTAATTGGATCACAGAGCGAATCCGGGACCGTTATAATGCCAGTATACCCAAACATTTACACGTGGATGAAAGTGTATTTGAAATGGAAGAACGGATTGACAAAATCAATCGCAGTATTGAGAATATTGGCCCCATCAATATGGCTGTAAAAGATGAGCATGAGGCAGAAACGGAACGATTGCAATTATTGGTTGATCAGAAAACAGATTTGATGGAGTCTGAAGAAAATTTACGTGAAACGATTCTAAAAATTGACCGTGAAGCAAGAAAAATATTCATTGAGACCTTTGAAAAGATTAAAATGAATTTTGAAAAATTATTTACCATGTTTTTTGAAGGCGGGCAAGGATCGTTATCATTGGTGGGTGATCCGGATCCTCTCGAAGCGGATATCGCCATCGCTGCACAACCTCCCGGCAAAAAGAATACTTCATTAAGAATGCTTTCTGCCGGTGAAAAATCCCTCACGGCGATTGCACTCTTATTTTCGATTTATCAGTACAAACCGAGTCCCTATTGTATTTTAGATGAGGTGGATGCACCATTGGATGATGTAAATATTCGCAAGTTTACCAAAGTGTTGAATGCGTTTTCTGATGAAACGCAGTTTATTGTGGTTACTCATAATAAGCTGACTATGGAAGCTGCTGATTATCTTTTTGGAGTCACTATGGAGCAAAAAGGTGTATCAAAGCTGGTGTCTGTTAAATTTGACGCTTAATCTATATTTCTAATTTTATTGGTTCCCTAACGGGAAACACTTAATTTAGCCGGCTATTTTCGAGTCGAAAAATAATGTTTGAACAAATATCAGATAGATTTGACGATATTTTCCGCCGATTACGAGGACTGGGGAAGATTACAGATTCTAATATTGAGGACACGTCCAGAGAGATACGGCGTGTTCTCCTGGAAGCAGATGTAAATCTGCAGGTAGCTCGCGATTTTATTACCCGTGTTAAAGAAAATGCTGAGGGAACAAAAGTATTAAAATCCATCAAACCGGGTGAACAATTCATTAAGATCATACATGATGAACTGATCCATATTTTGGGTGAAGAATCGTCTGCACTGGATTTAAAGAAAAAACCGTCGATTATTCTCATGGCTGGATTGCAGGGTTCAGGTAAAACCACGACGTGCGCAAAACTTGCTCTCCGTTTGAAGAATGAAGGTAAAAAAGTATTACTGACCGCTGCGGATGTTTACCGTCCGGCGGCGATTGATCAGTTGAAAGCCCTGGCCCGGCAAATTGATGTGGCCATTTATGATGAAGGATTAGGTAATCC
>CAJVYU010000162.1 GCA_913009735.1 uncultured Fidelibacterota bacterium
CCACGACGCTCTTCCGATCTAATGATTAAGCGAGGTCTCATGACCTCGCGAGATTCTATTGTTAACGCCCCCCCATCATTCATTCAGTAAATGTGCCGTAATTTTTAAAAGGACTTGTAAAAGGACTTGAGTTAGTAATTCTACAGCGTAGAAGAACTGACTTAAGGACAGGGAAGAGGCTTGACACGACACTTGAGGATTATAATAAAAAATAGTGTCATTACGAGAAGTCCCTATTTGGGACGACGAAGTAATCTCCTTCAATACATAAATGCAAAGACATCAATAATCCCCGGACATTAACATAATCAGGGAGATCGCCGTGTCATTACACTTCGTTCCATTCCTCGCGATGACAATTTTTTTGTTTTTAATAAAAATAGGATATTGTCATTGCGATTGAAGCGTGGCCTGTCCACCGAAGCCTTCTCGTCCACCGAAGCCTTCTCGTCCTCCGAAGCCTTGGCGTAGGAGGAGGCGTAGGAGTGATATAGATTGGGATATCAAACATTGGGGGAGATACCCGCCGGAGCCTTTTTATCTGCCAAAGCCTTGTTGTCCACCGCGGCTTTAGTGTAGCCGTAATAGGAATATATTTGATGAATAGTTCATTAACATCAACACCCATCCGTACCTGTCCGACCGCTGGCGGATACGAGGAGGGCGTGCCTACCGAAGACGCAGCGCAGGTAGGGCCATCCAGAGTGTGGATAATCCACCTTCCAGCAATTGGGGTGGTGGAAGATATTAGAGAAATTCCTCCCAACCAGGACTTGAGTTAATCCCGATTAATCGGGATGGCAATTCCGGAAATATTCGGATAATAAATTGTTTTCGGCCTTTGCGAAAGATCTTATTTCACAGTGACTTCAAAATTGTAAAATAAGCTTTTTAGACGACCGGCCACTTCCGCAAAGTTCATTTTTGTCACATACTCAAGCAGGACATTTTGTCCTGCTGCCTACCGCCCGCCTGCCGAAGGCCCACTACGCCGTGTCACTACGTAGACTGTACCTCGGCGCAGGCAGGAAGACGCAGCGCAGGTATGCCATTATTCCAACATAATTATAATTATATTTATAATATTCCTTTATATATAAGATAGTTATAATTATATTTATAATATGAATTCAGTAAAAATTCCAAAAGGTTTGATAAAAAGGGGGGATTACCTTGCAAAAATCAGACCATTCATAGGCAAACCCTTGGCAAAGGTCATTACAGGTCAACGCCGAGTGGGAAAGAGTTATTTTCTCTATCAGATTATTGAATATATATCATCAATTGAATCAGACGCCAATTTTATTTACATCAACAAGGAAGACTTTCGTTTTGATGCTATCAGGACAGGTCAGGATTTGAATGAATACGTTGAAAATCTATCCAAAACAAATCAAAAGAATGTGATATTAATTGATGAAATTCAAGAAATACGATCATTTGAAAAAGCAATTCGTTCTTTATTGCTGGATGAAAATAATGATATTTACATTACAGGAAGTAATGCTGATTTGCTTTCAGGAGAATTTGCAACTGTGTTAGGAGGCAGGACCATTGAGCTACCCATTTACAGTCTTACCTATCCGGAGTTTCTTTTATTCCATGAATTGAATAATAATGATGAATCCCTGAATATGTATTTTAAATATGGAGGGCTGCCCTATTTAAAGAATCTGGAATTAACGGACCGTATCGTCAATGAGTATTTAACAAATATTTATAATTCAATTATTTATCGAGATATTGTTTCAAGATATCATGTCAGAAGTACCTATTTTCTCGAACAACTTGTACGCTTTTTATCGGCAAATATTGGCAGCCTTTTTTCTGCAAAGCGGATTAGTGATTACCTGAAGTCACAACAAGTAAATATCCCTCCGAACCAAGTTCAAACCTATATTTCTTACTTGGCGAAAGCCTTTATTATTCATAGACTTCAAAGGTACGATATTCAGGGGAAAAGAGTGTTTGAAATGGGTGAAAAATTATACTTCGAAAATATGGGTATCAGAAATTCAATATGTGGGTATCGTCCGGACGATCAAGGTAAATTAATGGAAAACATTGTATTAAATCATCTTTTGGTTAAAGGGTATGCTGTGCATGTCGGATCATTCAAAGGTCAGGAAATTGATTTTCTTGCGTCACGAGAGGGCGAATTAAAATATATTCAGGTTGCTCTCTATTTACACGAAGAAAAAACGATTAAGAGAGAATTTGGAAATCTGTTGAACATAAAGGATAATTATCCCAAAATGGTTGTCACAATGGATAAGAAGTTCCCAAACACCTATGAAGGCATTACCCATTATACATTGAGAGATTTTTTACTGAATAAATTATGAGTCCACTGACCACATATCAACACCCCTGCCACGGCTAGGCACTCCCTAATCATATTAAATATGGGTGTCCGTCATACATAACCTCGTGAGTTCATTTTTTTTACTATCCATTACTCCACTATTCCATCTTTCATCCATTCCGGTATTTTCCAAATTAATCGTTTACAAACACAGATTCCCCTCCTTCATATGAGGAGGGGCCATCCAGAGTGTGGATAATCCACCTTCCAGCAATTGGGGTGGTGGAAGATATTAGAGAAATTCTCCCAACCAGGACTTGAGTTAATCCCGATTAATCGGGACGCCAGAGGACTTGACTTAAGGCGAGAGGCATAAATGCAAAGACATCAATATTCCTTGGGTGTTACTAGAACAAAGGAGATCGCTTCTCCGCCGGCTGCCTGATCGCGATGACAAGTTTGGTGTTTTTTAAATATTGGGATTTGTCGAATTATCATGTCATTTTAGTCTTTAATCAAGAATCTTTGCGTAAGTTTTTTCTTGACCCGTGAAATGCGGAGCATATTTCACTGGGTTTACTTCTGCAAAGTTCATTTTTGTCACATACTCAAGCAGGACATTTTGTCCTGCTTATGTTTTCATCAATTACATAAATATATGATTGAACGAAGTCTCCCGACTTCGTGAGCCCACAACCCACAAAACCCAATAATTATTTTTGGAATCCCGGCTACGGGATGACACGACTATTCCACCGAAGTAAGCGGCAAAAAGAGCAAGATTTGGTTGCGCTAATACAGGCTTGACACGACACTACATCAGCCTCAGACGGACTGGACGGTGTATACGTTGCCGTATACTTCGTAAGCCCGGTCTTCAACTGACGCATTTGCTCAAGCAGAATGGCAGGTTTCATTGATATTAGCTTTGCCATATCAATTTCCTTTCAGTATGTGGTTAAAACATCCTCCGTCGCCATTCGAGTCTGTTCCGTATTTTCCCGTTTAACATTTCTTACCCAATACGGCGATGGAATAAGAAATATTCTTGACTATTCCATGTGGAATGTGTAATTTTACGCAAATATGCAAACTTGGCGTAAGATTAAAAGATGTAAATATAGCACAATATACTTAATATACCATTTATGAGTAAAAATATTGTGCGAAATACGCTTGATTTACATGATAATATAACGTAATATTATATGTTTATGAGGAAGCATCATGAATACACATCATGACCCAATCTCCTTTGAGAAACAAATTATAATGACTCTCAAAGGCTTCAGGCGGTCCAAAAAAATCACCCAAACACAATTGGCGAATCGAATTGGTGTATCTCGGGATACAATCGCACGCATTGAATCCGGAAAGGCTAGAATTTACTTGGCTCAGGTGGTGGCCATTGCCGAGGCGTTGAATATCATGCTTCAGGATCTTTTTTTGCAAGATGAGCAAGAAGAAAAAATGATTGACGAAAGTATGACCACATCCCAACAAAACGTCCACATTACATTTCTCCCTCAACCAATGATTTCTTCCCCGATAGCGGGGAAGATGTCGGAACGACAGCCTGTCCGCCGGAGCTTTAGCGTAGGAGGGGTGGGGATATCATACGCCGGGGAAGATACCGAAGGCAGAGGGGTGCTGCAAACATTAGATGAACCCACTGCTCCTGCAACTGCCTCTGCTACTATTCCTAATCCCTACCTCAACCAACCCGCCGTCGATAACTACGGCGAACCAATGAAGGATTATATTCTTAATCACCACCTGTTTTGGCATTGGGTCCCGGAAGATAAATTAACCGGTTTAAGCATATCATCCGTTGTGGAAGCCACATTAAATCAGGGGAATGAAAAAGATATTTCTCATATGTTTAAAATGATTGGCATAGAAAAGGCAGCTAATGTTTTTAAACGTGGTATTTCCGGATTTAGAACCAATTATCGGGAAGGTGTCATTTTATACTTTAGTAACTACTTCAAGCGCCATGTACCCGGATATTCTGACTGATAAACAGAAAGAATTAATTCCGTATTTTGAACAATTCACACAGGATTATTATCTGGTAGGCGGCACGGCAATTGCTCTGCACATAGGTCACCGTAAATCCATAGATTTTGTTTTGTTTACTCGTGATAGGTTAAAGCCCAAAGTAATAAACCGCTGGATGGTCAGTCTTCCTTTTGAAGAGAAAAATATTATCTTCGAAGATGGTGATCAAGTCCACATGGTTATTGATGGTGTTCGGGTAACATTTTTTTCGTTTCCTTACGAAATAAAATGTATAGATAATATACATGGATTACTATTGCCATCTTTATTGACACTTGCTGCTATGAAAGCATTTGCGTTGGGAGGCAGGGCAAAATGGAAGGATTATGTTGATCTGTATTTTATTTTTAAATACCATCATTCCATTAAAGCAATTATTCTTGAAGCAGAAAAATTGTTTCCTGACCGTTTTAACGGACGGCAATTCCGTCAGCAACTAAGTTACTTTTCGGATATGAATTATTCAGAATCCGTTGATTATTTGATTGATCCTGTTTCGGATGATATCATAAAAGATTTCCTCACCGGCATCAGCACTGACCCTTTTTAATGTACAACAAGCATACCGGTTTTTGGGTGTCCCGAAATCCTTCGGGGCTATATCAACATAGTTGATCAAGTCTCCCCTTTTGGAAAAGGAGGATTCAGGGGGATATATTAAACCTGGGAAGCCTGCTTGTCTGCCTTTGTTCTGGCATGTCCGCCCCCATTTTTGCAATAAATACAGTAGGCGGGCTATGACAATTTTCCTGTTTTTTATTCATCAAACCACCCTTCCGCCAAATCCTTCCATTTCAGGTTCGTTTCTTCAATCATCTGTATTTTATTTGCCCTTGAACCTGCTTTAATTCTTTTTCCTGTCTTCCGCACGGGGACACCCAAGCTCAAATTCCTACATTATGCCATATTTAGCATAATTTTGTTCAAGGATCAGAAGATATAAGCTGTCATGTATACATTTTCACCAAAATATTCA
>CAJVYU010000163.1 GCA_913009735.1 uncultured Fidelibacterota bacterium
ATGATGAAACGACAGGGTAGGCGGTAAGGGAACAATGAATGAAACACCAATGCGCTGTCCGGTTTGTGTGGTCGATTTGGATAAGTTTGCCTGTTATCGCCCTTTGCATTGGTTTTTCTCAAATTTTGAAATAGTATAAACATAAAGCATGCCGACCCCTCCAAAACAGGGGTGCCCCCGCTGAGAACGATGCCCTTTCCTGCTGCCTGCGGGGTTTTGGGGTTCGACAAGCACTCACAATAATAAGAACTTATCCACTGGAGGAGTAAACAAAATGAGTGATACACCAATTTACACGTCCAGGAGCACGGTCAAGAGCCTCTGGCAGGAGTACCGCATCTACGACAATCGCGTGGAGTTCGACACGCTGTTCGGGCAGATGACAGTTCCTTTCGACCACATCGAGCGAATCAGCGTATCCGAGTCCGAGGTCAATGGGCTCATTAAAGGAGACCTGCACCTGAAGAACTTTCGGCCCGCCTTGAAGCTGGATTGGGCCAACTTCCTGGAACACGTTGTGCTGGACAAGAGCGAAGGCCATATCCGGCGGGTGCTCTTCACGCCGGATGACCCTGAAGCGTTCAAGAATGCTTTGGATGAAGCACTTACTCGATACCGGGAGAAACAGACCGGCAGAAAAGGTTGAGCGGTGCGCCCAACAGAATAAGGATTTAAGTGGCGGAGCCGAATTTAAATCCTGTAGCGCCTGCCCGCCAACTGGCCATTGGCGTCAACCTAATTGCTATTTAAAACTTTGTAAACGCTGTATTTACAAATGGTTGTTTCGTATTTTCCACTATTCAGGACAAATCTTTCTTTTCGGAAAACAAAAAACAAAAATAACATGTCGTACCTAACGGCACTCAAAAAGAAAAAGCATTAATGCTACTACAAACATATCGCACCTAACGGCGCTTTCACTGGGTCGGCATCAACCTATTCAAAAATTATGAGTTACAACACAGCCCCAGCGGGGCGAAATGTTTGTAGTACAATGATACTAAAATCGATTTAAGTCCCGTAGAGACGATATGTTTTTTATTTTTAAGAATATTCTGCTAAATTCCAAATTTAAGTTGACGCCAATGGCCAACTGGCGGGGACAAAGCCTGTTGGATTTTATGCCATTCGGAATTTGCTCGGCGGTTTCTGATGGGATTCAAAAAAGGGAACACCGATTAAAAACGGGATTTCTATGAGAAAGCGTGACTTTGCGCTATTTTAAGGAGATTTTTGGGTCGTTCTAATGGCGTTCTTCTTTAGAGACGGCATCGGGGATTTGTTAAAAAAGCGGGCCAATTTGGAGACGGCGTAAAGGGTGGTCTCCTGAGTCCGTTTGGAGAAGCCGTGGAGCTTCATGTCTTCGGTCATGCGTTTACGAAGTTCGGTCATAATATGCCTCCTTTTTTAAAGGGTGATTCTTTGGAAGTATACTATGGCTTTTATTGCAGAAAATCAGTAAGATAATAGGGACGAATAAAAAAACTGCCCCGCAAAACGGGGCTTAGTTCAACTGTGCAAGAACGGAATTGTTTGTGACCGAACAATATGACCAACACACAGAGTACCGCCGAAGCCATTGGGGTGGTGCGGTCTACCTGGTGGTTGAGGGCCTCCTCTGGCTGCTCTCAGCCGTTCTCGGCATAGCGAGCCAAATCCCTGCCGCCATGTTGGTTCTGTTAATTGGCGGCATGTTCATTTATCCAATCGCGACGGCGTGTTCCCGGCTTTTGAGACTGCCACCAACTGACAGGTCCAACCGACTGGCAGTCCTGAACACATGGATTGCTTTGACGATTCCTCTCGGCCTGCCGCTTATCTTCATGGCCACCACGGCGGGTCATGAAAATGTCTTTTTTCCTGCGTTCGCAGTGCTTGTTGGCGCTCATTGGCTCCCGTTTGTCTACATTTATTCTATGAAGTCGTTTCTTGCGCTTGCGGGCATTCTAGTTCTTGCGGGTATTCTCTTTGGATTCGTCTTCGCCCAGTCCTTTTCTGCCTGCGGTTTCGTTGTCGGCGGCATCCTTCTTCTCTTCGCCGCCATCCATTACTCCATCGTTCGCAGGGAGATGGTGGGCGACTGTTGAGAGCGGCACTGGCGAACAGGTGATCTTCGCTCGTCTTGAGCATTGTGAGTCCGCTGATTGATTGCAAAAATCGGCGTGTAGAAAGAATGACGATCGTTCGACGATTGCCTAACAAAATAAGGATTTAAGCGAGTGGAGCCGAGTTTTCCCGCCCAGGCGGGATGGGTTGTATGCCATTCGGAATTTGCTCGGCGGTTTCTGATGGGATTCAAAGAAGGGAAAACCGATTAAGAACGGGATTTCTATGAGAAAGCGTGGCTTTGCGCTATTTCAAGTGGATTTTTTGGTCGTTCTAATGGCGTTCTTCTTTAGAGACGGCATCGGGGGATCTGTTAAAAAAGCGGGCCAATTTTGAGACGGCGTAAAGGGTGATCTCCTGAGTCCGTTTGGAGAAGCCGTGGAGCTTCATGTCTTCGGTCATGCGTTTACGAAGTTCGGTCATGATATGCCTCCTTTTTTAAAGTGTGATTCTTTGGAGGTATATTATGGCTTTTATTGGAGAAAACTCTAGCGTTGCGAGTTTTATCTAACAGCTTGTCTTATAATGAATTATAATAAATCTAAAAAAATTACTTTTGGGATATTTTGACAATTTATTTTTTTCGCACCTAAGCAAAATTCCCCTCTAAAAAGAGGGGTGATCCGTCGGCCAGCCGGCGGACGGATCGGGGTGTGTTACCTATTTGTTGGATAACATTAATAATAACACACCCCTAAATCCCCTCTTGATAGAGGGGACTTCCCTCGTCGCTGAGTTTAAAAATTTCCGGTTAATGTGGGTGCAACGGGTTAACGCATTTTCACTAAATATTTTTCAATCACTTTTGCAAAACTCGCAACGGTAGAGGGAGAAAATCAGTAAGATAATAGGGACGAATAAAAAAACTGCCCCGCAAAACGGGGCTTCGTTCAACAAACGCATCAACTCGGACGCTGTCGAAGGGGCACAAATTCAGAGTTCGGTGGCATTTTTTAAGTTGTTTATTTTTGGCACGTAAAGTACATTAAACGGCAGCGCCGGTCAAACCAATCATTATATTTACCTTATTTTAAGTGATATATTTTAAAAATGAAAAATATTACGTCAAAAAATTATAAAAAAGATAGCTTGTATACAAGGGTAGTGAAAGCGAGTGCTCTTGCATTAAAGGGACATAATGAATTCACCGTAGTAGAAATAATGGTAATAATGGGTAATATTCTTCCGAAAGATTTACTTCGTTGGGAAAATGGGGATGTACCATATTTAGAACGAATTTTTCAAGGTAGTTTATCCAAAGCAAATCGAATATTGAGGATTCTTAGTTTTCATGCACATGATTTGAGTATGGTAAGAATCGAGAAAAAACTAAATAATCGAAGAAATAGACGATTTACAAAAACTGGAAATGCGAAATTAGAAAGAATGTATTCCGTTTGTTATAAGTGGAATCAATCTGATGAGAAGAAGGGCTTAGATATCCAGAAAATACTTGAACATGAAAATAATTAACTAATGGTTTACTTTTTCTGAAAAATCAAACAATATCATTTAAAATGGAATACCTCAAGAATGTCTGATCGAATTGAGAAAAAAGAATTTGTCAAACAATTAGCATCTCGAATGGATACCGATGAATCAGTGGCTGCGGAATGGCTTGATTCTGTGTGCGATATATTATATGAGAATTTTAAACAGGGAAAAAGTGTTACATTAACAGGATTCGGCGGATTTTATGTTCAACCTAAAAGGACAACATGGATTTTTAAGTTTAATCCTGGACAGAAGTTAAAAGCTTTATTCGGTTGGTCTTCTTCATATAAAGGCACATATTAAAGGCAAAAAGTCCAGCAAAAAAGTTCCTCAGGGCCGGTTTTCTGAAAGATTTTATCGGCTGTGTTGTGTGTTTGGCTTTTTTAAAATCCTTCATTGAGCATCGGGGCTGATTATTTGCACTGAAGTTAAGGTACAAAAGGACCAAGACTCAAACAACGGGACATCGCCGCTCGGATTTCTTCGATTTAGGGCTGCAGTAGCTGTCATCAAATATTGGTGGAATAAGAGAACCTCATCCCACACCATTCAAAGGGCATAGGCTTCCGGAAAGAAATTGGTTCTGAGCAGCTCCGCAATGGTACGGGCATCGAGCTTGTCGCTCTTCCGTTTGTTTTGGCTGATGGCTTTCATGTATAGCGCATGTCCCGGGTAGAATGGGATGTGGTGTTTCCGGCAGCCATCGGCCGGCCGGCAGGTGCTGCAGGTAGATTCGCAGCCGACGACCCTGTTGGGTAGAAACGGTTGAATTATTTGCTTGAAATTGTTAAAATTATTTATCATATTTCGGTTGACATACTTTTTGCCGGTGTTATCCGGCGCACAAACTTGACTCCATTCGGGGTGAATATTCACCCCGCAATAGAATTGGAAATTGATTGTACGGTAATCCGTAAAAGGGCCTACTGTTTCGGTTATTCGCTTATTAATTGATAACTATAAATCCTAATAGACCATGGATGACTAAAAAGGTCACGCCTTGGGAGGGCCTTTTATGTAATATCAGGTTAACATTAGCGTTAAACCGCTTTTAATAAAAATACCAAGTGATAATAATTTTGTACATTGAGATAATTTCTATTACCTTTTTTTAAGAGCGAAGGAAGATAAAATGAGTATTAAACAAATAAATAAAAAAAGGTACCACCACATTTATTGCCGGAAATAATTGATTATATCGATTTCTTGATTAATAAACATGGCACAACGCCCAAAGAAAAGAAACCTTTTAACTTTTCATGGCAAGGTGGTTTGGCAGAAATATCAAAGAAATATTCTTTAGTAGATTTACAACATAAAGCAATGGATTGGCGTTAATGTATTTACTGGATACCAATATATTTCTTGCGATTCTGTTGGACCAAGAAAAAAGTGCTGCATGTAAAGAGTTTCTAAATAAAAATTATGATAAAGTATTTATATCGGATTTTTCATTACATTCCATAGGTGTTATTCTGTTCAACTACAATAAGAAACAAGTATTTAAAGATTTCATACAAGCGGCATAACGGCGCTTTCACTGGCTCGGCATCAACCTATTCATAAATTATGAGTTACAACACAGCCCCAGCGGGGCGAAATGTTTGTAGTACAATGATACTAAAATCGATTTAAGTCCCGTAGGGACGATATGTTTTTTATTTTTAAGAAAATTCTGCTAAATTCCAAATTTAAGTTG
>CAJVYU010000164.1 GCA_913009735.1 uncultured Fidelibacterota bacterium
CATGAGATCACACCTTTGTTGTTTCAAGAAGAAGACGGCATACGAGATCAAGGAATGTGACTGGAGTTCAGACGTGTGCTCTTCCGATCTCAATTTAAATAACCCCTCTTTCCTGCCCCAGCCTTTGAAGTCTTCCCCATCTTGGGGAAGATTTAGATGGGGATTTTAAATACAGTTCGGGGAACCTGCCTATGCAGTCGCTCCCAACCTACGTTCCTTCGGTAGGCCTGCGGATGGCATTCAAAAACCTTTCGCGGCCGCTATTTTCCCCGAATTCGACATTGGCCAATGTCGCATACAGGGAAACACAAAGCTTGCCTACCGCCTGCCGAAGCGTCAGCGCAGGCAGGTAACGCCAGTGTAGGTTTGGGGTTTCAAAATACGGCTAACCAGTGCCGATTTAATCACTCCGTCAAAGGGCGGGCAAGCAATCAATCTTTCACCAACGTATACAACATGGTACCGGTGAAATTCGTTCCTTTAAATAAAATCTTTTTGGGAAAATCCTGTATTTCAACGTTCAGGGACTCTATTGCTGTATAAACCAAATTTCCTGTAATTCGAAACCAGGCATATGTTGAATCACTGGCATTGATAAAAAATATTCTTGTTGTGTCTTTCCCGGCCCAATTTTGAACAATCAAGGCTGTTGTCAGTACAGAAAGAGAATCAGGTTGCATAGACAATGTATATTTTTCCTCGAATGAATATTTATTTCCTTTGAGGTTAAACGTAAAAGCATCTGACGTATTCACCACCGCAGGCAGGTCTTCCAGCAAGCCATCCAGAGGATCTTCAGGCCCCACACAATTCCACCCAACTATTATACCGGTTACCAGTAACAGGTTACCAATCACCTTTTTCATCCTTCATCCTCAATTGTCTTGATATCTTCACCCTGCCCCATTTGTAAGTCTGTAATTTTGTCCATGGGTTTTTCAAGTGCTTTTCGCCTCGGACCTGTTAATGCTTCATAATGTGTTGTGACTGTTCCAAGTGTTTTACCTAATGCATCAAGCTTTTCCGCGAATTTTACCCATTGTTCACGAAATGTGATTACCAGTTTCTGCACTTCACCTGCTTTTTGTTCCATGTAAAAATTTGATACTGCCTGGCGAATCAGCGAAAGGATCGCATACAATGTCACTGGAGAACATAACATGATCTTTTTACCTAATGAAAAATCAATCAACTCATGGTCTTCCTGATTCAGGAATGAATAAATGCTTTCGTTTGGGATAAACATTAACACATAGTCCACTGTTCCCGCATTTGGATCAATATATGATCGACCGGAAATTTCTTTTACATGATTACGCACGTCTTTTAAAAATGCTTTCTTTTCATTTTCCTTTTCTGTTTCATTCTCCGAAGCGAGATAACTTTCATAATGACTCAACGGAAATTTCACATCCATATTAATGTGCTTTCCATCGGGGAGATTGAATTTAAAATCCGGACGATCGGTGCCTTCCTGGGATTGTTTTTCGTAATTGATCCCTTCGGTTAGTCCAATAAAAGAAAGAATATCTTCTACCATTCGTTCACCCCACTGCCCCCTAGCCTGTGAACTGGATAAAATTTGCCGTAATTGGGTAGTGGTATCTGCCAGTTCCGTAATGCCTTTTTTGGATTCCACCATTTGTCCGGTCAGCTCGGTGGTTTGCTTATTCAGTCCTTCCAACTGTTTTTTCATTTCTGTCAGGCTGGAATCAATGAGTTTTTTCTTTTCATCCAATTGGGCGTCACTGCTTTTCATTAAATCACCAAATTTGCTTTCGGCAATTTTCATGAATGTTTCGATATTTTGATTCAACGCATCGTTTGAAAGACTTCCGAATGCGTCTTTTGCTTCTTTAGAAAGACTATCTTTTGCTTCTTTTAATGCATCTTCTATTTGCCGCTCGTCCGGGGCGCTTTTACGCTTTAATATGAGCGCAATAACAACACCAACAGCAACACCGAGGAGTAATAATAAAATTCCGTTTATGAAAGTCATGTTAGAAACTAAGTTAAAATGGTGATTGGTAACTGGTTAATAGTGATATCCAATACTGCTAACCAGCTCCTATTTTTATTCTTGGAATGCATTGCCTACGTAAATGCAATACTGACACAGTCAGTGTACCCCATCATAGTTACCATTGCACAGCAATAATAAGTTACCAGCTATAAATCACCGTTCACCAGTGACTATCTCACGAAGGCGTAATGTTGGGAGACCCCTTTAATCCCAACTCCTCCGCTTTTCCCTTTAGTGCATCAATGACAAATTGGATATGTTCCGTTAAATCCACGTCTAATTCTTCGATGCCCTGAAAAATGTCATTTCGGTTAACACTGGCAGCAAACGATCTTTGTTTCAGTTTTTTCTTCACGGATTTGGGTTTGACTTCAAAAATGGATTTGGAAGGCCGAACATAGGTAACAGCGAAAATAAATCCTGTTAACTCATCCACAGCAAATAATGCTTTGGCCATGTCTGTTTCTCGTGGGACACCAGTATAGGCAGCATGACCCATGATGGCATTGCAAATGGAATCAGGATAACCCTTTTCTTTTAAAATGGCATTGCCTTTATAAGGGTGTTCTTTTTCTGTTGGAAACATTTCATAGTCAAAATCATGAAGCAGGCCTGTTAATCCCCATTCGTCCGGATCACCATGATATTTCTCCGCCATCTTCCGCATGGCCTGTTCTATGCCCAAGGCATGCCTGCGAAGGGAATCGCTCTCTGTATATTCATGAAGAAGTGCTAACGCATCTTCCCTGGTTGGAAAACTACTCACTAGCTACCACCGACCACTCTACCAGTTACCGTTCACCCATTAAACATCCAATGTATCCAACACAAGTCGAATTATATTCCCTGTGGCTCCGGCTTTCGGACCGTAGGGATTTTCTTTTACACCATATGCAGTCCCCGCTATGTCAAAATGGCACCAGGGAATGTCTTTGCCCACAAATTCTTTTAAGAATGCACCGGCTGCAATGGTTCCCGCCTCCCTGGGAGCACCCGTGTTTTGTACATCGGCAACCTTGGATTGAATCTGGTCACAATATTCTTCCCATAATGGAAATTCCCAGACCTTCTCGCCGGTTTTTTCAGAGGACTTCTTCACCGTCTCGATGAGCTTTTCATCGGTGCCCATGATGCCCGTGGCGATATGTCCCAAAGCTATAAGCACGGCGCCGGTCAATGTGGCAAAATCAAAAATGAATGCCGGATTATAATGTTTGCTGACATAGCTTAAGGCATCGGCCAAAATGAGGCGCCCTTCCGCATCGGTGTTTAGCACTTCCATGGTTTTGCCATTATAAGCAGTGAGAATATCACCGGGTTTGCATGCTTTGCCACCGCTCATGTTTTCTGTGGATGAAATGGCAGCCACAACATTGATTTTCGGTTTCAAAGCGGCTATGGCATTCATACATCCCAAAACAACTGCTGATCCACACATATCAAATTTCATTTCATCCATTTTCGCGGCGGGTTTGATAGAAATGCCGCCTGAGTCAAAGGTCAGGCCTTTACCAACCAGTACTTTCGGTTTAACCGATTTTTTCGTGCCCCAATATTCCATGAGGATAAATTTTGGCGGCTCATCCGTTCCGGCGGCAACACCGGCTAATCCACCCATACCCATTTCAGTAATTTTTTCACGATCAAAGACGACCACCTTCATTTTTCCTTTACGGCCGATCTTTTTGGCTTCATCGGCTAACCGGGTCGGCGTAGTTACATTGCCGGGATGATTGCCCAAATCACGGGCAAAACAGACGCTATTTGCGACGATAACACCTTTTTCCAATCCGGGTATTGATCCACCTGAAACTGTCACTTTTTCCAGTTCAAACAATTCATCCTTCTTTTTGATCAGATAATCGTTGAACTGGTAACTGCCCATAATGAGCCCTTCAGCTAACGCTTGTCCAAAAGAAGCAATACTCTTTCCTCCATAATTTTCGCAAGCAATGTGGGCGAATTTTTTAGCAATGGCTTTTTTGGCCAAAGTCCCGCCTGCTTTACGAATGGATTCAGTATCAAATTCTTCCGATTTTCCCAGTCCGATAACAATAACAAGTGCATGATCAGAATAAAAGATGGTTGTTTCACCTTCTTTTCCATTGATGTTGCCGCGACCAAATGCGCTTGAAATTTGTCCATTAATTATTCCATCAATGGTCTTTCCGCGAGATGTTAGAGATCCGTCTTCAAAAATTCCTATAGAAATTGCATCTGCTTTTATTCTATCTAAAGAATCTGTTGTGTGATTTAACGTGGGTAAGTGAGCCATAATTTCCTCATTTGATTAAAGTAAAATATTTTTTTAAGCGCGAAATTAAGTTGAATCTTTATTAGCTGCAAATGTATCTAATAGAGAAAATTCCAAACGGTCATTCCAATCTATATCCAATACCTGTTCCTTTATCATTTCACCGCCTTTGTACACCTTTAGTGTATGTTTTCCAGACTCAAGCTGTAGCTTTATGCGTTTATTCCACCATTCATATTTTTCGTCTAATACATACTTCAGTCCCTCTTCTTTTGATGAAAAATGGATGATATTTAATCGGTTCAACCGAAATTCCATTTTTACTTTTTTGGATGGTTGGATATCCAATTTCTTCTCTATTGGGACATAGTTTTTCTTCGTCAGTTTGAATGAATGTAACCCGACTGCCAAGTCTAAATTTTCTATGGGTGTTTTACCTAGAATCTTTCCGTCGATTATCAGCTCAGCATTATTCGGTGTACTGTATATAAATACGTTTACTTTTGATGCACTTGGAGTAGAACTGTTATAAATCGAGTCTATTGAAGCGGTAATATTCCGCTCTTCTCCTCGTTTGGGATATTTTGCAACTTGCTGCCCTTCAATTAGTCTGGCAAACAGTATTTCCCCACTATCTATCCGGGCAGAGTCTAAAAAACCTTCTACCCGTTTAACGGTTTGTTTTTCATAATAATACGGAACTTTGTGGAGTTGGAATGGCGGCAATACAATTTTATCTTCTTTAGAATAGGAAAAGGCTACTTCTTCCTGTTGAAAATCGCCTCCAATGACTTTCAATACAGCCAGGTTTCCAGATCGGAAGAGCACACGTCTGAACTCCAGTCACATTCCTTTATCTCGTATGCCGTCTTCTGCTTGAAAAAAAAAAATAAAAAATAAAAAAAGAGATCGGAAGACAACACGTCTGAACTCCACACACATCGTAGTGTCACATTACACTCTTAACATAATCT